>NZ_JBHWBZ010000001.1:245996-291253 GCF_042735475.1 Kitasatospora sp. NPDC059577 | reverse complement strand
GGCCCGGGGGGTGCTCCGGCGGGCCGTGCGACCAGACTGCCCGTCAGCCGGCGGGCCCATCCTCATCCCACGCCCCGGCGCGGGTGTGCCGGCGAACCGGGCACCGGTGCACCGGCGCGCTCGCGCCCCCGACCGCCGCCGGTCCACCCGCCCGGCTCCGGGGTCCGGTTGTCAGGGGTAGCGGCTTGGATGGGCGCATGACCGTCCATGACGTGGCCCGCCGGCTCCCCTCCATCGCCCGCCTGCGGGCCTGTGCCGCTCGCCGGCGATGCTCGACGCGATCCTGAGCCCCGACTGGGCGGGCCGGTACCACTCCTTCGACGCGGCCTGGGCCGACGACGAGGAGATGGCGTCGATGCGCAACGGGTCGGGGGACGAGTACGCCGTCGTGTTCTCCACGGCCGGCACCTACGTGCGCGGCTTCGGCCACGAGGCCCCGACGAGCCCGTACGGCAACGACGGCGAGCCCTGGCCGGGCGTGATCGACGACGTCCCGGCGGTCTTCCGGCCCTTCGTCGAGGAGCCGGCGTTCACCGACGAGCACGGCGTCCCCGTCGTGACGGCCTGCCTGTGGCGGGGTGCGGCGGACGACCGCCGGCAGCACGGCGTGATCGGCTTCCCGGCCGGCCACGCCGACCCCGACGGGGCGACGGCCCTGTTCGAGCTCCTGGTCGAGCGCTCACCGGAGGCGTTCCGGCGTTTCGCCGAGGACGGCTACGAGGTCCCCGTGGACCTGGGGGCGGTGCGCGACCTGTACGCCCTGCGGCCGCTCAGCCGGGCACTCGTGTCCGCGCTGAACCCTGAGCTCACCCTCGCGGACCTGGCCGAGGACATCGCGGAGATCGGCTGCCCCGCGGGCACCGGCCCCTCGGCCCGCACCGGGGACCGCCCCGTCAGCGGGTGAACTTGGCGACGGCGGCCGGGGTGACGGGGGTGAAGAAGTTGACGAGGTTGCCGTCGGGGTCGCGGAGCAGCAGCGAGCGGTTGCCCCAGGGCATCGTGGTGGGCTCCGTGACGAAGTCCGTGACGAACCCGGTCAGGTCCCGGTGGAGGCGGTCGACGTCGTCGACGAGGAACTCGGTGATCACACTGCGGTTGGCCGCCGGGGCGGCCGAGCCCGGGGCGAACAGCGGGACGGTGCGGACGCCGGCGATCGCGAGCGTGGCGCCCGTGGTCCGCAGTTCGGCGAAGTCCTCGGTGGCCCACTCCGCCCGCACCCCCAGGGCCCGTTCGTAGAAGCCGACCAGGCGCGCGACGTCGCCGGTGATGACGCGGATCGAAACGAAGTCCATGGTGATTCTCCTCGGGTGTGCGGAGCCGACCGCAGCCGGTGCGGCCGTGCGCTCCGCAGACTAGGAGGAATAGTGGACAGAACCGGTCCACTATTCGCCCTAGGCTGTGAACCGTGTCCCGACCCACCGGCCGCGTGCTGACCCTCCTGGAACTGCTGCAGGCGGGCGGTACCCGGACCGTCGCCGAACTCGCCGACCGCCTCGGCGTCGACGGGCGCACCGTGCGGCGCTACGTGGGCCACCTGGTCGACCTCGACGTGCCCGTGGAGTCGGTGCGCGGCCGGTACGGCGGCTACCGGCTCTCCCCCGGGTACCGCCTGCCCCCGCTGATGCTCGACGACGACGAGGCGCTGGCCGTGCTGCTCGGACTGGTCGCCGGCCCCCGGACGGGTCTGGCGACCGCCCAGCGCACGGCGGCCGAGACCGCGGCGGCCAAGATCCGGCGGGTGCTGCCCCGGCACGTCGCCCGCCGCCTCGACGCCCTGCTGGACTCCCTCTCCTTCACCGGTCGGACCGACCTGACCGACCGGGCCGGCCGCCCCGACCTGACCGGCCACCCCGACCGGCCCGACACCGCCGTCGCGCCGGAGGCCGAGGTCCTGCTCACCCTCGCCGACGCGGTGCGCCACCGCCGCCCCGTCGCCGTCCGGTACACCGACCGCAACGGCAGCACCACCGAACGCACGCTGCACCCGTACGGCATCGTCGCCCACGGCGGCCGGTGGTACGTCACCGGCGAGGACCCAGGGATCGGCGAGGACCGGACCTTCCGGCTCGACCGCATCACGGGCGCCCGGGCCCAGCCGGGCACCTTCGACGCACCCGCCGGACCGGACCCGGCCCAGCGGGTGCTCTCGGGGTTCGCCACGGCCGGGTACCGGCACGAGGTGGTGGTGCGGATCCGGGCCACGGCCGAGCGGATCCGCGTCCACCTCCCCGGGAGCGTCGCGACCCTGGAGGATTCCGAACCCGCGCCCGAACCGGGACCACGGGCGGAACCAGGAGCTGGGGCGGGGGCCAGGACGGGAACGGGAACGGGAACGGGCGGCGACGGTACGACCGAGGGCTGGACGCGCGTCGCGCTGCGGGCCGAGCGGCTCGACTGGCTGCCGCCGGTCCTCGCCGCCATCGACCGTCCCTTCGTCATCGAACGCCCCGAGGAACTGCGCACCCTCGTCGCCGCGTTCGCCGACCGCCTCGCCTCCCACGCCCGCCGGACCTGACGTCGCCCGACCCGACGGCGGGCGGGCCGACGGCGGGCGGGCCGGCACTGCCCCGCGGACTACCGCACGGTGAGCAACTCCGCCAACCGGTCCGCGAATCGGGTGAGCCAGTCCAGTCGCGGTCCGCTGCGGGCGACGCGGAAGCCGTGGCGGCGGCCCCAGAACGCCGCCTGGACGGCATGGAACTGGGCCCAGCACTGGACCCGTTCGCGGTCGAGTTCGGCCGTCTCGGCGAACACGTCCAGGATGCGGTGGACGGCCCGGCGCGGGTCGTCCGCGTCGAGGAGCGTCAGCGCGCGGGACTTCAGCAGGGTGCCGCCGTCGTAGGCGGGATCCCCGGCGTACCCCTTGGGGTCGACGGCGAGCCACGGTTCGCGGCCGGCGCGCAGGATGTTCCGCGCGTGGAGGTCACCGTGGACGAGGGTGTCCGGCTGGGTCCGGCCCAGTTCCCGGACGGTCGCCACCGCCGCGTCCAGCACGCGGCCCGGCAAGGGGTGCGCCAACGCCTCGGCGTCCGCGCGCAGTTGCTCCTCCCATGCCGCGGCCTGATCGCGCAGCCGGGGCAGGCCGGGCGGCGCGGGGACGGCCAGGCGGCGGTTGAGCCGCCCGGCGACCGCCACCAGCTCGTCGCCGTCCTCGACCTCCGCCAGGGTCACGGGCTCCGCCCGCTCCAGCAGCATCGCGTACCGCTCGTCGTCGCGTTCGTGCATCAGGACGGCGCCGCGCCCGGCCCACGCCACGAACGCGTCCGGCTCGTGGACGTTCCCCGGGTGTGGGAACGACACCTTCAGCACGGCGCTCTCCCCGCCCCGCCGGCGCACCGGGACGACGACACCGACGCCCCCGTGCATGACCTCGCCGTCCGGCACGCAGGCCCAGCTCCCCAGCAAGTCCTCCACGGTCCCGGGCAACGCCGCGATCCACCGCGCCCCGGCCTCCCCCTCACGTTCGACGGTGCTGCGCGCGAACTCCTCCGGCATCGTCATCATCCCGGCACCCTACGCGCCCGCCCCGCGCCGTCACGGCCCGGACGTGCGCCGAACGAACTTGTTCGTTACGAACATGTTCGTTACCGTGGAGGAAGAACCGGACCGACCCCCGAGCACCACGAGGAGCGAACCATGAGCACCCAGCACCACCCCGTCGCCGTCATCGGAGCCGGGCTCGGCGGCCTCACCCTCGCCCGCGTCCTGCACGTCCACGGCGTCCCGGCCGCCGTCTTCGACCTGGAGCCCTCCCCCGAGGCCCGCACCCAGGGCGGCCTGCTCGACATCCACGAGGACTCCGGCCAGCAGGCGCTGCGGGCCGCCGGGCTGCACGAGCGGTTCCGGCAGCTGGTCCACGAGGGCGGCGAGGCGGTGCGGCTGGTCGGGCCGGACGGCGTCGTCCGGCTGGAGCAGGAGGACGACGGCACCGGCGGCCGCCCCGAGGTCGACCGCGGCGACCTGCGGGCGCTGCTGCTGGGCTCACTGCCCGCCGGCACCGTCCACTGGGGGCGCAAAGCGGTCGGCGTCCGGGCGCTCGGCGACGGCCGGCACGAGGTCGCCTTCGCGGACGGGACGGCGATCACCACCGACCTGCTGGTCGGCGCGGACGGCGCGTGGTCGCGGATCCGGCCGCTGCTGTCCCGGGCGCGGCCCGTCTACACCGGCATCTCCTTCCTGGAGGCCGACCTGCACGAGGTCGACACCCGACACCCGGCGGTGGCCGCCCTGGTGGGCGGCGGGTTCTTCCTCTCCGTCGCCGAGGACCGCGGCTTCCTCGCGCACCGCGAGGGCGACCGGAGCATCCACGTCTACACCGCCCTGCGGGTGGGTGAGGAGTGGCTGGACTCCGTCGACGCCGAGGACCGCACCGCCACCAAGGCGGCCGTGCTCGCCCACTTCGACGGTTGGGCCGACGACCTGCGCGCCCTGGTCGCCGACGCCGACGGCGCCCTGGTGCCGCGCCGGATCCACGCCCTGCCGGTCGGCCACCGCTGGGAGCGCGTACCCGGGGTGACCCTGCTCGGCGACGCCGCGCACCTGATGTCCCCGTTCGCCGGGGAGGGCGCCAACCTCGCCATGCTCGACGGGGCCGAACTGGGCCTGGCCCTCGCCCGCCACCCGGGCGACCCGGAAGCCGCCCTGGCCGCCTACGAGGACGCGCTGTTCCCGCGCTCCGAGGTATCGGCCGCCGAATCCGCGGCGAGCCTGCAGCTGATGTTCGGGCCGGACGGCCTGCGGGGTCTGGCGGAGCTGTTCGCCGGCCCCGCGCCCGAGCCCACACCTACCGCCACGCCCACCACCACGCCCACCACCACGCCTACCGCCGCACCCGCACCCGCACCCGCACCTGCACCTGCACCCGCGAACTAGTTCGTCACGAACACGATCGCTACGCTGTCGGGCATGACCGGTTCGCCCTCCGCCACCCCCTCCGCCGCCCCCTCCCCGGCCCCCTCCCCCGCGCACCCGCGCAGCCGCCGCGAGCGGCCGGCCAAGCCCGCGCTGAGCCACCGGGCGATCGTCGCCGCCGCGGTCCGGATCCTGGAGGCGGAGGGGCTGCAGCGAGTGACGATGCGCCGGCTGGCGCAGGAGCTGGACACCGGGCCGGCCTCGCTCTACGTGTACGTGGCAAACACCGCGGAACTGCACGCCGCGATCCTGGAGGAGTACCTCGGCCAGGTCGACCTCTCCCCGGTGACGGCGGCCGGGGACTGGCGCGAGCGGCTGGCGCAGGTCCTCGACTCCTGCACCGCGGTGCTGTTCCGGCACCCGGCGCTCGCCCACGCCGCCCTGGTGGCCCGGCCGTCCGGTCCCCACTACCTGGCCCTCGTCGAGGCACTCCTCACCCTGCTCCAGGAGGGCGGCGTGCCGGACGCCCAGGCGGCCTGGGGCGTGGACGTCCTGCTGCTGACCGCCACCGCGACCGCCGCCGAGCAGTCCGCCCGGGACGCCGACCCCGAGGCCGAGGCGGAGCACCACGCACTCGGCGAAGCCCTGCGCGCGGCCCCCGCCGCCACCCACCCGAGGATCGCCGCCCTCGGCGACGACCTGGTGTCCGGGGCGCCCGAGGACCGGCTGGCCTGGATGTTCCGGGTCGTCGTCAACGGCACGCTGGCCACCCCCCGCCCCAGCTGACACCCCGCCCGTCCCCTGCGGGAAACCGCAGGGCACGGGGTGCGGAAACCCGCAGACGGTTCGCCGGAAACCCGCATACGGTTCGCCGGAAACCCGCATACCGCCGCTGACCAGCGGTTTCTAGCGTGGACGGTACCTGAGCGCAGCAGCGCTCCGACACAACCGTCAGGGAGCCCGTCATGCCCCACGCCGTCCTCGCCGCCGCACAGCCCGCCGACGGGTTCGCCGGGTGGGCCGCCCACCTGGTCGACACCCTGGGCGGCCCCGGCGCCGGCCTGGCGATCGCCCTGGAGAACCTGTTCCCGCCGCTGCCCAGCGAGGTGATCCTGCCGCTGACGGGCTTCGCCGCCGGACAGGGCGTGATCAGCCTCGCCTCCGCCCTGACCTGGACCACCCTCGGCTCGGTCGCCGGCGCCGTCGTCCTCTACTGGCTGGGCGCCCTGTTCGGCCGGGAGCGGATGCACGCGATCTGGGCCCGGCTGCCACTGGTCAAGGCCACCGACCTGGAGCGCACCGAGGCGTGGTTCGCCCGGCACGGGACGAAGGCGGTGCTGCTGGGCCGGATGGTGCCGATCTTCCGCAGCCTGATCTCCGTCCCGGCCGGGGTCGAGCGGATGCCGCTGCCCGCGTTCGTCATGCTGACCACGCTCGGCAGCCTGGTCTGGAACAGCGTGCTGGTGATGGCCGGCTTCCTGCTCGGGGACCGCTGGGACGCGGTGGAGACGTACGTCGGCCTGTTCTCGAAGGCGGTCCTGGTGGTCGTCCTGGTGGCCGTGGCCGGGTACGTCGTGCTGCGGTGGCGCGGGCGTCACACCACCGCCCAGCACCGCCGCGCCCGTTGACCGGTCCGTTGCCCGGCCTTCTGCCGAGTCGCTTGCCCAGTCCGACGAGCAGCCCGACGGACGCACCGGCCGGGCCCGTAGACTCGGACCCCGTGCAGGGGGACGGAACAGACACCGCGTCATGGCAGCGCCGCGCCACCGGAATGCTGCTCGGCTGCCCGAGCGCCGCACTCGCCGCGCTGTACCTGCTGTCCGCCGGCGTCGCCCTCGGCCCCTTCCTGCTCTGGCCGCGCACCCGCCCGTACGCGGAGCGGAGCCTGCTCTCCGGGGTGCGCCGCCTTTCCGGCCTGGAACGGGCCCGGCGCGGCGCGTTCTTCGGGGACCGCTTCCCCCGGCACTACCGCGCGGACGACCGCAGGCTGCTGCGCTACCTCGCGGTGCGCAGCGGCACCGGGCTGCTCACCGGGGTCGTCCTGGGCCTGCTGGTGTTCGGCGCGGGGCTGGCCGTGCTGCTGGCCGGCGGGGTGGCGCGCGGCTCGCTCGGCTGGGAGGAACTGGCGACCCAGGTGCTGCTCGGCGGGGTGCTGCTGTTCCTCGCCGTGCAGGGCCTGTTCTCGCTCGCCGCGCTGGACGCCCGGACGGCGCGGGAGTGCTTCGGGCCGTCCGAGGCGGAGCTGCTGCGCCGCCGGATCGCCGAACTCGCCGACAGCCGGGCCGCGGTGGTGCGGGCGGTGGACGCGGAACGGCGGCGGATCGAGCGGGACCTGCACGACGGCGTCCAGCAGCGGGTGGTGGCGCTGGCGATGCTGCTCGGACGGGCCCGGCGCGGCCGGGACCCGGAGCGGACCGGGGAACTGCTGCACCAGGCGCACCGGGAGGCGCGGGAGGTGCTGACCGAGCTGCGCGAGGTCGCCTGGCGGGCCTACCCGTCGGCGCTGGACACCCTGGGGCTGGAGGAGGCGCTGGGCGGGGTCGCCGAGCGGTGCGCCATCCCACTGCGGCTGCACTACGAGGTGCCCGCCCCCCTGCCCGAACCGGTGCGCACAGCAGCCTACTTCGTGGTGTCCGAGTGCGTCACCAACGCCGCCAAGCACTCCGGCGCCTCGGCGGTCTCGGCCCGGCTGTACGGGGCGGGCCCGCTGCTCACCGTCCGGGTCGAGGACGACGGCGACGGCGGCGCGGACCCGGCGGGCAGCGGCCTGACCGGGCTGCGCGGTCGGGTCGCCGCACTGGACGGCACCCTCCACGTCCACAGCCCCGCCGGGGGCCCGACCGTCATCACCGCGGAGCTGCCATGCGCGTGACCCTCGCCGAGGACTCGACCCTGCTGCGGGAGGGGCTGGTCCGGCTGCTCGCCGAGGAGGGGCACGAGGTGCTGGCCGCGGTCGGCGACGCGACGTCGCTGACCGCGGCCGTGGCCGAACAGCCCCCGGACGTCGTGGTGGTGGACATCCGGATGCCGCCGACGCACACCGACGAGGGGCTGCGGGCGGCGGTGCAGATCCGCGAGCAGTGGCCGGAGGTGGGCGTGCTGGTGCTGTCCCAGCACGTCGAACGCGGCTACGCGGCCCGGCTGTTGGAGGCAGGCGCGGAGCGGGTCGGCTACCTGCTGAAGGACCGGGTCGCCGAGGTCGAGGAGTTCCTGGACGCCCTGGAGCGGGTCGCGGCGGGCGGCACGGCGATCGACCCGGAGGTGGTCCGCCGGCTGGTGGTGCACACCACCCGCGTCGACCCGCTGGCCCGGCTCACCCCGCGGGAGCGCAGCGTCCTGGAGGCGCTCGCCGAGGGCTGGACGAACACCGCCGTCGCGCAGCGGCTGCACATCTCGCTGAGCGCGGTGGAGAAGAACCTCAACGCCGTCTTCGACAAGCTGGACCTGCCGCGTACCACCGACCACAACCGCCGCGTCCTGGCCGTCCTGCACCACCTCGGCGCGTAGCCGCCGGGCCGGGACGGGACGCCGGACCCGGCGTCCGCGTCCACGTCCGCGTCCACGCCTGCGCCTGCGCCTGCGCCTGCGCCGAAGCGGCACTGGCGGAAGGTTTCAGCGGCCGGTCGTCGCAGCGTCCGGAGGCGTCAGGAGGCCTCGGTGAGGCAGCGGGTGAAGCCGTCGAGCAGCGCCCGGTTGGTGGCCCGGGCCTGCGCGGTGTCGACGTGGATGGTGTTGACGAACAGGCCCTCGTCGGTGCGGTGCAGCCAGTGCAGGACGCCGTTGCAGCCGGAGACCCAGACGTGCAGCCGGGCCCGCTGCGCGGTGTGCTGCCCGGCACCGGGCAGCCGGCGGAAGTCGATGTAGGAGAAGAAGTTCACCGCGTGCGGCCAGTAGTGCAGCCGCGCGTACTCGGCGGGGGCGAGCAGCCGCCACGCCTTCACGAAGTGCACCCCGGCGTGGGCCTGCATCTGCCCGTAGGCGTCCTGCGCGGCGGCCAGCACCTCGCCGAAACCCGCCTGCGGCCCGACCGGGAACTCGATCGGCAGGGTGTTGATGAACCACCCCATCGACTCCGCGTAGTCGCCCCGGCCGCGCTCGTTGACCGGCACCAGCCCGCGGTACACCGCGGGCCCGCCCTCCTGCCGCAGGGCGATCGCCAGGCCGGCGAGCAGCCCCATGGACAGCCGCCCGCCGCGGGCCCGGCAGGCTGCGCCGAACTCCTCGATCTGCCGGGCCGTCAGCAGCCGTTCGGTGCTCGCGACCGGCGCGTACAGCCGGCCGGGCCGGACCCCGAGGTCGAGCGGGAAGGCCGGGAAGAGGCCGCCGTTGCGGTCGCGGAACGCCCGCCAGTAGTCCAGCCGCGCGTCGTCGGCGCGCATCGCCCGGTTGGCCCGGCGCTGGGCGCGGCTGAACTCCAGGTAGCTGCCCGGCTGCCGGGGCGCGGCGGGGGTTTCGCCGCTCCCGGTGTCACGGCTGTCGGCGTCGCCGCTCCCGGTGTCACCGCTGTCGGCGTCACCGCGCCCGGTGTCGGCGGCCGTGAGGCTCCGGTAGGCCGTGGCGATGTCGTTGACCGCGATCGCGCTGGAGAGGCCGTCGGTGACCAGGTGGTCGCAGGAGAACCAGACGGTGGTCGACTCCGCGCGCACCACCGCGCCCATCGTGATCAGCGGCCAGGAGAGCGTGTCCACCTCCCCGAACGCCTCCTGGAGGTGGCGGGTGACCTCCTCGGGCGTCTCCAGCGGGCCGGCGTAGACGTGCTTGACGGCCACCTCCTCGGCGTCGAGGACCTCACAGCCCAGGTCCCCGCCCAGCGGCTGGTAGACCGCCCGGAGCACCTCGTGACGCCGCACCAGGTGGAGCAGCGCGGCGGCCAGCGCGTCCAGGTCCACCCGGCCGGTGAGTTCGAAGCTGGACGCCACGTAGGAGCGGATCGGTTCGTCGACGCTCTGCGCGTGCTGGGCGACGGTGAAATGTTTCGCCTGGTTGTAACCGGTCATCCGGCGCGGGGCGGGCCCGTCGGCGCCGGTCAGGGGGACCAGGTGCCACCGGTGGGCCTCGCCGGGGCCGATCTCGGAGTCCTCGACTGAGATCTGGAGCATGCCGCCCTCTTCTGCCGCTGTCGTCGTCGGGTGGTACCAGAGCAGTCGTGTGCCGGCCTACCGACTGGTGCCGTACCAACGCGGCCGACGGGCACTCGGATACGGGCACCCACCGATCGGGTGACGGGCGACGGACTCCCCCCGTTCCCGGCTCCCCGACGCCCAGCACCGGCACGGGCGGCGCGGGCTTCCGCGCCCGGGGGCGGCCGATGGCCACGGGGCTCCCGGATCGGGTGACGACGTGCCCGAGCGTTGACGGCCCCGGTGCCCGGCCGACCGGGCACCGACACCGAAGCCGCCGGTCGCCGCCCGTCGGCCGACGAGGGCGTCGCGGCGGTCCGAGGCAGCGAGGTCCCGGCGGACCGGCGCACCGGCGGAACAGCACGCGGGCAGAACGTGGGACCAATCCCGGAACTCAGTCGCTTCAGTCCCTGCCACCGCCCTGACCTGCGAAAACACCGAGCGACTGAGCGACTGAGTCGCTCCCGGGCACCCTGCGCGGGCGCCGGTGCCGCTGTCGGTGCCGGCACGCAGGGCCACGCCGGAGGGTGCGAACGGCCGGAGGCATCGAGTCGGGGGCCCTGCGCCGCCCCCCTGCCGCTACTCGCTCGGGGACGTGCCGTAGTAGGGACGGACGGTGCCGCCCAGCTTCCGCTGGATCGACCTCAGCATCCTGATCGTCGCCTCGTCGGCGAACCCCGTGGTCGTGGACCACTCGGTCCCCGAGCCCACGAGGTCACTGACGAAGACGATCTCCGCCGCCAGCAGGATCCGCGCCCAGTCCGCTCGTCTACAGCAGGGCCTGCTTGATGAGGCCGTTCAGATGACACTCCAACGCGGCGAGGTTGAAACACGTGGTGATCGGCAGGGTGGGGTGCGGTCGGCAGCCGGCCCTGAGGGAGTCGGACAGCCCGTCGAAGGTGAGGACACTCTCATGAGCGACCCGGTAGAGCGCGTACTCGGAGCCGTCGATCTCCTCGATGGGAAGATCGCCCTCCCAGGCGTCCTCGTACCACCTGCCGGAGATACGGCTGATGAAGAGGAGAGCGCGTTGGCCCACGGCGAGTGACCGCTGGCCCCAGTGAGTCGGTTTGCCGACGAAGCGGATCTCCGATCCCGCGTTGCCCTCGAAGACCCGTGCCGAGTACACCTCTTCGACGATCGCGGTGAACTGCTGCGGGGCGGGCGAACCAGTGATCACCACTCTGATCAGATCGTTCCGCTCCACCTTCTCCTGCAGAAAGCTCATGGGCCGATTGTCCTCCTTGCCAATGGCCGGCGAAGGACCGGCCGAGGCATTGTGCAGCCGGATGCCGGTGACCTGCGGCGATCAGACTTCGCCGGCACACACTGGCGTTGGGCGGGGTCGGGCGGCAACCGGTCAAGGTCCAGTGGCGAAGGACGAGGGCAGAACGCGCACCCAATCCCGAATCTCAGTCACTTCAGTCCCTGTCACCACCCTGACCTGCGGAAACACCCAGCGACTCAGCGACTCAGCGACTCAGCGACTCAGCGACCGATCGACCCGGTAGCCGGACGACACGGACGGCCGGAGGACCCGGACGACCCGGACGACCCGGACGTCCGACGGGACGGTCCCGGCCGCGCCCCGGGTCCCGTCCCTCAGTCGCCGAACGGCGGTGCGTCGGCGGGCGGCGCGTGCCCGCCTGCCGCGCTCAGCAGCTCGTGGAGCAGGTCGATCACCTCGGCGGGCTGCGCCCCGGCGAGGTGGTCGAGTGCGCCGGCGGAGCGGGCGAGGATCACGCCGCCGAACGCCGCGACGGCGAGTTCCGCGCGCAGTTCGGGGCGGTCGAGGCCTTCGCGTTCGAAGCGTTCGCGCAGCGGGTCGACCAGCCGCCGGTACAGGTGCGCCTGCGCGGCCTCCCGGACGGAGGCGTCGTCGGAGGGCAGCATGACGATCTGCAGGATCGGGCTGGTGCGACGCCGGAAGCGTTCGAGCAGGTCGCCGAGCCGCTCGGGGTCGAGCAGGTCGGCGGGGGTCTCGTCGCCGTGTTCGGCCTGGACGGTGGCGAGGTAGAGCTGGGTCTTGCCGCCGAAGTAGCGGGCGATCAGGGCCGGGTCGACGCCGGCGCGTTCGCCGATCTCCCGGGTGGTGGTGCGTTCGAATCCGCGTTCGGCGAAGAGTTCGCCGGCCGCGTTCAGCAGTTCCTCGCGGCTGCGGGCCGCGTCCCGTCGGCGTGCCCGGTCGGGGGGCCGGGTCACGTGCGCGCTCCGCTGTCGCGTCCCGGCGGGGTGCTCCCGCCCGGGGTGGCCACGGTCGTGCTCTCGTTCACCGGCTGCTCCTCGTCCACGGTCCGCCCCGACGGCCGGCCGCCCGCCGCGGTGGTCACGCCGGGGGCTGTCACGCCCGGGGCGGTCACGCCGGGAACGGTCACGCCGGGAACGGTCACGCCGGGGCCGGTCGCGGCACGGTGCCGCGGCAGGACGATGGTAATCACCGCGACCAGTACCCACACCGCGCAGCCGATCAGGGTGGCCACGCGGTAGCCGTCGCCGGAGGGCAGGACGTGTCCGGGTGCGGTGTGGGCCTGCAGCACGGCGGCGCTGAGCGCGCTGCCGGTGGAGTAGCCGACGTAGCGCAGCACCTGGTTGAAGGCGACGGCGCTGCCGGTCTGGTCGGCGGGCACCGCGCCGACGATGAGTCCGGGCATCACGGCGAAGGTGCAGCCGACGCCCAGTCCGGCGATCGCCAGCACCGCGAACGCTTCCCAGAGCCGGTCGTGGGCGGTCAGGAAGAACAGCATCGACAGCAGCGACAGTCCGCAGCCGATGGGGAGCACCAGCGCCGGGGAGGTGCGCCGGGCCAGGACCGGAACGACCTTGCTGGACAGCACGCTGGTCACCGAGAAGGGCAGCAGGACGAGGCCCGCGACGGTGACCGTGGCGCCGAAGCCGTAGCCGGCGGAGCTCGGGGTCTGCACGAACCGCGTCAGCAGCGACATCAGCAGGTACATCCCGACGCCGGCGACGAGCCCGGCGACGTCGGCCGTGAGCACCACGCGGTTGCGCAGCGAGCGCAGGTCGACCAGCGGGTGGGCGGTGCGCAGTTCGTGGTGGACCCACCAGGCCAGCAGCAGGACGGCGCCGACGGCGAGGGCGAGCAGGCCGGGGGCGGTCCAGCCCCAGTTCTCCCCCTCGCTGAGGACGAGCAGCACGCCGCTGAGGCCGAGGCCGAGCAGGACGGCGCCGAGCGCGTCCAGCGGCGCGGGCCGGCGGTCGGCGGCGGCGGCGGGCAGCACCAGCGCCCCGGCGGCGAGGGCGGCGGCGCTGATGGTCGCGCCGAACCAGAAGCCGGCGTGCAGGCCGAAGGACTGGGCGAGCAGTCCGGTGAGGGGATAGCCGAGGCCCACGCCGGCCACGGTGGTGATGGAGAGCAGGGCGACGGCGGAGCGGGCGCGCTCGCCGGCGAGGCAGTCACGGGCGGTGGCGATGGCGAGCGGGGTCAGGCCGAGTCCGACGCCCTGCAGGGCCCGGCCGACGACCAGGTACTCGAAGCCGAGCGGGAGCGCGCCGAGCACGCTGCCCACCAGGACGGTGGCGACGGCGCCGAGCATCACGGCCCGGCGCCGGGGCCCGTCGCCCAGCCGTCCCATGACCGGGGTGGCGACCGCCCCGACCAGCATGGTGACGGTCAGTGACCACTGCGCCTCGGAGAGGGAGACGTGGTCGACGGCGGCGATCGTCGGCACCAGCGGCGCGCCGAGGCTGCTGATGACGGCCACGACCGTGCCGAGGAACACCAGGACGGGCATCAGGGCCCGCTGCCGCAAGTCCGCTGCGTGCACGATCGAACACTCTCCCCGATGTAGTCACCAATTGATGTCTTCACATGATGACATGAGCCGCCGGCGCACCGGGGGCGAGGTCCGCCGAAAGGGCTGGTGTCGATCGCCGATTTAGTTGTACTCTCACAATGATTACAACAACACAAATACCTGTGGAGCGTCCGTCATGCCCGAAGCCGCCCGACCGCGGCCCTGGCTCGTGCTCGCCATCTGCTGCATGAGCCTGCTGATCGTCAGCCTCGACATCACCATCCTGAACGTGGCCCTGCCCGCCGTCCGGCGCGACCTGCACACCTCGGTCTCCGGACTCCAGTGGACGGTCGACGCCTACACCCTGGTCCTGGCCTCGTTCCTCATGCTCTCCGGCTCCACCGCCGACCGGATCGGCCGCCGCCGGGTCTTCCGGATCGGACTGATCGTCTTCACCGGGGCGTCCCTGCTGTGCAGCCTCGCCCCCGGGCTCGGCTGGCTGATCGCCGCCCGCATGCTCCAGGCCGTCGGCGGGTCGATGCTCAACCCCGTCGCCATGTCGATCATCACCAACACCTTCACCGACTCCCGCCGGCGCGCCCGCGCCATCGGCGTGTGGAGCGGCGTCGTGGGCATCAGCATGGCCGCCGGACCGATCATCGGCGGCGCCCTGGTGGAGTCGGCCGGCTGGCGGGCGGTCTTCTGGATCAACGTCCCGATCGGCCTGGCCGCCCTCTTCCTGACCGGCCGCTACATACCCGAGTCCCGGGCCGCCCGCGCCCGCCGGGCGGACCCGCTCGGCCAGCTGCTCGTCATCGTCCTGCTCGCCGCACTCACCTACGCGATCATCGAATCGCCGGACCACGGCTGGACCTCGCCCCTCGTCCTCGGCTGCACGGCCGCGGCCCTGGCCGCACTGCTCGCCCTCCTGTGGCACGAACCCCGGCGCGCCGACCCGCTGATCGACCTGCGCTTCTTCCGCTCCGCGCCGTTCGCCGGTGCCACCGTCATCGCGATCGGCGCCTTCGCCGCCCTCGGCGGCTTCCTCTTCCTCACCTCCCTCTACCTCCAGGACGTCCGCGGGCTCGACCCGCTGCACGCCGGGCTGTTCATGCTGCCGATGGCCGTCATGTCGCTGCTCACCGCGCCGCTGTCCGGACGCATGGTCGCCTCCCGGGGGCCGCGCACACCCCTGATACTCGCCGGAACGGCCCTGAGCGCGAGCGCCGTACTCCAGGCGCTCGGCTACTCCACGCACCTGCCGACCTGGCTGCTGGTCCTCGCCTTCCTGCTCTTCGGCACCGGATTCGGCCTGGTCAACGCGCCCATCACCAACACCGCCGTCTCCGGGATGCCCCGCTCCCAGGCCGGCGTCGCGGCGGCCGTCGCCTCCACCAGCCGGCAGGTCGGCCAGTCCCTGGGCGTGGCCGTGATCGGCGCCCTGGTCGCCGGCGCCGCCCACACCGACCCCGCGACGTTCACCGCCACGGCGCGGACCGCGTGGTGGATCATCGCCGGCTGCGGAGCCGCCGTACTGGTCACCGGTACGCTCACTTCCGGCCGCTGGGCCCGGGCGACCGCCGAACGCACAGCGGAGCGGCTCGCCGCCGAGGAGGCGGGTGAGGGGACCAGGGAGACGAAGGAGACGGTGGACGCCTGATGGAGCGCCTTGACGCCGGCGGGCACCCGGAAGCCGGCAGGACCGGCGGGAGCGACGGGACCGACAGGAGCGACGAGACCGACCCGGCCGCCGGGACTGCCGCAGCCACCGAGGCCGACGACCGGATCGCGGCCCGGGTCTGGCAGGGGATGAACGCGCTCGTGCTGGAACGCTACGACCGCCGCAAGGCCGTCTCCGAGGCCCTCGGCATGAGCTTCAGCCGGGTCAGGGCGCTGCGCCGGCTCGCCGCCGGCCCGATCACCTTGCGGGAGCTGGCCGAACGGCTCGGCGCCGACCCGCCGTACACCACCGTCATCGTGGACGACCTGGTGCGGCGCGACCTCGCCGAACGCATCACCAACCCCGCCGACCGCCGCTCCAAGCTGGTCCACCTCACCGAGGAGGGCGCGACGAAGGCCGCCCGCGCCATCGACATCCTCACCACCCCGCCGGACGCCCTGCGCGCCCTGCCCGCGGAGGACATCCGGGCACTCGACCGGCTGGTGGCCACACTCCTCGGCTGAGTCCCCGCCCCGACGGTGGCGCGGTGCGGTGCGCCGCCGCCGGGGTGTGGTGCACCACCGCGGTGCGGTGCGCCGCCGCCGGGGTGCGGTCGGCCCGGGCGCACCGGAACGCACCGTCCGCACGCACCGTCCGAATGCACCGTCCGAATGCCGCCGGTGTCCGTCCGCGGAGTGCGGCATCGTCGCGAGCACACGCTCCCGACCAGCGAGGACGGACCCGATGACCGACACCGCCCCGGCAGCCGCCCACCCTGACGGCACCGGCCACGCCGCCCGCCCTGACGGCACCGACCGCCTCGACGGCACCGACTGGGCAGCCCTGGCGCGCGAGCTCGACGAGTACGGCCACGCCCTCACCGGCCCGCTCCTCACCCCGGCCGAGTGCCGGGCGGTCACCGCCCTCTACGACCGGCCCGACCGCTTCCGCACGACCGTGGACATGGCCCGCCACCGCTTCGGCTCCGGCCAGTACCGCTACTTCACGCACGACCTGCCCGCCCTCGTCGGGGAACTGCGCGAAGCCCTCTACCCCCGCCTGCTGCCCGTCGCGCGCGACTGGGCCGCCAGACTCCGGACCCCCGCCCCCTGGCCCGACGACCTGGACGCGTGGCTGGCGAGCTGCCACGCGGCGGGCCAGACCAGGTCCGCGCAGATCCTGCTGCGCTACGGCCCCGGCGACTGGAACGCCCTGCACCGTGACGTGTTCGGCGACATGCTCTTCCCGCTGCAGGTCGTCATCGGCCTCGACGCCCCCGGCACCGACTTCACCGGCGGCGAGTTCCTCATGACCGAGCAGCGCCCCCGCGCCCAGTCCCGCGGCTCCGCCACCACCCTCCCGCAGGGCCGCGGCCTGGTGTTCACCACCCGCGACCGGCCCGTCGCGACCAAGCGGGGCTGGTCGGCCGCACCGATGCGGCACGGCGTGAGCACCGTCCGCTCCGGCCGACGCCACACCCTCGGCCTCGTCTTCCACGACGCCTCGTGACCACACCCGACCCCACCTTCCCGGTGAGCCGACCGCAGCCCGGCTCCACCCTGACCGGACCGGGCCGTGCGGGGCACCCTCGGCGGACACCGCCGGAACCGGCTCTACGGGCGGCTCGACTGCCCGTCCGCCCGGCGGGCCGTCGCCCGCGGGCACGACGTCGCGCACCGGGTGTTCTTCGCCGACGAGCCCGCCGCCATCGCCGCCGGGTACCGCCCCTGCGCCGTCTGCCTGCCCGAGGAGTACACCCGATGGACATCACGCCGGAACGTCCCCACCACCCCGCGACCCCGCACACCGAAGCCGAACTCGCCTCCCTCATCCGCCTGTTGACGGAACTCACCCCCCACGTCCGAACCGTGACGATCGGCCACGGCCGCGACGTGGCCTCCCGCGCCGCCGCGAGCGCGTTCGCCGAGGCCTGGCAGGCCCGCGGCGGCACCGTCCTCGCCCGGGTGGACTGGCCGGAGGACGCCGCCTCCTGGCTGCGCCCCGCCCGCCGCCTGACCGCCCAGACCCCCGACGCCTGGGTGATCGCGGCCGCCGTTCCCGGCTTCGCCCACCTCGCCCGCCGCCTGCGCCGATCCACCGGCTTCGACCCGGCCCGCACCGTCGCGTTCGCCTCCCTCGCCGACCCCCGACTGCCCGCCCTGACCGGCCCCGGAACCCTCGACGGCCTGCACGGCGCCACCCCGGACGGCGGCACCTGGGAGGTACCGGGCGGCCGGCTCACCTCCCGTCAACCGGCCGGACAGTCCGAGGAGTTCGACGCATCGGGCAATTCATGAGAGTTGACTCTCACGTATTATGAGAGAACACTCTCACGCCATGGAGCATGAGAACCGCCTTGGCGACATCGAGATCACCGACCCGAAGGCCATGCGAGCCCTGGCACATCCGGTACGGCTTGCGATCCTCGAACGGCTGCAACGGCACGGGCCGGCAACGGCCACACAGTTGTCACCGGATGTCGGAGCCACCCCGTCCGTGACCAGCTGGCACCTGCGCCACCTGGCCGGCTTCGGACTGGTCCGCGACGCCGAGGCCGGAACGGACCGCCGCGAGCGGCGGTGGGAGGCCGCGGCGCGGGGCTTCCGGTTCGAGACACCGGAGGACGACGAGGGCCGGTCCGCCGCACGGGTGCTGTCCCGGGAGATGTTCGCCCGTTCCGCGACCCTGCCGCAGCGGTGGATGACCGAAACCGAACCCGGACTCGATCCGGTCTGGCGCAAGCCGGCAGGGCTGGCCAACACCCGCATCGTGGTCTCCGCGGAGGAACTCGCAGCCATCGAGAACGCGATCGAGCGCGTCCTCGTGCCCTACATCACCCGCGACCCTGCGCAACGGCCGAACGACAGCCGCAGCGTCCGGCTGCTGCGCTACGTCCTGCCGGAGGCGGCCGACGACCGGCCGAACGACACGGCAGCCGAACCGGCGGACGACAGGACAGCCGACCCGACGGGCGGCACGGCATGAACTCCTTACCGGACAAGGACCCTTCGGCATCACTGTGGCGGAACCGACGCTTCGTCCGCTTCTGGACGGGGCAGTCGGTGTCGCAGTTCGGCGACCGGATCTCCGAACTGGCGCTGCCCTTGATCGCCGTGGCGGCACTGCACGCCTCGGCCGGCCAGGTCGCATGGTTGACCGCGCTCGTCTGGGCCCCGAACCTCCTCGCCGTCGTGCTGGGCGCCTGGGTCGACCACCGCCTCCACAAGCGCCGCCTGATGATCCTCGCCGATCTGGTCCGCGCGGGCGTGCTGCTCACCGTGCCCGTCGCCTACCTCGCGGGCTCCGTGACGCTCCTCCAGCTGTACGCCGTGGCACTGCTGACCGGCGCCGCCGCCGTTCTGTTCAACACCGCCTACCCGCCCTTCTTCGCCCACCTCGTGCCACGCTCGTCCTACGTCGACGCGAACAGCAAGCTCAGCGCCGGCCGGTCCGCCTCCCACGTCGTCGGCCCCGCGGTGGGCGGCGCCCTCGTCCAACTCCTGAGCGCACCCGTTGCCTTGATCGCCGATGCCCTGTCCTTCGTGGCCTCGGCCGCCCTGCTCGGGCCGATCCGGGTCGACGAGCCGGCCGACGCCGCCCGTACGACGACAGGACCTTCGCTGCTGCGACGGGCCGGAGAGGGGCTGCTCTTCGTCGTCCGTCACCCGGTCCTACGGGCGAGCCTCGGCTGCGCGACGACCCTCAACTTCTTCACCTTCGTGTCGAGCACCGGCTTGACCGTCCTGTTCGCCGACCGGGTGCTCGGCCTCTCCGCCGGGACCATCGGGCTGGCGTTCGGCATCGGATCGACCGGCGCCCTCACGGGTGCGGTGCTGGCCCCGAAGGTCTCACGACGGATCGGCGTGGGGCGCAGCATCGCGGCGGGCGCCGTGCTCTTCCCCGCCCCCATCGCCATCGCCGCCACCGCGAGCGGCCCCGACTGGGCCCGCGCAGGGGCGCTCGGAGTCGCGGAGTTCCTCGCCGGGATCGGCGTGATGCTGTTCGACGTCAACCTCAACTCCGTGCAAGCCGTGGTGATTCCGGACGGAATGCGTAGCCGGGTGGCCGGCGCCTACAGCACGGTGAACTACGGCGTACGCCCCGTCGGCGCCGTCGTCGGAGGCGTGCTCGCCACCCACATCGGTCTCCGGACCACGCTGATCACAGCCGCCGCCGGGGGAGCACTGTCACTGCTCTGGCTGCTCCCCTCGCCGATACCGCGCATCCGCTCCCTGACCGCGGACGGCCCGCTCGTCACCGGCGTCGCCGCGGCGGCCGACCGACCGGTACCCCGATGACGCCCGGGCGCGGCTCACGACGGGCCCGTCGGTCGCTCCGGCGTCGCGGTGGGCCCGCCCGGTCCCGTCCGCAGGCCACGGGTGAACTCGAAGCCGGGCCGCCCTCCCGGGACGCCGGCATCAGCCGGTGTCCCAGCCCTGGGTTCGGGCGGAGGACGGGCGTACCCTGCCGCGGTGAACGAACTTCGTTTCAGGGGTGGGGACCTCAAAGCCGATCGGCGCCGGGCGGCCTGGACCCTGGTCGTGATCGCCTTCCAGACCGCGGTGGCCGTGCTGCGGATCGGGCCGGTCGGCGCGCTGTCGGTCATCGCTGTGGTCGCCGTGCTGTTCGCCGCGTTCCTGGCCGTGCAGCGGCGCAGCTGGACCGCGGTCGGGGAGGACGGCATCCGGATCCATCGGGGCTTCGGGCGGGTGCGCAGCTACCCGTGGCGGGAGATCCGCCGGGTTGCGGAGCGCCGGCAGCACGGCCCGAACGGGGAAGCCGTCAGCGTTCGGATCACCCTGGTGAGCGGTCGCCGGCGGACCCTGCCCGGTATCAGCTCGAACCCCGTCTTCCCCGACCCTCACTTCGCGTTGAAGCTCGCCCAGGTCCTGGCTCGGTGGGAGCAGCACACCGGCGGGTCTTCCGGGATCGGCGACGAGAGCCGCGAGCGCCTGTCGCGGCGGCTTCGCGGCGTCCTGCCGGGCGTCCTCGCCCTGGTCGCGGCGGTCCTGACCATGCTGTTCACGGTCCGGCTGCTCGACGACGTGGACGCGGCCCGGCGCTACGACTCGGCGCCGTCCTGCACGGTCGTGCCGCCCGTCGATCCGGGCGGGTGCCGGGCGGTGGAGCCGCACCGGACCGTCCGGATCGTCCCGGACGCGGACGGCGGCTCGGGCGCCGAGCTGACGGTGCGCAGGAAGTCGGACGACGAGCAGCGGACACTCCGCTTCGCCGCGCTGCCGGCCCACCTCTGGGGGCTGCAGTACGGCGACCCGGTCCAGGTGACCACCGGGCTCGACGGACGCACCGCCACCGAGGTGAGCGTCGACGGCGTCTCCGCCCCGACCGTCGACCACCCGGACGGCCGGGTCGTCGAGGGCACGGCGGAGCTGGTCTGGGCCCTCGCCTCGGCCGTGCTGTTCACCGCGTGGTGCGTCGCCACCCGCCGCGCCCCCCGCGGTCGCTATCCGTGGTGGGCCCCGCTCGCCCTGCCCGGTCCGTTCATGGCCATGGCGATCGCCGAGAGCACGGGGTCCTCCGACGTGCCGCTCACCCCGTGGTCGTACTGGCCCGCGGCCGTAGCGCTGCTCCTCGGCGTGGGCCTCGGCTACGCCGTCATCGGGTCGGTCCGCGCGGCCCGCCGCCACCGGGAGCCAGCACCGCGGAACGCCACGCCCTGACCCCGTGGCGGGATCCTCGCTGCCGCCGGGGGGGAACGCGCATCACGGCCGTGACCGACAGCGGGGAGCGCAGCCTGGCCGTGACGGGACCGCCGGGGCGTGGCAGGTGTCGAAGGAGGTGTCGGCTCCGATGACGACTCCGACACGTTCGTGTTCCACCGGGCGGCGCCCGCCGTCGCGGGCTGGGCACCGGGGGAGGTGATCCGATGCACAGTCGGCCCGGCCGGCCCGCCGCTCGGCTGACCGATCGCCAGTTCGACCGGGTGCGGGCCGGTCCGGGCTAGGCTCTCGGCTGATCACAGTCATCGCGAGAGGCAGACATGGGCCAGAAGATCATCCGGTTCTCGGACCTGACCGGCAAGCACGTGGAGGACGACGGCGACCTGGTGCGCATCGTGGTGCGCCAGCACCCCGAGCTGGAGGACGGCCCGGTCGAGATCGAGGCGCTGGCGGATGAGCTCGGCGCGGTGGAGGAGCTGGCGCTCGACCTGGTGACGGTCGAGCTGCACTACCCGGACGCCGAGGAGCCGGAGACGGTCGTCCTGGAGGCCGAGGCGTTCAACCGGCTGGCGTCGGCGGCCCCGATGGCCGAGGTGCTGCGCGGCGCCAAGCGGGTGGCCCGGACCGTCCCGGTGCAGGCGGCTCCCGCCGGCGTCAGGGAGCGGGTCAACTACGCCAGCCTGGAGCACGCCGGAAAGCCGCACAAGGGCCGCACCACCGACGCCGAGAAGCAGCTCGTCCGGCAGCACCTGGACGAGGTCAACGAGCGGCTGGCCGCCGCCGGCGTCCGGACGATCGACCTGGGCAACGCCGACCACGTGGCCCGGTACGGCCTGGAGGAGCTGGCCCGGGAGCGCGGCGTGACGCTGGGCTGACCCGTGGGGGCGACGGGCTCCGCCGCCACCGGCTCGCGGCCCGGGAGGGCTGCCGAAGGCGGCGGGGGCCGTACGTCCGTGTCCGGCCCCCGGTGACGACCCTCCCGCGTCGCCCGTCCTCACCCCGCGTGCGCTGCGCCTCCGCGGCGACACCCGAAGGACCACACCCGGCGGGTTGCCGGGCCCGATCGGACCCGGCGCGGGAGGATCACTCCGGCGACGACCCGCCACCGCTACGCCGGAGGGCCCCACGACACGGATCAGCCGCGAGACCATCCTGAGGGCGGCGACCTTCTGGCTCCGCCCGGCCTTCGCGCTGCGCGTGGTCAGCCGGTTCCAGCGGCTCGTGGGTTTCGACCGCTCGATGGCCCTGGCCTCCTCCGCGCTGACGGCCCTGGTGCCGCTGGCCATCCTCCTCAGTTCGGTCGTGGTCCGGCTGGGCGGCAAGGACATCGCCCAGCGCGTCATCGACCGCTACGGCCTCACCGGGGACGGCGCCGACGCCGTCCGCCACATCCTCGCCTCGTCGAGCGGGTGGACCACGGCGGGGCTCTTCGGGATCGCCTTCCTCCTCGTCTCGGTGCTGAGCTTCGCGCGGGCCGCCCAGCGGCTCTTCGAACAGGGCTGGGAACTCCAGCCGTTGAGTGTCCGCAACACGGTGAACGGCCTGAAGTGGATCGCCCTGCTGGCCGTGTACACCGCCCTGAGCAGTTGGGTGCACGCCCTTCTCGGCCGCCGACCGCTGGAACTGACAGCGGCCGTCGTGGAGGCGCCGCTGACCGCCGCCTTCCTCATCTGGGGCGGCCGGTTCCTGTCCGCAGGCCGGATCCCCCGGCTCGACCTCGTACCGTTCGGGGTCATCGGGGCGACCGCGCTGGGCGGTTACTCGGTGGCCATGAGCGTGTACCTGCCCCACCTCTTCAACTCCTACACGGACCGCTACGGCGCGATCGGCGCGGTCTTCGCCATGCTCTCCGCCCTGTTCGGCGCCATGCTCGCGACCGTGGGCTCGGCAGCCCTCGGCCGGGAGGTGCAGAACGAGCTGGACCGGATCGGCCGCGGCGAACGCCCGCCGGACAACGAGGTCCGCCAGCAGTGGGACACGGTCATCCGCCAGGCACGGTCACGCTGGCAGACGACCCGCGGCCGGACCGTCCTCGACCACCTGACGAGGAGACACTGAACCCCCAGGCGGCCGGCAACGGCTACGACAACGGCACGGCACGGCACGGCACGGCACGGCAACGACGGCCGCGCCGGCCGGCGTCACGAGCTGAGGTGCTCGTACAGCCTCGCCAACGGTTCGGTGCGGAGCGGTTCCCGGTGCGAGAGGCAGTTGCGGGCGTCGAGCAGGACGGCGAGGCGGGCGCTCTGCGGGAGGGTGAGCCTGACGTGCCCGTCCCGCCTGGCTCGGGCCAGCATGTTGAGTTCCATTCCGCGCAGCAGTTCGGCGGTGGCGCGCAGCACGGCCGCCAGTCCGCTCGCGGTCTCGCGCAATTCGGCCGCGGAGAGTGAGAGTTCCGCAGCGGTGGCGGGCTGGTTCTTCACCTGATCGTGACTCTCTGACTCGGAGGTCGGGCAGGAAGGATCGGACGGTTCCGGTGATGTGCCGCCGCAGGAGCACCGCACCGGTACGCCCGGCGCGTCGGCGCAGGCGGCGAGTTCGGGCAGCTGTTCCCCGTGCGGTCCCAGGACCGAGGGGTCCAGATCGGCCAGGGCGTGGAGATAGGCCCGCGCCAGAAGGGGTTCGAGGTCGGTCAGCATCTGCCGCAGCTGTTCCGGCCCTGGGGAGAGCGCGTCCTGTTCCTGGCAGTCGTGACCGTGGGCGAGCAGATGGGCCGCGTAGCCGCCGGCCTGGCGGGTGATCAGTCGCAGCCCGGCGAGCGGCAGGGTCGCGAGGTGGGTCCGCGCGGCGCGCAGCTCGCGCCGGCGCCACCCGCTGCCCGGGGCTCTTCCCTGCGTCCGGATACCAGCGGCGACGGGGAGGTTCGTCGGGATCTGCAGGAGTCGGCCGAGCTGGTCGTCGTCCAACCCGGCGAGCCAGCCGCGCAGCTCGCTCACAACTGGGGGCGTGGCCACGGAGTCTGCCAGACCTCGCCACCGGTGCGCACGAAAACCAAGGCAAGGGCGGTGAAACGGAGTTCCGCACCGGAGCAGGACCGCACCGGTCCGCCGGCCCCGGACCGAACCGGGTAGCCGGTCGGGCCGGGATGAGTACCCGTACTCAGGCTCGCCGGCCCGTGAGCGCCGGAGCATGGGAAGCATGCATCCAGCAGCGATACCGAGGATCGGCATCACCGCCGTCGGCTCCCATCTGCCCGCCCGCCGGCTCGGCTCCCGGCAGCTCCAGGACGAGGTCTGCGCGGGCGGCCGGCTCGCCCTGCCGGACGGGTTGTTCGAGAAGGCGACCGGCATCCGCACCCGGCACTTCGCCGCCGACGACGAGTTCGCCTCCACCCTCGCCGTCGGCGCCGCGCGGCGGGCCCTCGCCGCGCGCGGGCTGCACCCGCGGGACGTGGACCTGCTGCTGTTCGCCTCCGCCACCCGGGACGTCTGCGAACCGGCCACCGCCCACATCGTGCAGACCGAACTCGGCACACACGCCCACGCGTTGGACGTCAGCAACGCCTGCAACAGCTTCCTCAACGGGATCGACCTGGCCCGGGCGATGATCCTGGCCGGACGGGCCCGGCGGGCCCTGGTCGTCACCGGCGAGACCCCGAGCCGGGCGATGCGCCGCACTCCGGTCTCCGCGAAGGAGGTCCGGGAGGGCTTCGCCGGCTACACCTTCGGCGACGCCGGGGCGGCCGTCGTCGTCGAAGCCGTGGAGCGCGGCGGCATCCTGGAGGTCGAGACCGCCACCGCCTCGCAGCACTGGGAGGCCGGTGGCATTCCCGGCGGCGGCTCCCGGCACCCGCGCGGTGACGAACACAGCTACTTCCGGGGCGGCGGCAAGGAGTTGCGCGGCATCTTCGAGGAGATCGGCCCCGCCGTCCTGGCCCGGCTCGCCGACCGTACCGGCCTCGACTGGGACGACTACGCCCGCGTCCTGGTCCACCAGGTGACGGTCCCGTACCTGGAGGGCTTCGTCGAACTGACCGGGGTACCGGCGGAGAAGCTGGTGGTCACCGTGCCGGAGCTCGGCAACGTCGCCAGTGCCACGCTTGGCGTGCAACTCGACCGGATTCATGGAACGTTGACGCCCGGTGAGAAGGTCCTGCTGATCGGTCTCGGTGGCGGCGTCAGCCTGATGGCCATGGTCTGGGAGGCGTCGTGAGGACCGACCTGTGGGTGGTGGTCCCCGCCTACCAGGAGGAGGCCCGGATCGGGGGCGTGCTGCACGCCCTCGCCGCCCAGCGCGACCGGGACTTCACCCTGCTCGTCGTCGACAACGGCTCCACCGACGGCACCACCGCCGCCGTCCGGGACTTCGCCGCCCGCGCGCCGTTCCCGGTCGAGGTGCTGGTCGAACCGGAGAAGGGCGTCGGCTCCGCGGTGGACACCGCGTTCCGCCACGCCATCGCCCGCGGCGCCACCCTGCTCGCCCGCACCGACGCGGACTGCCTGCCCGAACCCGGCTGGACGGCCGCCGCCCGGGCCGCCATGGTCGCCTCGGGCGGGCTGGTCTGCGGCCGGGTCACCGCCCGCCGCGACGAGCACGGGCCGGCCGGGCGCGCGGTGTTCCTGGTGCTGGTCGCGCTCGGCGCCTTCTTCGGCCGGGTCCGGCCCGCGCACCGCCGCCGGCACGGCTACCTGACGCCGTACCGGATGCACGCGGGCAACAACATGGCGATCACCGCCGAGCTGTACCAGGCCGTCGGCGGCATGCCCCGCCGGCCCTCCCCCACCGACCGGGCCTTCCTCAACAAGGTCCGCCTGCACACCACGGCGGTGGTGCGCAGCCGCGACATGGTGGTGCAGAACTCCACCCGGCGGATCCGCGCGTACGGCGTACTGGGCACGGCGCGCTGGTACCTGGAACGCGGCGCCGGCCCGCGCCCCGTCGACGTCCGCTGAGGCCTCCGGCCCCCGCTCCGCCGTTCCTCTGTTCCTCCGTTCCGGTGGCCCTACCGCTCCCGAGCCCCGAAAGCAGCCCCTGCCGTGCTCGAACGCCTCGCCCACGCCCTGCGCACCGTCCACCCCGACCGGCCCGCCGTCCTGCGTCACACCCGCACCGGCGCCGTCCGCCCGGTGATCCGCCGCGGCGAACTCGCCGACCTCGCCGACGGCTACGGCGCCGCCCTGCACGCCCGCGGCCTCGGCCCCGGAGCGACCGTCGGCGTCGCGGTCCGCCCCGGACCGCGCGCGCTGGCGGTGATGCTCGCCGCGCACCGGCTGGGCCTGCGCATCGCCGTCCTCGACCCCACCGCCGGGCCGGACGTGCTCGCCGCCCGGCTCGCCCTGGCCCACCCCGACCTCGTCCTCGCCGACGCCGCCGCCCAGGCCGTGGCCGGCTGGGCCGGGCCCCTCGCCCGCCGCGCCGACCTCGCACTGCCCCGCCTCGCCGCGCTCGGACCGGTCGCCACCCTGGGCCGCCGCCTGCCTGGCTGCGCCCCGCGGCTACGCCCGGCCGGTGCCGCCCCGCCCGCCGCTTTCGGGGCCGGCGACGGCCTCGACGGCGGTATCCGCGACGGCATCGGCAGCGGCAGCGGAATCGCCGGCGGATTCGACGGCATCGACGGCATCGACGGCGACGACGCGGTGATCGTCTTCACCTCCGGCACCACCGCCCGTCCGCGCGCCGTCGTGCACACCCGCGACGGCCTGGCCGCCGGGCTGCGCACCGTCGCCGACCTGGTCGCCCCACGCCCCGGGACGGTCGTCCTCGGCGGCACCTTTTTCGTCCTCGTCCCGGCACTCGCCGCGGGCGCCGCCGTCGCCCTGCCCGCCCGTCGGCCCGCCGCACTCGGCCGCCAGCTCGCCCGGCTCGCCCCCAGCCACACCTATCTCACCCCGCCGCAGCTGCGCGCCGCGCTCGCCGCCGGGGCCCGCTTCACCGGCCGGGTCTGGACGGGCTCCGCCCCCGCCGACGCCGGTCTGCTGCGGCGCGTCAAGCAGTCCGGTGCCGAACAGGCCTGGAGCGTGTACGCGTTGACCGAGCTGTTCCCGGCCGCCGCGGTCGAGGAGGCGGACAAGAGTGCCTACGACGGGGACGGCGACCTGGTCGGCGCTCCCCTGCCCGGCGTCCGCGCCCGTCTCGCCGACGACGGCTCCGGCAAGCGCTCGGGCGGCGGCGGCGACGACGACAGCACCGGCGACGGTACGGGCACCGGCTCGGGCGACGGCACCGGCGAACTGCTGCTCACCGGACCGGGCGTCCGCCACCGCTACCTCGGCGAGGAGCCCGACCCCTGGGTACGCACCGGCGACCGCGCCGGCCTCACCCCGGACGGGCGCATCGTCCTCGCCGGCCGGCTCAAGGACATGGTGCTGCGGCGCGCCGAGAACATCTACCCCGGCCTGTACGAACCGGCACTGCACCTGCCGGGCGTCGAACTCGCCGTCCTGGTCGGGGTTCCGGCCGGCGACGGTGACGAACGACTGGTCGCCCTGGTCCAGCCCGCCCCGGGTACGGATCCGCGACGGCTGCGCGCCGCCCTGCGCGGCCCGCTCGACCGGATGGGCGCGGCGCGGCCCGACGCCGTCCTGTTCGGCGAGGTCCCGCTCGCGGGCCGCTCCCGCAAACCCGACCGGGCCGCGGCCGCCGCCCACTGCGCGAGGGAGCTGACACGATGAACCACCCGCCCGTACACCCGCCCGTGCCCTCGCCCGTCCGCCCACCCGTCCCACCGGCCGCCCGAACGGGCCTCGCCGGCGGGCCGGTTCGGCCCGACGTCGCGTCCCTCGCCGCCCGTTCCCGCCGGGCCCGCCGCCGCGACCGCCGGGTCTACACCCACAGCCACCCGCTGCTCTTCGCCCTGCTCGCCGCCACCCGCCGCCGCCCCGTGGTCCGGCTCGGCCGCACCCTGCTGGTGCACGGCACCGCGGCCTACCACGAGGCGCTCACCCGGGTGCCGCTGGACCGCACCGCATCCGGCACCACCGGCGGCGCGGCCGCCGAACTCACCGCCGGCGACGTGCTGTTCGACCAGGACGGCGCCGAACACCGCACCGCCCGCCGAGCCCTTTCCGCCAGTCTGAACACCGCCGCGCTGCAGCGGATCCGCCCCCACTGGCAGGCCGTCCTCACCGAACGGATCCCGGAGCGAGCCGACGGCGACCTCGACCTCGGCATCGACCTCGACATCGAACTCGTCGCGCTGGCGAGGGAGCTGGCCGGTGTCACCGCCGCCGCCCTGACCGGCGCGACGGGCTGCCCGCACCGGCTCGCGCACGCGGCTGCCGAGGCCGCCGCCCACGCCGCCCGTGACCACCTCCCCGGCCTCCGCCGCCGCGGGCAAGGCGCGGCCGCCGCCGCGGCCCGGCTCACCGCCCTGCTGCCCGGGCCGTGCGACGCCATGGTCGCCGTCGCCGCCGTGAACACCACCGTGGCCGCCGTGCCCCGGGCCGTCGCCTGGTGCGCCGACGCCGGACTCTGGCCCGCCGTCAACGAGACGACCGCACCCCGTCTGGCCGCCGAACTCCTGCGCCTGACCGCACCGTCCCCGCTGCTGCCCCGCGTCGCCGCCGCCGACACCACCCTCGCCGGGCACCCCGTACGGGCCGGCAACCGGCTGATCCTGGTCGCCCGGCACGCCGCCCGGGCCCACCGCCGGCCCCCGGCCGGCGATCCCACCGCCGTCAGCCGGGACGCCACCCAGGCCGTCTTCGGCGCCGGACCGCACGCCTGTCCCGGTGCCGGCCTCGCCCGCACCCAACTCGCCGATGTGCTGCTCGCGTTGGCGCCCCTCCAGCCGGTCGTCACCCGCGCCCGGGTCGACCGCCGCTCCGCCCTGCCCGGCTACGCCGAGCTCACCCTCCGACCCGGAAGGCCCTGATGCGCCTCGCGATCACCGGCGCCACCGGCTTCTGCGGCGCCCACCTCGCCCGCACCGCAGCCGCCCTCGGCCTGGACGTCACCTGCCACGGCCGCCGCCCCGGCCCGGTCGGCCGCCACCGCCCCTGGGACGCCACCGCCGGCGACCCCGACCTCACGGACGCCGACCTCGTCGTCCACTGCGCCGCCGCCGTCGCCGACCTGCCCCCGGGCCACCCCGCCGAAGCCCACCAGCACACCGTCAACGTCACCGGCACCGAACGCGTCCTGCGCGCCGCCGCAGGCCGTCCCCTCGTCCACGTCAGCAGCGCCAGCGTCTACGACCCGCGCACCCCCGCCCGCACCAGCGGACCCGACGCCGCCCGCACCACCCGGCCGGGCAGCACCACCCGCCCCCTCACCGAGGACCACCCCACCACCGCCGGCCACCTCAACGGCTACGGCCGCACCAAAGCCGCCGCCGAACGGCTCGCCCTCACGGCCGGCGCCGTCGTCCTGCGCCCCCGCGCCGTCTACGGCCCCGGCGACCCGCACCTCCTCCCCCAACTGCTCGCCCGCGTCAGGTACGGCCTGCTGCCGCTGCCCGGCCGTGACATCCCGCTCAGCCTCACCGCCGTCGCCAACCTCACCGACGCCTGCCTGGCCGCCCTCGGCCTCACCGGCACCCCGCCCTGGCCACCCGGCGCCTACAACATCGCCGACGCGACCCCGTACCGCCGCGACGCCGCCCTGCGCCACGTCCTCACCGCCCACCGCCTCCCCGCCCGCATCACCCACCTCCCCGCCGGCCTCGCCCGCCTCGCCGCCCGCACCGGCCGCGTCCCCGGCCTCACCCCGTACGCCGTCGACCTCCTCAGCCGCGGCGTCGTCCTCGACCTCACCCGCGCCCGCACCCAGGGCTGGCACCCCACCCACGGCCTCACCGACTACCGCCCCTGACGTACGGTCAACACCCGGGCGGTGGACCGCGGTCGCCTTCCCGGTCCGCCGGCGCGTGCTCCCGCTGCACGGCCGCTTCCGTCTCCGTGGTGGTTCGCATCCGGCGCCGGCCCCACCGCCCACCCGCCCGTGCGGTGACCGCCGCCCGCACCCGGGCCGGTGCCGGCACCCGAGCCCGGGCCGGCCACGCCCGCGATGTGGCAACACTCCAAGATCGGCTCGTGATCATTGTCCCGGGCAGGGCTCCTGCCCGCGTTCCGTGCGGTCCCAGACTTGCACCGGTGCGGCGGCCCGGGCGGTCGCCGCGATCCTGTTCCGGCCCGACCGAAGGACTGCCGTCGTGAGCGAGCGCGTTCTCACCCCCCGCAACCGGGGATTCCTCTTCCTCGACTCCCACCCCGCGGGCTGCCGGCAGCTGGTGGCCGACATGTGGCAGAGCTGCCCGGCGCCCGACCACGTGCCGTCAGGTGCCGGGCCGGTGGCGCTGATCGTCGGTTCCTCCGCGGGATACGGCCTGGCGGCCACCCTCGCCGGGCTCAAGCGCGCCGGCATCCGCGGGATCGCGGTGTCCTTCGAGAAGGCCGCCACCGACCGGCGCACCGCCACGGCCGGCTGGTACCGCACGGCGGCCACCGCCGACCTCGCCCGCACCGCCGGGCGGGACCTGGTCTTCCTCAACGGCGACGCGTTCTCCGACGCGATGAAGGACCGGGTCGCCGACCTCATCGAGCAACGATTCGGCGGCAGGCTGGACTTCCTGATCCACTCGGTGGCCGCACCCCGCCGCACCGACCCCGACAGCGGCGCCACGTACGCCTCCGTCCTGAAGCCGATCGGCCGGGCCGACCGCACCAAGACGCTCGTCTTCGACGAGCAGGGCGTCCCCGAGGTCCGCGAGGTCGAGACCGAAGCGGCCGGGGGCGACGACGTCGAACAGACCGTGGCCGTGATGGGCGGCGCGGACTGGGAACGCTGGATCGACCACCTCGCCGGCCGGGGCCTCCTGGCCGAGGGCTTCACCACCGCCGCGCTGTCGTACATCGGCTCGCCGTTGACGGCGGCGATCTACCGGCAGGGCACCATCGGCGCGGCCAAGGCCCACCTGGAGGCCACCGCCCGCACCCTTGACGAGCGGCTCCGCAGGACAGTGGGCGGGCGCGCCGTCACCTCCGTCAACGGCGCCGCCGTCACCCAGTCCTCCACCGCCATCCCGGGCATCGCCCTGTACACCGGCCTGTTGCGCGGTGTCCTCGGCGACGGCCTGGTCCCGCCGATCCACCAACTCGCGGCTCTCTGGGACCAGTTCACCGGTGCCGCCCCGCTCACCCCGGACGACGAGGGCCGGATCCGCCTGGACACCTGGGAACTCGCCGACGACGTCCAGGCGGCCGTCGCCGAACGCTGGGAGGCCGCCACCACCGACACCATCGCGGGCCTCGCCGACCTCGACTGGTTCCGCGCCCACGTCCGGCGCCTGTACGGGTTCTCCGTGCCGGGCGTCGACTACGGCGCGGCGGTGACCGTCGACGTCCCCTGGCCCGGCCAGGCGTCCTGACCCGGCCGGGGGTCCTGATCGGCCAGGCGGCCTGCCCCGGCCGGGTGTCCATCGGTCACGCGGCCTGCCCCGGCCGGTTGTCCTGATCGGTCACGCGTCCTGCCCCGGCCGGGCGTCCCGGCCCGGCCGGCGGGGCGCCGGGAGCGATCGCGGGATTCTGCGCCGACGGCGCCCGATCCGGGCCTCCCACCAGCACTTTTCCGTTTCCGTCAATGATTCCGTGCCGAAGTTCCCGTTGTCGCGCCGCAGTGGTCCTCAGCAGGATGAGGGACGTACCGCACCGGCACGACCTACGAGGTTCTTTCATGATCGTCATCACTGCTCCCACCGGGAACATCGGCCGTCACCTGCTCCCCCGGCTCCTGGAGTCCGCCCCCGCCGCCGGCGAGGACCTGCGCGTGATCGTGCGCGATCCCGCGCGGCTTCCGGACGCGGCGCGCAGCCGCGTCGAGGTGGTCACCGGCTCGCACGGGGACGCCGCGGTCCTCGACCGGGCCTTCGAGGGTGCGGACGCCGTCTTCTGGCTCGTCCCCCCGGACGCCTCCCTCCCCCCTCGGGACGGCTTCAGCGGCTTCACCCGACCCGCCGTCAAGGCGTTCGCCGCCCACGGCGTCCGCCACGTCGTCGGCGTGTCCGCGCTCGGCCGCGGCACCCCGCTCGCCGACCGGGCCGGCCTCGTCACCGCCTCCCTCGCCATGGACGACCTCATCGCCGGCTCCGGCGTCTCCTACCGCGCCCTGGCCAACCCGTCCTTCTTCGAGAACCTCCTGGAGGAGGCCGACTCGATCCGCGAACACGGCGTCTTCACCGACACCGTCGACCCGGACCGCAAGGTCCCCCTCGTCGCCGTCGCCGACATCGCGGCCGCCGCCGAAGCCCTGCTGCTGGACCGCTCGTGGACCGGCACCGGCAGCGTCCCCGTCCTCGGGCCGCAGGACCTGTCCCCCCGCGACCTGGCCCGCATCATGACCGAACAGCTCGGCCGCCCCGTCCGCTACGAACGCCAGCCGCTCGACGAGATGCACACCGCCCTCGTCGGCTACGGCCTCGACGAGGAGTTCGTCCGGGCCGTCGTCGACATGAAGCGGGCCAAGGACGAGGGCCTCGACGCCGGCGTCACCCGCACCCCGGCCACCTCCTCCCCCACCACCTTCGAGCAGTGGTGCACCCGGGTGCTCAAGCCCGCGGTCCTCGCCTGAGGTCCGGCACGGAAGCCGGCCCCGCCCGCCCCGAGACGCCCGCCCCGAGACGACCGGCGGCGGGCTCCCGCGGCCCCCCGGCACCGCGGCGGAGGCGCGGGTGCGCACGGGGCAGGACTGACTAGAATCACAGTGAGGGGTGCGTACGGGGGCGCAGGCCGGGATTCCACCGGCCGACATGACGCCGGCCCACGTCCACCGGCCCACGTCCACCGACGGACTTCCACCAACGGACGTTCCACCGAACGCTTCTGACGGCCGGGACGGTCTTCTGCGAGGGCCGCACCCGCGCTCCGCCCGGACCGAGGAGCCCCCATGTCCCATGCCTCGCAGAAACCCGAACCGCCACGGGCGCCCCTCGCCGCAGCCCGCGCCCACACCGCTGAGCTGCTGCGACTTCCCAACGTGACCGGCGTGGGCGTCGCCTACAAGGTCGTGGCCGGTCGCCGGACCGAGACCGTCGGCGTGACCGTCAATGTGTCGCGGAAGGAACCGCCGACGCACCTCTCCCGACTGCAGCGCGTTCCCGGTGAACTGACCGTCAACGGCGAGACCGTTCGCACCGACGTCGTCGAGACGGCCATGCCCCGGTTCTGCGCGGGGCCCGTGGACTTCGCCGAGTACCGCCCCGTCCCGGGCGGTTGCATGATCGAGAGCATGGTCCCGATGCTGGGCACGGTCGCCGGAGTGTTCTACGACCGCCAGTGGCCCTATGACGCGGTGCTCCTCACCAACAACCACGTACTCTGCGACCCGGACCGGCTCTTCGAGCTGCCGCCCGACACCCGCGTGCTCCAGCCGTGGGCCGGAGGCGTCTTCCCGGCCGAGTTCATCGGCCGGAGCAGGCGGATCGTGCCGTTCTACCGCGCGCCGCTGGGGTCCGAGAACGCCTTCGAATGCACGGTGGATGCCGGGATCGTCGCTCTCGATCCCCCAGTGCGACCGCAGTTCTCCGTCCTGGAGATCCCCGGGAAGCACCCCTTCGTCGTCCTCCCGCCGTCCCTCGGGGAGCGGGTCCTCCGTCGCGGGATCACCACCCGCCTCCAGAGCGGGACGGTCGAGGCGATCGGTGTCACCCAACAGATGCAGTCGGCTACCGGCAAGATCGTCCTGCTGGGGGTGGGCAACACCCTGTTCCAGATCCGCTCGGACCCCGGAGACCCGGCAGCGCAGGAGGGCGACAGCGGCTCGATCGTGCTGGACTCCACGGCCACCCGCGGACTCGTCGGTGCCACCGACTTCGCCCTCGGCGGACGCACCTGGGCCTACGACATGCTCACCGTCATGGCCGTGCTCGACATCGACACGGCCTGCAAGGGCAGCAAGAGGGACCTGATCCGCCGGATGGCGCTGACCCATCCGGAGACGACGGCCTCGCTGAAGTCGTTCGTCGACATGCACACGGAGAAGTTCGAGCGCTTCAGTGCCGAGTACCTGACACCACGACGTGAAGGAAGGCTCGCCGGCGCGCTCGGGACCCTGCTGGAAGGAGCGTCAGGGCAGGCGATCGCCGAAGCGCAGCTCACCGACGAGGACTTCGCCGGTCTGCTGACCCGCACGATCGGGCCCTGGCTCGTCCGGCCCACGGCCTTCGACATGCTGGAGTACCGGCTGCCGGACGACTTCGCGCCGAGCCTCCGCGCGGCATTCACGCGCCTGAGTGACCTCCGGCCGGAAGCGGTCGACACCCACTGGTGGGACGACGCCTTCCGTGACGTCGGTGGGCGGTCCATGCGCGAGGTGCTCGATCGACGGGTTCAGGCACCCGCCGCACCCGCCACCGACCGCGTCGGCCCGTACGCCTGGTCGTCGAGCGGGACGGTGGCGAGCGTGTCCCAGCAGATCTGACGGCCCGGCAGGCCCGTGCCGGCCACCGGGACGCGCCGCCAGTACACCTCGTTGACGATGATCCGGCTCACCGTGAACGGGGCGTGCCCGGGCCGGACCCGGTGGATGGCCTGGGCCAGTTCGTCGGTGTCGGTGTCGGCGGCCGCGTAGGCGGCGGTGGCGTGGAGCACGCCGAGCGGGTAGGCCGTGGAGTCGGGGCCGAAGACCCGGTGGACGGCGCCGCGGACGCGGTGCTGGAGGGCGGCGAGTTCGCCGTCGGGGTGGAGGTCGAGGCGGACGCCGGTGCGGTAGGCGATCGGGGAGCCGGCCTGGAGGCGGAGCGGCCCGGTCCCGGCCACGGCGGCGCGCAGGTGGTCGGCGAGGTCGCGGTGCTGGGCTTCGGTGACGGTGTCGGCGGGGCCGGAGGTGACCATGTCGAGGGTGATGTGCGTGCGGTCGTCGGGCACCGGAAGCACGGGGAAACCGGCCAGGGCCTTGCGCAGGTCGGCGAGCAGGGTGTGCAGGGGCGAACCGGGCGGCAGGTCGGGCAGGGCGTACACCTGGAGGGCGCGCAGTCCGTCCGGCCAGGGCTGCTGCCCGTAGGTGGGGCGGAAGGGCCTCACGTCGTCTCCCGGGGGTCGGGTCCGGTGGTGCTCTGGCGGGGCAGCCGGTCGCCGATGCCGTACTGGGCGGCCTGGAGGCGGTAGGCCTCGCGGTAGGCGGTGGGTCCGGCCATCAGTTCGGCGTGGGTGCCCTCTTCGATCAGGCGGCCGTGGTCGAGGACGTAGATGCGGTCGGCGCGGGCGGTGGCGGCGAGCCGGTGGGTGATGAGGACGATGCTGACGCCGAGTTCGGTGAGGCCGCGGATCTTCTCGAAGGCCTCGATCTCGGCCTTGGCGTCCAGGGCGCTGGTCGGCTCGTCGACGACGACCAGGTGCGGCAGGCGCCCGTCCGGCCCGGGCGTGGTGACGCGGTGGCGCAGCCGGGCGAGGGCGACGCGCTGCCACTGTCCGCCGGAGATGCCGACGCCACCTTCGAAGCCCTTGGACAGCAGGGTGTCCCAGCCGCGGTCGAGGTCGGCGAGGACGGGGGCGAGGTCGGCGTAGCCGGCGGCGGCGTCGAGTCGTTCCTGGGTGCCGGGTGCGTCGGGGCGGCCGAGGAGGAGGTTGGCGCGCAGGGTGAAGCTCCACCGCTGGAAGTTCTGGGCGAGCAGGGCGATTCCGGCGAACAGCTGGGCGCGGTCCGCGGTGGCGGTGTCGGCGTCGTCCCACCGGATGCGGCCCCGGTGCGGCCGGTAGACGCCGCACAGGAGGTGGGCGAGCGTGGACTTGCCGGAGCCGTTCTCGCCGACGAGCGCGACGACCTGGCCGCGGCGGATGGTGAGGCTGACCCGGTCGAGGGCGGGGGTGTCGCGGCCCGGGTAGCTGAAGGTCACGTCCTCGACCCGGATCTCGGCCGGTCGCGCGGGCAGCGGTGCGCCGCCGTCGGGGATCGCCCGGCGGTGTCCCTCGCGGCGCAACCGGTCCAGGTCCGCGACGAACAGGGACTCCTCATACAGGCTGTTGATCTGGGCGACCAGGCCGCCGATCGACGAGGATCCGGTGCGGATGGCGACCACGGCCGTGCCAGCCACCGCCAGCGGCATCGAACCGGTACCGACGAGCCACCCCAGCACCGCGAACGCCCCCGTGGTGGCGAGACCGGACAGCGCGGCGGTCAGCAGGTCGGTGCGCGCCTTCGCCCCGGCCAGCCGGGCCTGCTCGCGCTCGGCGGTGCGGGCCAGCTGCTCGTAGTGCCGCAGCAGGAACGGTCCGCACGCGTGGACCCGGACCTCGGCCGCCGACCACGGGCGGATCAGCATGTCCGCGAGGAGCCCGCTCGCCCGGTTGTGCTGGAGCATCGCCTGCGTGGACAGGTAGCGGCGGCGGGCGGTGCGGACCGCGCCCCAGCCGCGCGGGGCGGTGATGAGCAGCAGCATCGGCAGCAGCGCCGGGTGGAGGACGGAGAGCACCCCGGCGGCGGAGACCAGCGCGAACGTCGCGGTGAGGACGGCGGTGGCCTGTCCGATGATGTGCTGGATCGACCCGGCGCCCCAGCGGGCGGAGTCGACCTCGGCCAGGAACTCCGGGTCCTCGATCGCCTCCAGCTCGGAACGCGAGACGACGTCCAGGAAGTCCACCGTGGCCCGGCGGAACACCGCCGGTTCCAGCCGCCCCGAGGCCAGGCCGGACACGGCGGCCAGCACGGCCGACAGCGCGGAGACCGCCCCGACCGCGACGACCGCCGGGACGGCGGCGTGCAGGACGGTCCGCACGTCACCGGGCGCCAGCAGCCGCCCGAGGGCCTGGTTGGTGGCGATCAGCACCACCGCGGCGGCGACACCGCGCAACACCTCGGCCCCCACCAGCGTCACCAGCGCGGTACGGTCGGCCGCCCACGCCATCCGCCCGGCCAGCCCCAGGAACCGGGGCATCTGCCGGGCGACCGTCCCGAACGTCACCCTGGCACCGACGAACTCGTGCTTGGCCCAGCCGTAGTCGTAGCGCAGCGGCCCGCCGAACAGCAGCTGCTCGCTCTCGGACACCCCGGCGCCGCCCTTCGTCGCGCCCGTGGCGGAGGTGCTCGCGGTCGTCGTGTCCGTGGTCGTCGTGTTCGCGCCGGTGCTGTTCGAACCGGTCGAGGTCATGGCACTCCTGCCGTCGGGGTGCGGGTGTGGGCAGCGAACCGGGGTACGGGTACGGGGTGTCGGTACGGGTACGGGGTGTTCGCCGGCCGGCACAGGCCGGGACCGGCGGGACACCGGAATGCCCAGTGTCCGCGCTGCGCCCACCCGTTGGGCGGTAATCCGTCCGGTTCAGCCGACAGGGCGACCCGGCACCCCACTCCGGTTGACCCGGCCCACCCCCGCGTGCGGGCCCCTCGGAGCACCGGACCGTCCCCAACAGGCGTTCGACGGACCTTCGTTGGGGTGAGCATTCGGCGCTGCCCGGCGGTTCGGGGGCCGACCGGTCGGTAGGCTCGGGTGGGGCGCAGCAGTGATCCGTTCCGAACGGGAGTGATCCGTGGCGACGTACGTTCTGATCCATGGCGCGGCTGCCGACGCCTGGTACTGGGGGCCGCTGGCGGGCGGGCTGCGCGAGCGGGGTCACGAGGTGGTCGCGCCGGAACTGCCGTGCGACGACGATGCGGCCGGGCTCTCCGAGTACGCGGACGCGGTGGTCGCGGCGGTCGGCGGCCGGGCGGGCGGGCTCGTGGTCGTCGCGCACTCGTTCGGCGGCTTCACGGGCCCGCTGGTGTGCGACCGGCTGCCGGTGGACCTGTTGGTGCTGCTCCAGGCGCAGGTGCCGGCGCCCGGGGAGTCGCCGGACGAGTGGTGGGAGAACACCGGCTACCGGGCGGACCGGCGGGAAGCCGACCGTGCCAGGGGTGTGGCGGAGGGCGCGGAGGAGGACGAGCGCGCCCTGTTCCTGCACGACACCCCGGCCGCACTGGCCGAGGAACTCCTCACGGAGCACCAGCGGCCACAGTCCGCCACCCCGTTCGGAACTCCGTGGCCGCTGGAGGCCTGGCCGGAGGTGCCGACCCGGTATCTGCTGGCCGCCGGCGACCGGTTCTTCCCGCCCGCGTTCGTGCGGCGGCAGGTCGAGGAGCGGCTCGGCTTCCGGCCGGACGAGATGCCGGGCGACCACCTCCCGATGCTCGGCCACCCGGAGGAGCTGGCCGAGCGTTTGGAGGCGTACCGGGCCGCGCTGTAGGCGAGGCGCGCTGTGTGGGAAGTCGACGGGTCCGACTTCCCACGCAGCGGCAACGGCAGCGGCGTTCAAGACGTGCCGGCTGGGGACACGCTCGGCATCGCGCCCCTCCGCAAGCGCGCGGGTGGGCACAGCGGCGGGCGCTGCCGGTGAGGCGGGCGCTGCCGGTCAGGTGGTCGCTGCCGGTGAGGCGGGCGCGTCGGACGGGTGCGGTCGCACCGACCGGGCGGCGTCGACGAACTCCGTGCGCAGGGAGGTGAAGCGCTCCATCAGCGGGTCGCGGACAAGGCCTCCGACCATCGCCGACCAGGAGCTCGGGCAGCGGTCCGCGAGGGCGAGCACCCGGGCGGCGTCCTCCTCCGACATCCGTCCGCTCTCCAGGAGACAGAACTCCAGCAGACCCCGCTCCTCGCGCCTCTTCTCGGCCTCCATGTCCGGCCATTCCACGAGGAAGCACCACGCGACCCAGGCCGAGCCGTGCTCGGGGTGGTCGCAGTCCTCGGCGTCGGAGTCGCACCAGCCGTCCTCCATCGCCGCCACGGCCGACCGCAGCACCGCACGGTCGAGGGCCAGCTTCTCCAGTCGCCGGCAGTGCTGCAGCAGGCCCGTGGCGCGGGAGATGAGGTCCGGGGACGCCAGCAGCTCCAGCGGTCCGAAGGCCGATTCCACGGCCGTGCCGTGGTCGGCGAGTTGCGCGCTCCGCCGGTCGTGGTCGACCTCGGACAGCCGTTGGACCGTCGCCACCAGTTCGTCGCTCGCGCGGAGGAAGCCGGACGACGCGTCCGCCAACGCGGTCTGCTGCCTGAGCTCCTGCTCGTTCTGCTTCTGGACGTGAACGGCCGCGAGGGCGGCGCTCGCCTGGCTGTGTCCCGCACTCAGGGTCGCGCCCGCCGCCCGGTCGCCGGAACGCCTGGTCCACCATGCCGCGAGGACGCTGATGGGGAGGGCCAGCACTGCGGGAAGGACGGCGCCGATGTCTGCCACGCTCATGCGCCGATCCTGTCGGGGCCGCTCCGCCGTGCCCGGGCAGTTGTCAGGAGCTGCGAGAAAGTGACGGACCGGGACCGTCCGAGTCCTGACGGCACCGGATTCGCGATCGCTTCGCCCGCGGAAGTGGACGGGTTCGGACGGGTCGGGGTGTGCGGGGCCGGACGGCCCCCGGCGGCCGGTCGTACGCCCCCCCCGAGCCGGGGGTGCCTCCTCCCGGTGCGCCGGCCGGGCGGCGGCGTCGGACGCGGGCACGACCCCGGTGTCAGTGGTGCCGTGCATGATCTGCGCATCGGGACATCCACTCATCCACGCAGGGGGAAGCACCGTGCCGATCACGAACCAGCGGGTGGCAGGGCACGCGTTCCTGCGGCCGATGTACGAGGACCCGTACTTCCCCGATCACGTCGTCGACCGGGGCAGGGCGGTCCTGCTGCGGCTGTGCGAGCGGATCGAGGCCGAGCAGCCGTCGGACCTCGGGGGCCTGTATGCGCTCACCCATGCCGCGACGGAGGAGTTCAACCGTCTGGAGGCGGAGTTCGAGGCCGCCGGGAGCGAGATCGAGACGGTGGCGCGTGAGTGGATCGGCGAGGAGTTCTGGTTCGTCGCGTCGGCCTACGGGTTCCCGGACGCGGACGCGGAGGAGCTGATCGCCGTCCGGGACTGGTGAAGCGGCAACCGGTCTCCCTCAGGACCGGCGCCCTTCAGGGCCGCGCCGGTCCGGTCCGGTCCCGGACCACCGACCGGGCCGATCGACCGACCGAGTTCCTCACAGGCACGTGAGGGCGTCCTTGAGGAGGCGCCAGACCTTCTGCCCGACGGTGGCGGTGGCGCGCCAGTGCTTCTCGGCCTCGACGTCGGCGCGTACGACGGCGAGTTCCTTGCCGCCCGTGGTGCGGACCATGTCGACGCGGTGCGTGACGCACGTCAGGGCGTTCAGGTGGTACTGGCCGATGCCGAGGTGGGCCGCGGCTTCCTCCTGGATCATCCAGGCTCCCCCCGCCGGCAGGTCCCACCCCGAACGCGGCAGCGCGGACACCGCCGACCGCCCGGCCACGCCGGTTCCGGTGCCGAGGCCGGTGCCGGTGCCGAGGCCGAGGCCGCAGACGGCGAAGATTCCGGGGGCCCCGTCGGGACGCTCCGAACGCCGTGGCATGCTGGCCGACCACGGGCGACCATGATCGCCGTCGCTGCGGGCGGAAAGGGCCACGATGCGCATCCCCTGGAGACGACGACCGGCCGGACGGACACGGCGGCTCCTCGACCTCGCGGGTGTCGGGGCCCGATCGGTCGACGCCGACGAGGACCTGGACGTCTGCCGGCAGGTCGCCTACCGGGTGGCCCGGCGGGACCACGGCGCGACCGCCGAGGTCCTGGCCGTCGTCGAGGAACTGCTGGCGGACGAGTCCGAGTACCGGTTCGTCGTCACGTTCCTGGAGAACCTCCAGAACCTCGTGTCGCACGGCCTCGACGTCTTCCGGTCCACCGAGGAGGTCCGCCCGCTGCTCGGACCCCGCAGCACGGTCTGCTGGGACGGCGTGAGCGGTTTCTGGGCCGCGGTGGCCGACTGGCGGGTCGGCACCGGCGTGCCGCTGATTCCCGCCGCACCGCTCCTGGACCTGGAGAACGAAGACCTGCGTGTCCTCCTGTGGACGACGAACAGGTCCCTCGCGACGGGCGGCAAGGTCGGACTCGCCGACGCCGTGCGCTACGAGAAGGCCACCGGGTCGTCCATCCCGGACTACAGCCACATCGCGGTCGCGCTGTGGGCCGCCGGGCAGGGCCCGGCCGACCTGACGCGCCCCTGACGCCGGGAGCGACCGAAGCGACCGAAGCGACTCAGGGCCGGACGTTGCCGAACGCGTGGCACGGTCGGGTGCGGGCACCTCGGCACGGCCGGGCTGTCAGTTGCTCCTTGTACAGTCGACCGCACGCAACAGCGCTCACGACACGGGGGACATGACCGATGATCAGGACCGATCCACCGACGCCCGACCTCTTCCTCACACCCGTCGACGAGGTCTTCGTCCGCAACCACCTCGGTCCGCATCCGCGGCTCGACACCGCGACCTGGTCGCTCACCGTCGAAGGCCTGGTGGAGCGTCCGCTGCGGCTGGACTTCCCGACGCTCCAGAGCCTGCCGCAGACCCGCTTCACCGCCGTGCACGAGTGCTTCGGCAATCCGCTGCACCCCACCGTGCCGACCCGTGCGGTCACCAACGTGGAGTGGGCCGGCGTCCCGCTCGCCGCCGTCCTGGAACTCGCCGGCCCGCTCCCGGAGGCCCGGCACGTCTGGCTGGAGGGCGCCGACACCGGCGACTTCGGCGGGGAGAGCGGCACGAGCTACCTCAAGGACCTGCCGCTCGACCTGGCGGGCGCCGAGGTCGTCCTCGCGCACGGCATGAACGGCGAGCCGCTGCGCCCCGACCACGGATACCCGGTGCGGGCGGTGGCGCCCCTGATGTTCGGCACCAACTCGGTCAAGTGGCTGAGCCGGATCGTGCTGGCCGCCGACCGCCCCGACCACCTCTTCACCACCCGCCTGTACACCCGTGTCCTGCCCGGCGAGAGCGAGTCCCGGCCGGTCCGTGAGAAGGACGTCAGCAGCAAGCTGCTCGCCCCGGGCGACGGAAGCTCCGTCCCGGCCGGCACCTGCGAACTGGCGGGCTACGCCTGGAGTTCGACCGAGGTGACGTCCGTCGAGGTCTCCGTGGACGACGCCGGCTGGCAGCCCGCCGCGCTGGACCGCCGCGGCCCGGACCCGGCCTGGCAGCGCTTCCGCCTGCCGTACGACCTGGCCCCGGGCCCGCACCGCATCCGCTGCCGGGCCACCGACTCCGCCGGACGCGTCCAGCCGCTCGCCGGGGACCGCAACGCCGTCCACGAGATCCGGGTCGTCGCCGAGGCGAGCACGCACCCGACCGGCCGGTAGCTCCCGGGCGGCCGGCGGGCGAGTGCGAGGTCGGGCGCGAGAAGGCCCGACCCGTACTCGTCGGGGCCGCCGCACGAATCGGCGTCCGGGACGGTGGCGGCGGCGTCACCCAACTGGCCGCCGGTGGAGCCGAATTCGGTGTCGCCCGCCCTCTTGTCAAAGGTTAGGGAAGTTTCCTAACTTGATGTCATGTCCGAGACACCACGGCACTCCCGACGCGACCTCCTGCGCGTCGGCGCGGCGGGCGGAGCGGCCTTCGCCGGCGGCCTCCTGCTGCCCGGCACCGCCCAGGCCGCCGCCCCGCGCCCCACCGCCCTCGACACCCCGCCCCTCCCCACGCCCCGGAGCGACCGGACCGCCGGGTCCGCGCTCCGGCCCTTCGGCCGTCACCTCGCCTTCGGAGCCGACCCGTCCCGCCAGGTCGTCGTCTCCTGGCAGGTGCCGGACGCGGTGACCGCCCCCTTCGTCCGGATCGGTCTCCGGCCCGGCGACTTCGGCGCCCCGGTCGCCGCCGAGGTCCGCACCCTGGTCAGCAAACTCGCCTGGCAGCACCCGGTCGAGGACCAGCCCCTGATCAAGCCCACCACCGTCACCCAGTACTACCTGCACGCCCAGGTGGACCAGCTGATCCCGGACACCACCTACTACTACGTCGTCGGCCACCAGGGCCTCGACCCCGCGGGCCAGGGCGGCCGGCTCGGCGACGTGGCGAGCTTCCGCACCGCGCCCGCCCCCGGACGCGGCGCCGGGTTCACCTTCACGGCCTTCGGCGACCAGGGCATCGGGTACAACGCCGCTGCCACCGGCAACCTGATCGCCGGCCTCGACCCCGCCTTCCACCTCCACATGGGCGACCTGTCGTACGCCAACAGCGGCGGCAGCGGCAAGACCGGCGACGCCTACGACGCCCGCCTGTGGGACTCCTTCTTCGTGCAGAACGACCCCGTCGCCGCGCGGACCCCGTGGATGGTGGCGGTCGGCAACCACGAGATGGAGCCGTGGTACGGGCCCGACGGCTACGGCGGCGTCCGCGCCCGGTTCACGATGCCCGACAACGCCTGGAGCCAGTCGACCGGCATCTACTCCTGGCGCTACCAGAACGTCGGCCTGATCAGCCTCGACGGCAACGACGTCTGCTTCAACACCCCCGCCAACCTCGACTACACCAAGGGCAAGCAGAAGAAGTGGCTGGACAGCCGGCTCGCCGCACTGCGGGCCGACCCCGGCATCGACTTCATCGTCGTCTACCTGCACCAGTGCACGTACTCCACCTGCCACGACAACGGGGCCGAACTCGGCGCGCAGCAGGACTGGGCCCCGCTGTTCGACAAGTACCAGGTGGACCTGGTGCTCAGCGGCCACAACCACGTCTACGAGCGGACCGACCCCATCCGCGCCGGCAAGGCCACCCGCAAGGTCGCCTCCGGGGACACCGTCGACCCGGTGAAGGACGGCACCACGTACGTCGTCGCGGGCGGCGGTGGCGGCGGGCTCTACACGTTCCCGGCCTCCGACACCTACCTCGGGCACGAGACCAGGAACGACGCCCCGGTGCCGATGGTCGTCTCCGACCGGAGCGGCCACGAGCAGACCGTCAAGGTCGGCTGGTCCAGGGTCCGTTACACCGGCTACTGCCTGGTGGCGGTCGACGTGACGCCCGCTTCCGGGGGCGCGCCCGCGCGGATGGACGTGCGGTCCGTCACCGAGGACGGCACGGCCGTGGACCGGGTCACCGTGCAACGCGGCTGACGCGGCCGACCCGGCCGACCCCCGGCCGACCCGGCCCGCACCGCGGCGGCGCCCAGGAGCAGTCCGACGGAGCGCCGCGCTTCCGGGAGTTATGACAAATCGTCACATACCGTGCGATCCGAAGCCGTGGCACGACCACGGGCCTTCGTCATGACCCCAGTTCCTCAAGGAAGCAGATCGCCGTGCAGAAGCTCACTCGTATCGCCGTCGCGACCGCGCTCGCCACCGCGGCCCTGGGCGCCCCCGCCGCATCCGCCGCGCAGCACGGGGGCGGCCAGGGCCGTCCCGACGGCGGCAACCACGCCGTCTTCGTCCAGAACGACAACCCGGCGGGCAACCAGGTCATCGCCTACCGGCGGGCGGACGACGGACGCCTGACCCCGGCCGCCACCTACGACACCCACGGCCTCGGCGGACAGCTGGACGGCTCCGTCGCCGACCACCTCGCCTCCCAGGGCTCCCTCACCTACGACCCCCGGCACGCCCTGCTGTACGCGGTGAACGCCGGAAGTGACACCGTCACCGTCTTCTCCGTGGACGGCGACCGTCTCACCCTGCGGCAGGTGGTCGACTCCGGCGGCCGCTTCCCGGTGAGCGTCGCCGTGCACGACGACGTCGTCTACGTGCTCAACGCCCTGGACGGCGGCTCGATCCAGGGCTACACCGTCCACGCCGGACGCCTCCGTGCGGAGTCCGACTGGAACCGCCGCCTGGGGCTCGACCCGAACGCCACGCCCCAGTTCACCAACACCCCCGGGCAGGTCGGCTTCACCGGGGAGGGCTCCCAGCTCGTCGTCACCACCAAGGCGAACGGCAGCAGCCTCCTGGTGTTCAACCTCGACCGCTCCGGCGCCCCCGCGGACGCGCCCGTGGTCACGAGCCTGCCCGGCGCCGTGCCGTTCGCCTTCGTGCCCGACGGCGCGCACGGGCTGTTCCTGGCCGAGGCCGGCACCAACGCCGTCGCGACCCTCGTCGTCCACCGCGACGGCTCGGCCTCCCAGGTGACGCAGGCGCCCACCGGCCAGTCGGCCACCTGCTGGATCGTCGGCGTGCGCGACCTGCTGTACGCCTCCAACGCGGGCAGCTCGACCCTCACCGGGTTGCGCACCGCCGACCGCGGCCGCCGACTCACCGTCCTGGGCAACACGCCCACCGACCCCGGCACCGTCGACGCCGCGGTCTCCTCCAACGGGCGCTTCCTCTACGCCCAGACCGGGGTCAACGGCATCGTCGACGAGTTCGCGATCAACGACGACGGCTCCCTCACCGCGCTGGGCTCCCAGACCGTCCCCGGCGGCGTCGGCGGCGAAGGCATCGTCGCCTTCTGACCCGGACCGTCACCGACGCTCCCGCCCCGGGGCCAGGGGCAAGGAAGCGCCCGCGCGGCGACCGTCCCCCCCGCCCCCCCCCCCCGGGCCGCCGCAAACCGCGCGGCGGC
>NZ_JBHWBZ010000001.1:227248-245986 GCF_042735475.1 Kitasatospora sp. NPDC059577 | reverse complement strand
GGGGGCCCCCCCCGCGCGGGCGGGTGCGCGCGTTTTTTGTGTGCGGGGCCCCCGGGCGCCCCCGGCGGCGGAGCCGTCGCGCCCCGTCGCCGCCCGGTGGGCGGACGATCGCGGCCGGGGCCGCCAATCCTCGGGGGCCGCTACTCCTCCGGGGCCCGGGGCGGGGCGGGTTCGTCGAGGAGCAGTTCCAGGAGCGGCAGGGCCGCCTCCAGCTGTCGGCACTGGTCGGGGGTGAGGCGGGTGCTGCGGCGGGCGAGGAGGGCGGAGCTGACCGCCGGGCCGGAGCGTGCGCGTGAGCGTGCGCGTCGGAACGTGAGCGCCGACGTACGAGCGCCGGGCGGGACTCCCGATGCGGGAACGTCTGCGCATGATCGTCGGAGCGGGGATGTCGATAGCTTCCGCCAACTGACGATAGTCCGGCCGCCGTTGGGCCGGTAGGCCCCCGCACGGGCGGGGCCCACCGGCCCGGCCCGGGCCTGACGGGGTCGGACCCGTCCGGCCCGGGCCGCCCGGTCAGGCCGCCTCGGACTGCCACGGGCTGTGCGCCGCGACCTGGGCGCGCAGTCCGCGCAGGGCCCGGGCGGAGGCGATGCCGACCGCGCCGGTGACCCGTCCGTCGCGCACGCAGGCGGCGGCGAACCGGTGCTCCTGCGGGTCGCCGTCGACCACCTCGAACCGGTCGGCGGCGCCGGGGTGGCCGTACGCCTGGACCCGCAGCCCGTACTGGTCGGTCCACAGGTACGGCACCGGTGCGTAGGCCTGGCGGGTCCCGTCCGGGCCGGCGAGCAGGTTCCGGGCGGCGTGCAGGGCCTGTTCGGTGGCGTTGGTCCGCTGTTCGAGGCGCCGGTGGCGGCCGGTGCGCGGGTCGGGCCAGCTGGCGGCGTCACCGGCGGCCCAGACGCCGGGGCCGGCGGCGCAGTGGGCGTCGCAGACCACGCCGCCGTCCAGCCGCAGGCCGCTGTCGGCGAGCCAGTCGGTGTCGGGCCGGGAGCCGATGGCCATCAGGACGGTGTCGGTCGCGAGGTCGGTGCCGTCGGACAGGCGGACGCCGGTGGCGCGGCCGTTGCGTCCGAGGACCCGGGTGGCCGTGCCCCGGTGGATCCGTACGCCGTGCCGGCGGTGCAGGCCGGTCAGCAGGGCGGCGGTCTCGGTGCCGAGGACCGCCGCCAGCGGGGTGTCGGTGGAGACCAGCCAGGTGACCTCGGCGCCGAGCCCGACGGCGGTGGCCGCCGCCTCGGCACCGAGCAGTCCGCCGCCGACCACCAGCAGTCGGCTCCCCGGGCGCAGGTCCTCGCGCAGGGCGAGGGCGTCGGCCACGGTGCGCAGCACGTGGGCGCCGGCCAGGGGGGTTTCGGCGCCGGGCAGCCGGCGCGGGCGGACTCCGGTGGTGATGACGACGGCGTCGCAGGGCACCTGCCGGCCGTCGGCGAGGTGGACGGTGCGGGCCCGGCGGTCCAGGTGCCGGGCCCGCACCCCCAGGCGCAGGTCGAGCCGCAGCTCGTCCAGGGCCCGGGGGTCGCGCAGGGTGAGGCGGTCGGGCTGCCACTCGCCGGAGAGCAGGTGCTTGGACAGCGGCGGCCGGTCGTACGGCGGCGCGTCCTCGGCCCCGACGAGGGTGAGTCGCCCGTCGTAGCCGGCCCGGCGCAGGGCTTCGGCGGTGTGCAGTCCGGCCGCACCGGCTCCGACGACGGCGATCCGGCGCGGAGCGGTCACGCCAGTTCCAGGCGGATCGCGGCGGCCGGGCAGACGGCGGCGGCGTCCTGGACGGCCTGGTGGAGTTCGGCGGACGGCCGGGCGTCGAGCAGGACGACGATGCCGTCCTCGTCGCGCTGGTCGAAGACCTCGGGGGCGGCGAGGACGCAGTGTCCGGCGCTGCAGCACTTGTCCTGGTCGATGTGGACGAACATGGCGTTCCTTTCGGGGGCGGGCCGCTCGGGGCCCTGGTGGGGTGACGGTGGTGGGTGGCGGTGGGGTGACGGTGGCGCGGGTGCGCCGGGTTTCACCAGGCGATCGGCAGCTCGTGGACGCCGTAGATGAGCATTTCGCCGCGGAAGCGGACGTCCTCGAACGGAACGTCCAGACGCAGTCCGGGCAGCCTGCGCAGGATGGTGTCGAGGGCGATCTGGAGCTCCAGGCGGGCGAGCGGCTGGCCGAGGCACTGGTGGACTCCGAAGCCGAACGCGAGGTGGCGGCGGGCGTCGCGGGTCAGGTCGAGTTCGTCACCGTCGGGGAACTCGCCGGCGTCGCGGTTGGCGGTGTTGATCATGCAGATGACGCCTTCGCCCGCCCGGATGCGGACGCCGCCGACCTCGACGTCCTCGGTGGCGACCCGGGTCAGGCCGGAGTGCACGATGGTCAGGTAGCGGAGCAGTTCCTCGACGGCGCCGGGGACGGACTCCGGGTGACGGCGCAGGTGGTCGAGCTGGTCGGGGTTGCGCAGCAGGGCCAGGACGGACAGCGCGGTCATGTTCGCGGTGGTCTCGTGTCCGGCGACCAGCAGCAGCCGGCCCATCAGGCCGATCTCCTCGGTGCTGAGCTCGCCGCGGGCGATCAGGCGGCTGAGGATGCCGTCGTCGGGCTCGGCGCGCTTGGCCTCGGTGAGCTGGATCAGGTAGTCGGACAGCCGCTCCCGGGCGGCGTCGACCTCCTCGGGCGAGGCGTCGCGACGCAGCAGGATGCGGCTGCACTCCTGGAAGAAGTCGTGCTCCTGGTAGGGGACTCCGAGCAGCAGGCAGATCACCAGGGAGGGCAGCGGGAGGGCGAACTCGTGGACCAGGTCGGCGCCGGTGCGTCCGGTGGTCATCCGGTCGAGCAGGTCGTCCGCGATCCGCTGGACCTCGGGGCGCATCGCCTCGACCTTCTTGATCATGAATTCGCCGGTGAGCATCCGGCGCAGGCGGGCGTGCTCGGGGTCGTCCATCCGGATGAAGGTGGGCTGACCGGCGTTCAGCTGCCGGGCGCCGGCGCTGATGAAGGGGAAGCCGGAGCGGCTGGAGTCGGAGCTGAACCGGGCGTCGGAGAGGACCGCCTTGACGTCCTCGTGGCGGGTGACCAGCCAGCTGGGGGCACCGTCCCACAGGGAGACGCGGCTGATCGGTTCCTGCTGCTGGGCTTGCTGGTACGCGGGGGGCGGGGCGAAGGGGCAGGCGCCGCGGGCGGCGGGGTGGGCGAAGCGGGTGTTCGGTGCGGCCGTGGACATGGGGGGGCTCCCTTCTCGGAGCGGGAGTGACGGCGGGGCCGGACGGACAGGCCTGCGGTGCTTCGGTGCTTCGGTGCTTCGGTGTTTCGGTGCTTCTGGTGTTGCCGGTGCTGCCGTGCCGGTCGGACGGCGGGGCAGTGACATGGCGGAGCAGTGACACGGCGGTGCGACGGAACAGGTGCGCGGCGGAGCGGGTGCGCGGCGAACGGCGCGGCAGGGCCGGGCCATTTACGTGCCCAAAGCAACTAACTCACCGTCACGCTAACTCGCGTTCCGTTGCGGCGAAAGAGCCAGTCCGACGGCGAACGAATCTGTCCGAAATCCGGTCAGAGGTCTCCGCCACCACCGCCGCACGTACCGGATCGCTACAGTTCCTCCATGCCGGACGCCGAAGACCCCGCAGACGAACGGACCACCGCCTCGGAGCTGGAGGCCGTACTGGCGACACTGGCCTACCTTTTGACACGTTCGCAACACCACGAACGCCAGATGACCCGGGCCGGCATCACCGCCGCCCGCTCCGACGTCTACCTGCTGCGCGCACTCGCCGAAGCCGAGGGCAGCAGCCGGGTGGGCGACCTCGCCGACCGGCTGATGGTCAAGCCCTCCCACGTCACCCGCCAGATCGACCGGCTGCAGGGCCAGGAGCTGGTCGAACGCACCCAGGACGCGACGGACCGTCGGGCCCGCCAGGTCGAACTCACCACCGAGGGACGGGCGGTGCTCGACCGGCTGAAACAGGCCAACATCATCGGACTGGCGAGCGCACTGGACGGCGTCCCGGCCCCGGACGTCGCCGCCACCGTCAACGTGCTGCGCCACCTGATCCACCGCTACGTCCAGCGCGTGCGGACCATGGAGTCCGGGGGCGACGCCGGGATCGTCGACTCACGGCTTTCTCAGAGGAATTGACAGTCGGACAGTCACGACACCGCGCCCAGGAACGCTCGACACCGACCGTCACACGATCGGCGACGCTGGGACAGCACCTAGGGCTTGTCTGACAATTCCCGCCGCGCGCACGACGCCGGGCATCCCGGCTGGACGCACCGCCGAATCGTCCAAGTACGTCCAGTACGAGGACGCTCCGGCGGCACGCCCAGCCGGGCGCCCAACGCCGCGCGCTGATGCGACGCGAATTGTCAGACAAGCCCTAGGAGCCCCGGGCCAGCTGGGTCGCCGAAGGGCACCTGGCCGAACTCCGGGGCCGCCTTGCCCGGAGCCGGGAGGACTGGCACCTGATCGACTGGGACCGTCGATGCGCTCGGCGGCATACTGGCGGGATGAGCTTCGGGGTGGGGTCCGGCGAGAGTGACTGGGGCGGCGGGGTGCTCCAGGAGACGTTGGGGCGTGTGGCGGAGGGCCTCGGGGTCGTCCTGCCTGAGCCGGACGGGCAGTGGAGCGGCATAGCGGTGTACGTCGACGCGGGGCTCGGCCGGCGGGTGTCGGTGCGTCCGGCTGACGAGCAGCGGCGTGCCTTCTGGGTGTATCTCCAGAGCAACGGCCGGCGCCTGGCCTGCGGGTGGACCGCCGATCCGGCCGAGGCGGTCAGGGCGGCAGCGGCCTGGATCGGCGGAGCGGGGCTCGAGGAGACCAAGGAGCAGGCTCCGTGCATCGAGTTCCGCCCTTGGGCCCTCGCGCACGAGCGGGAGCCGCTCGGTGCTGTCGAGTTGGCGTGGTGCCTCAAGCTCGACGGCATCCACATGCCGCCGATGAACCGGTTCCCGCGCGTGCATGCGCTGTCGGCGGCCGCGTACACCCAGCCGGTGCTCCGCCAACTGATGCCGGTGACCAGCCACTTCAACCTCTGGTTCTCCACCAGTACCACGGCGCGATGGAATACGACACGGGTCGGGTACATGATCTGGCCGCACGATGAGGGGTTCTACGGGGTACGGAACCGGAGCGAGTTGCTCGCGCGCTTCGAGACGCCGGAGGAGGCCGTCGCCTTCGTGGTCGCCGTCCTGCCGGAGGGGATCGGGCCGGCGCGTTGAAGCGTTGTTCGAGCGGTAGCGGCAGCGACCGTGTTCGTTGCCACGTCCGGCTGCACCTGGCCCCAGCGCTCTTGATCGCCAGGACACCGCCTAGCCGAGGGCGCCGGACTCCCTCGCCACGAATGCAGGCAACGGCTGTGAAGCCCACCCCGCCGACGGTCGAGCCAGCCGCCTACCCAGGCAGGAGAATCGCGTAGTCGCGGATTCGTGCGGCCGCCCCCTCTTCGATCCGGGCGAAGACGACCACTTCGTCCAGCGAGCTGAACGATCCCAGTTCCTGACGGGCTGCCACGATCTGTTCGGCCGAGGTCAGCTCTATGGAGCACGCGTCGGCAATGGTGTGGGCTGGTGCGTTGTTGAGATCGACGAGGCCGCCATCGTCGTACTGGCGCGACAGGTCCGGACGTCCGATACGGAGGTCATGGGCGAGAACGGGATCGCTCTGCGCAAGGGTGCGAGCTTCGTTCCGCCGCGCGCGAGCGGCGAGGTGCGCCGCGACGACCGGATCAGCTGCTGCGGGGTGGGCAGGCCGTGCCGGTCCAGTACCAAGGCCGTAAACCTCCCGGCGGAGCGGGACCAGTTGGAAACAGGCGGTCGCCATCAGAGCCACTGCCAGGATCGCGAAGATCGCGCTCAGCACATGGCCGGCCGTACCGACTGCGTGCCCTTGCGCGTCCTTCGGAGTGATCGAGGAGAGGACAACCAGCGCTGCGGCGACGGCCGCATAGGTTCCTGCCCGAAGCCGAAGGCCCTTACGGCCCAGTCGGGCCGCTGCGTGCGCGAAAGGTATCGCGCTGAACAGGCCGACTGATAGAAGCACGATCACGAAGTACCACGCGCCGGGACGCCACCTTCTGCGCTCGCGACCGGCTGCTGGGCCGACGGGCATCGCGACGTCGGAGGTGGTGGCCGTGGCTGCCATGTTCCGCTGCCGCTCGTGGCCGGTGCTGGTAGCGGTGTGATGCAGACCCGCCCCGGGTGCGGAGATGGTGGTCCGGACGTGCTCGTCGGCTCGCTCGGCGACGCGGAAGCCCTTCGCACCAGCCGAACAGCCGACTCCCGACTTGGAGGCTGTGGCTCGAATCGGGCCCGCCTTGAAGCTCTTGCGGTAGGAGAAGCCCATGCACCGGCGCCCTTCTGATGTTCCGTCGGGGGCGCCAGCTTTCCAGGTCCGACCGGCTGGATGGCGCGCTGTTGCCGACTTGTGATGGTCGTCCCGCCCGAGTGCCGACTGGCTGCGGTCTTGGCGGCCCGGGCCGCTGAGCTGTCCGGGCCTTCTGCCGACAGACAGTACGAGGTTCGAACTCGTGAGGGGTTGCCGCCGAGGCGCTTTCCCCCCTCGCGTGTCCCGCGCCCACCCGTACGGACGTCCCGCTCCTCCCCCGCCCGGTGTGCATCCCACTGGCTCGGCTCACTTCCTCGTCCCGGTCTACGCGCCCGCCCGGCCCGTCGCGTCGCGGTCGGCGAACACCTCGCGGGCCGCGGCGATCCCGTTGAGCGCGGCCGGGAAGCCCGCGTAGACGGCCATCTGGACGATCGTCTCGATCGCCTCCTCCCGGGTGCCGCCGACGTTGAGCAGCCCGTGCAGGTGGACCCGCAGCTGCGGGTGGGCCGTGCCGAGCGCGGTGCAGGCGGCCACGGTGGCCAGCTCGCGGCTCTTCAGGTCGAGAGCGGGGCGGGCGTAGACGTCGGCGAAGGCGAAGTCGACGATGTGGTCGGCCAGGACGGGGGCGATGTCCGCCAGCGACGCGACCACGCGCTCCCCGGCCTCCCGGTCGACCCGGTCGAACACCGCGAGACCGCGCTCGTGCCGCTCCCCCAGGGTCTGCGCGGCGTCGGCACCGCTGCGCGCGGGAGTGAAGTCGAGTTCCGGGCGGGCGGCGAAGGCGGCCTTGGCCACGGCCATGCCGTTGAGCGCCGCCGGGAATCCCGCGTAGACCGCCATGTGGAGGACCGTCTCCACGATCTCGGCGGGCGCGACGCCCACGTTGAGGGCACCGTCGATGTGGAAGCGCAGCTGCGGCGCCGCGGTGCCCAGCGCGGTCAGGGCGGCGACGTTGATCAGCTGCCGTTGGGCGAGGGTGAGGCCGGGCCGGGCGTACACGTCGCCGTAGCCGAACTCGACGGTCAGCCGGGCGAGGTCCGGGGCGATGCCGTCGAGCGCGTCCAGCACGGCCGGGCCTCCGGGGCCGGCGACCTCGCGCAGGAGGGACAGCCCCCGCGCGTAGCGGTCGGCGGACGGGGACGAGGACGAGGAAGCGGACGGAGACGGGGACGAGGACGGGGAAGCGGTCATGGCGGGCTCCTTGGTGAGGCTCGTGAATCACCGAGCGGCGTTACGAAACGTTTCGTAACGCCAACGAGGCTAGGACGGCCCGACCCCCTTGTCAAAACGAAACGTAACGTCACGCCTGGGCTAGACTTCCCGCCATGACCCCGCAGCCGAACCCTGAGCGCCGGAGCGAACGAGCCCGCCGCGCCATCCTCGACGCCGTCTTCGAAGTCGCCGGGGCCAAGGGATACGGCAGGACCACCATCGAGGCCATCGCCGCGACCGCGGGCGTCGGCAAGCCGACCATCTACCGCTGGTGGCCGTCCAAGGGCGCGATCGCCCTGGACGCCGTCAACGACCGGATCGGCGACTCCATGGACTTCCCCGACACCGGGGACATCACCGCCGACCTCACCGCCCAGCTCACCGCCGTCGCCACCATGCTCACCGGCACCACCGGGACGCTCTACCGCGGCATCATCGCCGAGTCCCAGAGCGACCCCGCCCTCGCCGCCGCGATGCGCGCGACCTTCCTCGAACCGCGGATCGAGCGGTGCGTCCGCCGCCTCGACGCCGCGGTGGCCGCCGGACAGCTCCGCTCGGACCTGCCCACCCGCACGATGGTCGACGTCCTCTACGCGCCGGTCTACTACCGGGTCCTGCTCGGCGCCGGACCCGAGGAGACCCTGCGCAGCCCCCTCCTGGTCGAGACCGTCCTGGAAGGCCTTCGGCCCGCCTGACACCCTTCGGCCCGCCCGGTGCCCGACACCTGACGGGCCGCCGCCGCAGGGCAGTCGGACGACTGCGCCGCAGCGGAGTCGGGTTCGGGCGGGCCGGGCGCGGACCGCTCCACGAACACGCCCCACGCCCACGCCTCACGCCCCACGCCCCCACGCCCCATCAGGTCGGCAACGGTCAGGACGTGCCGTTGGTGACGGCTGTCGCCAGGGCGCTGTCGTACCCGGCGATCGCGAAGCATCCGCGACCCGTGCGCGGGCGGTTCCCGGGCCTGCGCCGACCCGGGAACCGCGCACCTCCCGCGCCGCTTCGACGCCGCACGCTCAGCCGAGCGCGGCCTCGTGCGGGCTGAAGGTGCGGCGGTAGGCGGCCGGGGAGACGCCGAAGGCCGTCCGCATGTGCGCCCGCAGCGAGTTCGCGGAGCCGAAGCCGGCCCGGTGGGCGACCAGGTCGATCGACAGGTCGGTGGTCTCCAGCAACTGCTTGGCCAGTTCGAGGCGTTGCGCGGTGAGCCACTGCACCGGGGTCATGCCGGCCTCGTCGCGGAAGCGCCGGGTGAAGGAGCGCAGGCTCATCCGGGCGTGCTCGGCGAGCCGGGTGAGGGGCAGGTCCTCGCCGAGGTGTTCCAGGGCCCAGGCGCGGGTGGCGGTGGTGCTGGCGACGGTGGGTTCGGGGACCGGGCGGTCGATGTACTGGGCCTGTCCGCCGTCCCGCCAGGGCGGTACGACGCACATGCGGGCGGCCCGGTTGGCGACCGCGGCGCCGTGGTCGCGGCGGATCACGTGCAGGCACAGGTCGACGCCGGCGGCCACGCCGGCCGAGGTGAGGACGTCCCCGTCGTCGACGAAGAGGACCTCCTCGTCGAGCTTGACCATCGGGTAGGCCTTGCGGAACTCCGGGGCCAGGTTCCAGTGCGTGGTGGCCGGGCGGCCGTCGAGGAGTCCGGCCGCGGCGAGCACGTAGGAACCGGAGCAGATGGACACCAGGCGGGTGCCGGGCCGGATGCCGGCGATGGCGGCGCCGACCTCGGGGGGCAGCGGGCCGCCGCGGGCCAGGTCGGGCATGGCGTGCGTGGGCGGGACGATCACGGTGTCCGCCGCGGCCATCGCCTCGGGCCCGGCGGCCGGCTGCACGGTGAAGCCGGCGTCGCTGAGGACGGGCGCGCCGTCGGCGGTGCAGACGACGACCTCGTAGAGCGGGCGGCCCTCGGCGTCCAGCGCGCTGCCGAAGACCCGGGAGGGGATCCCGAGCTCGAAGGGCGGGACACCGGGCAGGGCGAGCACCGCGATCCGGTGGCGCCGGGGCGGCGCTCCGGCCGGCCGCTGCCGGCCGTCCGCGCTTCCCGCCTCCGCCGCGGCCCTCACCTGCGCCTTCACCGTCACCTTCGCCGCCGCCTGCTGCCCCTCCGCCGTCACGATGCCCATGGCCAGATCCTGGCACATAGTGGCCAGACGGCCAACACCACGGCGGACCGGGGTGCCGGATCGTGGACCGCGTCGCCAGAGCCCGGCGGCACACGGAGAGCAACGAAGAACGAGGCAGGACAGCATGCGCGCGGTGGTCGTGGAGCAGTGGGGCGGACCCGAGAACCTGGTCGAGCGGGAGGTCGAGCGCCCCGAACCGGGGCTGGGCGAGGTCCTGGTGCGTGTGCACGCCGCCGGCGTGAACCCGGTGGACTGGAAGACCCGGGCCGGCGGCGCCCTCATCGAGTGGGGCGACGTGCCGGCGGTCGGCTGGGACGTGTCCGGCACCGTCGAGGCCGTCGGGCCGGGCGTGGGCCTGTTCCGCCCCGGCGACGAGGTCTTCGGGATGCCGCTGTTCCCGCGCCAGGCGGGTGCCTACGCCGAGTACGCGGTGGCGCCGGCCCGCCACCTCGCCCGCAAGCCCGCCGCCCTCACCCACGTGGAGGCCGCGGCACTGCCACTGGCCGCGCTGACCGCCTGGCAGGCCCTGGTGGACACCGCGGACGTCCGCCCCGGGGAGCGGGTGCTGGTGCACGCGGCGGCCGGCGGGGTCGGCCACTTCGCCGTCCAGATCGCCAAGGCCCGCGGCGCGTACGTCATCGGCACCGCCAGCGCCGGGAAGCACGACCTGCTGCGCGAGCTGGGCGCGGACGAGGTCGTCGACTACCGGACGGTGCGCTTCGAGGACGTCGTGTCCGACGTCGACGTCGTGCTCGACGGGATCGGCGGCGAGACCGCGAAGCGCTCCCTGGACGTGCTCCGGCCCGGCGGCCGCCTCGTCACCCTGCCCGGGCCGGACGACCTGCCCGCCGCCCCGGACGGGGTGCGCGCCGTGTGGGTCCTGGTCGAGCCGGACCACCTCGGCCTGCGCGAGATCGCGGCCCTCGCCGAGCGCGGCGCGCTGAGGCCCGTGGTGGAGACGGTCCTCCCGCTGGAGCAGGCCGCGAAGGCCCACGAACTCGGCGAACAGGGCCGCACCACCGGCAAGATCGTCCTGACCGTCGCCTGACCCACCGGCGCCTGCGGGTGGTGGGCCGCCTCACCACCCGCAGGCGCGCGCCGGAGCCATCGGACGAAGAAGGCGTCCGCGTCGGGCACGTCCGAGAGGTACGTCTCGGACGTGCCGATCCGCCCGTCCCGCACGAAGCAGACCGTGGAGCGTCAGCGGCGAGCAGCCAGCGGAACGACTCCCGGTCGGCGGTGCCCGGGACGATGCGGAACTGCTCCGCGAGCGCGGCCGCAGTGCTACTGGCTCCGGCGCTCGCCTCGGTGGTGGTGCCGTGTCGGTCGTGGTACCGGTGTCGGTCGTGGTGCCGGACGCAGCGTCCCGGGGTCGACAGGGCTGGGCGGGGCGCCCGAACGACGTGTCCGAAATCCGCCAGCCGCTCGCCCGGCGGTCCGCGACAATCCCGCCTGTGAACACGAACTCGCAGGGCATCCGGATCCGGCACCGCGGCGCCGTCCCCCAGGTCCACCCGACCGCCTACGTCGCACCGACCGCCACGCTCGTCGGCGACGTCCGGATCGGCCCCCGCGCACGGGTGATGTACGGCGCCGTGCTCGACGCGGAAGGCTCGCACATCGAGGTCGGCGAGGCGACGGTCGTGTGCGAGAACGCGGTCCTGCGCGCCTCCGCCGTCGCCGCCGACCAGCCGGTCGAACTCGCCGACCACGTGTTCGTCGGCCCGCACGCGACCCTGCTGGGCTGCACCGTGCAGCGCTGCGCCTACCTGGCCACCTCCGCCAACGTCCTGCAGGAGGCCCGGGTGGGCGCCGGCACGGTCGTCGCCGTCGCGGGGCTCGTCCACGCCCGGACGGTACTCCCGGACGAGTTCTTCGTCCCCCCGTACACCCTGGCCATCGGCGACCCGGTCCGGCTGCTGGCCCCCGGGGGCCCGGACGTGCCGCAGGCCATCGGCCGGCTCGGCTTCGCCGAAGTGGCCTTCGGCGTCGGCCCCTCCGACGGCGACCGCCTGGCCCGCTACGAACGCATCGCCGAGGTCCGGGTGAACGAGTTCGCCGCACACCTGGAGGACCGGCCCGCTTCCGACTGACGGGTCGTCAACAGGCTTTCCCGGCAGGAGCATTCGGCCTACGGGTCCGGTTCCTCCCGTGCGCGATCACGAGGAGCGTGCGGGCGGAGTCCGGCCGGCCCCGCGGCGGGGCCATGGCCGGAGCGCCGGGGCACTGGCTCAACCGAGGCCGCGGACGTAACCGAGGACGCGGGCTCAACCGAGGGCCCGGTCGAGGTTGAAGGCAGCGCTGATCAGCGAGAGGTGGGTGAACGCCTGCGGGAAGTTGCCGAGTTGTTCGCCGGTCCGGCCGATCTCCTCGGCGTAGAGGCCGAGGTGGTTGCCGTAGGTGAGCATCTTCTCGAAGGCCAGCCGGGCCTCCTCCAGGCGTCCGGCGCGGGTGAGCGCCTCGACGTACCAGAAGGAGCAGATCGAGAACGTGCCCTCGGTGCCGTGCAGGCCGTCCGGGCTGGCCTCCGGGTCGTAGCGGTAGACGAGCGAGTCGGAGACCAGGTCCGCGGTGAGCGCGTCCAGGGTGGAGAGCCACTTGGGGTCGGTGGGCGAGACGAACTTGGCCATCGGCATCATCAGCACGGACGCGTCGAGCACGTCGTCGCCGAGCCCTTGGACGAAGGCCCCGCGCTCGGCCGACCAGCCCTGTCGCATGATCTGCCGGTAGATCGCGTCCCGGCTCCGCTGCCAGCGCGCGAGGTCGGCCGGCAGGCCGCGGCGGTTGGCGATCCGGACGGCACGTTCGATCGCCACCCAGCACATCAGGCGCGAGTAGACGAAGTCCTTCCGGCCGCCCCGGGTCTCCCAGACGCCCTCGTCGGGCTGGTCCCAGTGGTCGCAGAGCCAGTCCACCACGGCGCCGACCTCGTCCCAGTGGGCACTGCTGATGGGCTGCCCCCACTTGTCGTACAGGTACACGGAGTCGATCAGCGCCCCGTAGATGTCCAGCTGGAGCTGGCCGGTGGCCGCGTTCCCCACTCGTACCGGGGCGGACCCAAGGTAGCCCTCGAAGTGGGACAGCTCGCGTTCGGGCAGGTCGGTGCGGCCGTCGATGCCGTACATGATCTGCAGCGGTCCGGTCGTGCCCCCGCCGCGCATGATCCCCCGCTCGGAGACGAAGTTCATGAAGGCCTCAGCCTCCGAGGTGAAGCCCAGGCGCAGCATGGCGTAGACGCAGAAGGCGGCGTCGCGGATCCACACGTACCGGTAGTCCCAGTTGCGCTCCCCGCCGACGCGCTCGGGGAGGCTGGTCGTCGGCGCGGCCACGATCGCCCCGGTCGGCGCGTAGGTGAGCAGTTTCAGCACCAGTGCGGAGCGGTGCACCATCTCCCGCCACCGGCCGCGGTAGCGGGAGCGGCCCAGCCACTGGCGCCAGAACCGGACGGTCGCCTCGGCCTGTGCCTGCGCCTCGGCGCGCGGGCAGGCCCTCGGGTGGACGTCGTCGGTGATCCGGTCGAGGGCGAACACCACGGACTCGCCTTCGAGGAGTTTGACGTGCGACCACACGTCCGTGCCGTCGGTGTCGAGCGGCGCGGTGGAGGTCAGCGCCAGGGAGAGCGACGGGGATTCGAAGACCGCCTCGTTCGCCTGCATGCGGACGGTGTGCGGTTCGGTCCCGTAGGCGAAGCGGGGGGCTATCCGCGCCCTGAACGGGAGGACGCCGCGGACGCACACGACCCGCCGGATCAGCCGGTGCCTGGACGCCTCGCGCGACTCGTCGACGACCGGCATGAAGTCCTGGATCTCCGCGACGCCGTCGGCGGCGTAGAACCGCGTGATCAGCACGTTGGTGTCGGGGAAGTAGAACTGGCGGGTACGGGCCGGCACCTCGGCGGTCAGCTCGAACGATCCGCCCTTGTCGGCGTCGAGGATGGACGCGAACACGCTCGGTGCGTCGAAGCGCGGGCAGCAGTACCAGTCGATGGTGCCGTCGGTCCCGACCAGCGCGGCGGTGCGCAGGTCGCCGATCAGGCCGTGTTCGGAGATCGGCGGATAGCGTGCGCCGTCCACCGGACCGAATCCGTTCCCGGACTCCATGCGGGCCTCCCTGCCGTGTCGCCGTGGGCGGGTGCGGGGATCGAGCAGACCTCGCCTCTCATGGTAGGTCGCTCCCGGGTGTTCCCGGAGGTCGAGCCGTCGCCCGCAGGCACCGCACGGGGAGGGCGCGGGGAGGGCGCGGTCGGCGTCGGTCACGCAGTGTCCTCGTCGCCGCCGCTCGGGCCTCCGGCTGCCCGTCGGCCCGGACGTGCGGCACCGCCCCGGCGGTGCCGGAGCGGTGCCGGGGCGGTGCGGGACAGCAGTTCTGGGCGGCGGTGCGGGGCGGCGGGGTCAGGAGAGCTGGGAGACGGCCGACTTGACCTTGGTGGTGATCTCCGCGGGCAGCGGGACGTACCCCGTCGCGCCGATCGCCTGCTGGGCGGCGTCGCTGGAGGTGTAGGTCAGGAAGGACTTCAGGGCGGGCAGGTTGGCGGCCTTGTTGCCCTTGTCGCAGACGATCTCGTAGGTGACCAGGACGATCGGGTACGCGCCCTCGTCCTTGGTCGCGTAGTCGAGGTTCAGGGCCAGGTCGCTGCCCGTCCCGGCGAACTGGGCCTTGGCGAAGGTGGTGGCCGCGTTGGCGGCGGTGGCGTCGACCGGCTGGGAGGCGCCGGTGTTGACCGCCGCGCTCTTCAGGTTGTTGGTCTGGGCGTAGGACAGCTCCACGTAGCCGATGGAGTTCTCGACCTGCTTGACCTGCGCCGAGACGCCGGCGCTGCCGTTGGCCGACTGGCCGCCGTTGGCCGCCCAGGTCTTGCTCGGCGGGTACGGCCAGGCGCCGTTCGACGCGGCGGCGAGGTAGGCCGTCAGGTTCGCGGTCGTGCCGGAGTCGTCGGAGCGGTGGAAGGCCTGGATCGGGGTGTCGGGCAGTGTGACGCCGGGGTTGAGCGCGGTGATCGCCGGGTCGTTCCACTTGGTGATCTGCGCGTCGAAGATCTTGGCGATGGTCGGCCCGTCGAGGACGAGCTTGTCCACGCCGGGCACGTTGAAGACGATCGAGACGAGGCCGGCCACCATCGGCAGGTCGATGCCCTGGCCTCCGGGGCACACCTGCTTCGAGGCGTCGACCTCGGCCGGCTTCAGGGCGGCGTCGGACCCGGCGAAGGCCACCTTGCCCTCGTTGAACTGCTGCACGCCGGCGCCCGAGCCGCCTCCGCTGTAGTTGACCATGATGCCCGGGCAGGCGGCGCCGAAGGTGTTCTTCCAGAGGTCGATCGCGTTCGCCTGCGCCGTCGAACCGGCGCCGAGGAGCTGGCCCGATCCGTTGCACGCGATCGACGCGCTGCTCCCCGGGGAGGTGGAGGCGGCGGTGGGGGTGGAGGGATCCGATCCGCACGCCGTGACCGAGGTCAGGACGGCTGCCGCGGCGGCGGCTGCGAGGGCGGAACGGCGGGGGAAGGTGGCCCGTCGGGGCATGCGAGGTCTCCTGGACGACGGTCGGCGGCGGACGCGGCCATCATGGGGGCCGGGACCGCCGCATCCGACCACGACATGCCGCCCGGCCCGAGCCGCGCGACGAAGTACCCGTACAGGCTCACCCGCCCGCCCGGGCCGCCCGCAGGGCCCGCACCGCACCGCCCGGGACCGCGCCCGGGCGGGCAGGTCGCGCCGTCCGCACCCGGTCCGGGCGTCAGCGCCTCGACGCCCCGGACGAGTTGGTTGTCCTGCCTGCGCCGCGTGGGGGAAGTACGCGGCGGGGAGAGCGAGTTGACCCCGGGAGGCCGTCAGGGGCCGGCGAGGGCGTCGGCCTCCCGGGCCTGCTGGGCCTCCAGGTACTCCTCGCGGATCTCCTTCGGCCCGAACGGCCAGGCGCCCTCGGCCTTCGACCAGACGAGGTAGGCGAGGCCGCCGAGGGCGACCCAGGCCAGCGACCACTCGATCGGGTGGACGCCCTCGTTCGCCTTGTCCGCGTAGCCGTAGATGACCAGCCAGCCGATGGCGGCGACGATGCTCGGCAGCGGGTAGAGCACCATCTTGTACGGGCGGGCGAGGTGCGGCTGGCGTTTGCGGAGCACCGTGACGGCGGCGATCTGGGCGAGTGCCTGGACGATCACCATGACGCTGGTCAGCAGGGCGATCAGGATGCTCAGCGGCGGGTGCGCGGAGGTGTCGCCGATGTGCCGCGCGAACAGGAAGCCGGCGGCGGTGATCGCGACCATGGCGACCAGGCCGAGCACGGGGAAGCCGTGCCGGGGGTGCAGCCTGCCGAAGGAGCGGAAGAACATCCCGTCGCGGGCGGCGTCGTACGGCACCCGGGAGCCGCCGAGCAGGCCCGCGAGGACGGAGGCGAAGGCGGTGACCAGGATGAGCACCGTCACGGTGTCGGCGGCGCCCTTGCCCCAGGTCCTCTCCAGCACCGCGGAGGCGACGGACTTCGAGGCCACGTTCTCCGGGTCCAGCATGTCCCGCCAGTCGATCACGCCGAGGACGCCGACCTGCATCAGCAGGTAGACGGCCATGATGGCGGTGATCGAGTGGATGATCGCCCGCGGCATGACCCGGCCCGGGTTCCTGATCTCGGCGCCCAGGTAGGAGGCGGTGTTGTAGCCCAGGTAGTCGTAGATGCCGATGGTCAGACCGGCGGCGAAGCCGGTCCAGAACGCGCCGTGGGTGAGTTCGACGGCGTGGGCGGGCCAAGTGAAGGCCAGCGAGGGGTGGAAGCCGGTGAAGGAGGCCAGGATCACCGCGCCGACGGAGACGATCATCACGACCCACATCACGACGGTGATCGCGCCGATGTCCTCGACCGTGCGCCACAGCAGCACCAGGACGAGGGCGAGCACGGCGACGCCGACGACGTCGCCCTGGACGGTCGTCATGCCCGGCCACAGGTAGGCGAGGTACTGCACCAGGCCCTGCACGCCGGTCGACATGATCAGCGGGATGAAGAGCATCGCCGTCCAGACGAACAGGAACGGCATCAGCCGCCCGGTGCGGTACTGGAAGGCTTCGCGCAGATAGACGTAGGTGCCGCCGGCGCCGGGCAGCGAGGCGCCCAGTTCGGCCCAGACCAGGCCGTCGACGAGGGCGAGCAGCGCGCCGGCCAGCCAGCCGATGACGGCCTGCGGGCCGCCGAAGGCGGCGACCATCAGCGGGATCGTGACGAACGGCCCGATGCCGCACATCTGGCTCATGTTGATCGCGGTGGCCTGGAAGAGGCCGATTCTCCGGGTGAGGCCTGAGTCCACGGGTGGCTCCAGAGGTGGGGGACGGAGCGGGGGATGGAGCAGGGAGCGGAGCAGGGGGGAGGTCGGGGCGGAGCAGGGGGGGCGGGGAGGTCGCGGGGAGGTCGGGAAGGTCGCGGGATCAAGTTAAGGAACGTTACTTAACTCGTCAAGAGAGCGCGGAACTCCCGCGGAACTCCCGCCGGAACCGGCACCCCGGATGCCGGAGGTCTCGACCGGACGGGGCCTCCGGGGGCGCGCCCGGTCGTGTCGGCCCGGGTCCGGGCCGCAGCCGCGCATACGGTCGACGCCACACCGCCGCCGACCCGCGGTCGGCGTGCCCCCGTATCCCCCGTCGAAGGAGACCGGCAGCCGTGCAACGCAAGTGGTGGACGCTGATCGCCGTGTCGGTCGCGACGTTCATGCTGCTTCTCGACATCACGGTGGTCAACGTCGCCCTGCCGTCCATCCGCAGGGACCTGGGCGCGAGCTTCACCGACCTGCAGTGGGTGTTCGACGCCTACGCCCTCTCGCTGGCCGCCCTGGTCCTGACCGCCGGTTCGCTGGCCGACCGGCTCGGGCGGCGCAGGGCCTTCGCCGCGGGGCTGGTGATCTTCTCCTTCGCCTCGCTGCTCTGCGCGCTGGCGCCGAACCCGGTCTTCCTCAACGTCTCCCGCGCGGTGCAGGGGGTGGGCGGCGCGGTGATGTTCGCGGTCTCGCTCGCCCTGGTCGCGCAGGAGTTCCCGCCCGGCCGCGAGCGCGGCACCGCGATGGGCGTCTACGGGGCGACGATCGGGATGGCCGTCGCCGTCGGACCGCTGATCGGCGGGGCGCTCACCGACTCGCTCGGCTGGGAGTGGATCTTCTACCTCAACGTGCCGATCGGGGCCGCCGCCCTGGTCGTCACCTACCTCAAGCTGGCGGAGAGCCGCGACCCGAACGCCACCCGGATCGACTGGGCCGGGGTCGCGGCCTTCAGCACCGGGCTGTTCCTGCTCGTCCTCGCCCTGGTGCGGGGCAACACCGAGGGCTGGGGCAGCCCGCTGATCGTGGGGCTGTTCATCGGCGCGGCCGCCCTGCTGACCGTCTTCGTCCTGGTCGAACGCCGCGTGCCGGAGCCGATGCTGCCGCTCGGGCTGTTCCGCCGGCACGCGTTCACCGGCGTGCAGCTGGCCGCGTTCGCGGTGTCCAGCTCGCTGTTCGCGCTCTTCCTCTACCTGACGCTGTACCTGCAGAACTACCTCGGGCTCTCCCCGTTCGCGGCGGGTGTGCGCTACCTGCCGATCACGGTGCTCAGCTTCTTCGTCGCACCGGTCGCCGGGATCATGCTCTCCCGGGCGCCGGCCCGGCTGATGCTCTTCGTCGGCCTCATCGCCGTCGGCGCGGGCATGCTGCTGATGGGCGGCATCAAGCCCGACGACACCTGGACCGGCCTGCTGGCCGGGTTCCTGGTCGGCGGCGCGGGCATCGGCCTGATCAACCCGGTGATCGCCGACGTCGCGGTGAGCGTGGTGCCCAAGGAGAAGAGCGGCATGGCGGCGGGCATCAACGACACCTTCCGGCAGGTCGGCATCGCGGTCGGCATCGCCGTCTGGGGGGCGATCTTCGTCGCCCGGGGCTCCCACACGGTCCGCGAGGTCGCGGCGGGCACCCCGATCGCCGAGGGCGCCCGCCCGCGCGAGCTGATCGAGGCCGCCTCCGACGGCAGCCTCCCGCAGGCGGTCGCCGCGCTCCCCGAACCGGGCCGGGGGGGGGGGGGGGGCCCCCCCCCGGCCGGGGGGGGGGGCGGGCCCCAACGGGTGCTGGTGGTCCGGGGGGGGGTGAGCGCGGGGGGGGGCGGGGGCGCG
>NZ_JBHWBZ010000001.1:176006-227238 GCF_042735475.1 Kitasatospora sp. NPDC059577 | reverse complement strand
ACCCCGCCCCAGCGCCCCCCCCCCGCCGCGCGGGCGCGCCGCCCCCCCCCGGCGCGCCGGCGGGGGGGGGGGCGCGCCCCCCCGCCCGGGCCGGCTTCCTGGACGGCCTCAACCTGGTGCTGCTGCTCGGCGGGCTGGTCAGCCTGGTGGGCGCCGTCCTCGCGCTCTGGCTGGTCCGGGAGCACCAGATCGACCGTCAGGAGCCCTGAGGCCGACGCGCCTCAGCCCCGGTACTGGACGACGATCCTGGTGAACTCGTACGGGGACTGCGCGACTCCGCTGCAGGCGTCGGCGTCCGTACCGGAGCCGCAGGCGCGGTCCCGGTTGACGGCCCAGAAGGCGAAGCGGGCGAGGTGGTGCTGCTTCGCGTACCCGAGGATGGTGCGGAAGTCGCCGGTGGTGACGGTCTCCCCCGCCTCGTCGGTCTTCCCGTTCATCGAGGAGACGCCGATGTGCCGGTACGCCGCGTCGTCGGTGTAGCCGTACGCGCTCTTGACCGCCGCCTTCAGCCCGTCCAGCGCGCTGACCGTCGCCTGGCCCATGCTGCCGCTGTGGCCGCCGAAGTCGAAGGGCATGATCACCCAGCCGTCGTTCGCCAGGCCCGCGGCCGCGCCCCGCTTGATGAGGTCCTTGCCGTTGGCGTCCGGGCCGGTGGGCGTGGTGCCCAGGGTGACGTAGGTGACGATGCCGGGGTTCTTCGTCTTGACGATCTTCAGCGCGTCGACCACCCGCTGACGGACCGTCGCGTTGCCGAACTCGGTGTTCTCGATGTCGATGTCGAGCGCCTTCAGCTTGTAGGCGTCGATCACCTTCTGGTACGCACCGGCCAGCGCGCCCGCGCTGGAACACTTCTCGCCGAGCTTGTTCCCGCTCCACCCCCCGACCGAGACCACGACGTCCCCGCCGGCCGCCCGGATCGACTTGATCGCGGCCTCGTCGGAACCGCCGGACAGCGCCCGGCTGCCGTCCCACGCCGGATTGCAGCCACCGTCGGACAGGACGAACGCCAGGGTGAACCACGTGACCCCGGCCGCCTTCATCACGTCGGTCGGCTTCTGCGGGTTGCCCCAGCCCAGGTACTCGTACGGCGCGGCGGCCATCCCGGGCACGGCCGCCGCGGCGGGCGCCGCCGTCGCGGAGGCCACGGGGGCCAGCAGGAGCGCGGCGGGCCCGAGGGCGGCGGCCAGCAGCGGGGCGGTGAGACGGACTCCGACGGTCGGGCGGACTCCGGTGGTCTTGCGCATGCCAACTCACTTTCGTCGATCCAGCGGGACGGTGACGGCAGGTCAGGGAGGCGCGAACGCCCGCGCGGACGGCGGCGGCCGGCCCGCGACGGGTGTCTCACAGGATCGGGGGCGGCGGGCTCCCCGGTCAACGATTTTCGTTAGGAAAGTTTCCCAATAGCGCCCGCCTCCGCCGCAGCGGCCCGCCCGGCCCGCTGCGGCACGCGCGTCCCGTCGCCCGGAGGCGCCGACCCTGAGGTGTCGCCTGACGCCCGGACCTTCAGAGCTGCGGCGTGCGGTGGAGCGAGATCAGCAGCCGCCAGACCTGGTGCGCGATCCGCTCCGGAGCCGCCTCGATCCGGCCGTGCAGCCAGTCCGCGAGCACCCCGGTGAAGGTGCCCGCCACGGCGGCAGCCACCAGATCGGGCTCCGGCGCGCCGGCCAGGGCCCGCTCGGTACGGCTGCGCTCGCGCAGGTCACGGGTGAGCACCAGGCCCAGCGGGCCGCCACCGCCCGGCGCCAGCAGGGCACGGTAGAGGGCTGCATGCGGGGCCAGTTCGGCGAAGAACCCGGTCAGCGCGGGCGGCGGGACCGCCGGATCGGGCACCCCGCGCCAGGCGTGCAGCGCGTCCACGGCCGCGCGGACCACGTCCGCGCAGGCGTCCACCGCCAGCGCCTCCAGGTCGGCGTAGTGCACGTAGAAGGTGGCCCGGCCGACCCCTGCCCGGCGCACCAGCGCGGCGACGTTGACCTCGGCCAGCGGGCGTTCCGCGCACTCCTCCAGCAGCGCTTGGCGCAGCGCGGCCCGGGTGCGCTCGGTCCGGGGATCCCGGGCGGCCCGGGAGTCCTGGGCGGGCCGGGGGTCGCGGGGGGACTCGGGGTCCCGGGCGGCGCTCATCCGGCGAGCAGGACGGCGCCGAGCGCGAGCGCGCCGGGCAGCGCCTGGGCCGCCAGGATGCGGCGGTTCGCGGTGGCGCCGCCGTACAGGCCGGCCACGACCACGCAGACCAGGAAGAAGAGCTGTGCCTGGTGGCCGGTCGAGCCCCCGGCGGCCAGGCCCCAGACGAGCCCGGCGGCGAGGAAGCCGTTGTAGAGGCCCTGGTTGGCGGCGAGCGGTGCGGTGGTGCGGGCGAGGGCGGCGTCGAAGCCGGACAGCTCCCGCCCCGGCCTGCGCTCCCACAGGAACATCTCCAGCACCAGGAAGTACCCGTGCAGGACGGCCACCAGGGCGACCAGGACATCGGCGGTCACGCGCATCATCGGCTCCAGACTTCATGGACAGGTGTCCAGAATAGCTGGACGCCTGTCCATGAAGTCCAGCCCGGCGTGCAAGGTGGCCGAAACCCGCCCGGGACGCCTGCCACCCTCCCGATCAGGTGCGACCGGGAGGCGGGCGACGGAACAGGACACGGGAGCCGCGCACGCAGACCGCGACGCAGGTCCACCGGGCGCCGGAACCCGGCCGCACCCGGGACGACGGGCCGGCGCGCGAGCACCGGGAGCGAGCCCCGGAACTCGCCGGCGAACAGGGCCGGATGGAACCGGTGCAGGCCCGGCCCGCACCCTGCCCCCGCCGACCCCGCCTACCCCGCCTACCCCGCCTACCCCGCTGACCGCGCTGACCGCGCTGACCGCGCTGACCGCGCCGACCCCGCCGGCCGGTCCGGTCAGCCGCTCCAGGACGTGGTCGAGGTGGTGGTCCCGGCCGGACCGCCCGAGCCGGTGACCCGGACGTCCGAGCCGCTCGTCCGCACACCCGGCGCCGGCGTACCACCCGGCCCACCGGCCGAGGTACGCGGCGCGGCCGAGCCCGCGGAGACCGCCGGGACATGGTGCGCAGCGGTGGTCCGACGCGCGGCGGGGGCACGGGTCACGGCCGGGGACTCGTCGCCGCCCGGCACGACCCGCTCGATCCGCAGCACCAGGTTGCGGTCCTGACGATCGCCCGCCGTATCACGGTTGCGACTGTGCACGACCTGCGTGAGCACACCCCGGATCTCCTGCCAACGACCCTGCACCGCACGGATGTTGGGGCACCAGTCGCCCAAGTGGCGGTGCTCCAGGTCGAGCTGCCAGCTCTCCGCGTCGACGAGGTGGACGGCGCCGACCTCCCCGGCAAGCTCCACCGGCGCCGCGCCCCGGACCGTCACCACCGCCCGCTGCGGGAACCGCCCCTCCACCGCCGTCACCGTGATCCGGCTCGGCCCCTGGTACCAGGCCATCGCTGTCCTCCCGCATCCGTCCTCGGGCCGGCTGCCGCCCGGCCCCACCCCGTAGCACGGACGGCACCCCCTCCCGGGTTCGACCGGCCCCGCCCCGGACTGAACCCGGCACGCACCACGTCCGTTCAACGGGGCGACTCCCGGCCCGCACACCGCTGCGGCCGCCCGGGAGCCGGCCCTACGGGACACGCCGTCACCCTGTCCGGTACGGCTACCCGTCCTCCCCGGCCACGGCGGCCAGTTCGTGGAGCAGTGCGGCGACCGCGGCGTCCGTGAAGCGGTAGCCGTCGTCGCCGGTCCCGACGAGGCGGCCCGAGGCGGTACGGGAGTTCCACCACTCTTCGAGGAAGGCAGAGGCGTACCCGCCGGTGCGGAAGCCGTACGGCTCGGCCGCGGGGCCGAAGCCGGCGACCATGAGCGGGAACCGCGGCCGCGCGTAGGACCGCTCGTCCTGCGGGGGCAACCCGAGGTACCAGGCAAGGGCGTCGACCCGGTTGAAGCTGGTGAACAGCCAGAACAGGTAGTCGTACATGAGCATCGAGCGCGGGTCGGCGTGCAGGGAGAAGTGCCCCTTGTCGTGCACGACCGCCTCGGCGAGTGCCCGCAGCCGCCGGTCCGCGTCGGGCAGCACGTCCGCGACCTCGCGGAACGCCCGCAGCAGGACCGGGGAGAAGCTGCCGTCGCGCACCGTGGCCAGGGCGGCAAGCCGGTCCTGCTCCGAGGTGTCGTAGACGGACTCGTCGACCAGGCCCGTGACGAACGCCTCGAAGTTCTCGGCGAGCAGGGTGATCGCGAAGTCGTTCTCCTGGTCGACGTGCACCACCGTCGGCTCACCGTGCCGGCCGCACGCGCGGTAGTCGAGGGCGAGCATGTCGTGGCCCGCCGACGGGGTGTCGGCGAAGTAGACACCGATGTCGGGGTACCCCCAGATGTCGATCCAGAACAGGCTGCCGAACTCGCCGCCGAGCGACTGCGGCCGCACCCGCCCGATGCCCCGGATGCCGGTGATCTCGACGTAATCCTCGGCCAAGGAGTTCGGCTCGGCCAGGGGGAAGCAGGTGCGGGTCGGAATGCCGCCGTTGTGCGCGGTCATCAGCGCGACGTAGGAGTCCGGCAGGCGGTACCCGCCGAGCTCGACCTCCAACGCCTCGACCGACTCCCGCGAGGGCGGCGCCTCCTCCACGTACGCCCTGAGCGCGTAGGCGGAATCGTCCCAGAACCCGGTCACGTCGAAGCCCTCGAAGTGTCCCACCGCACCCTCCCGTGCCCAGTCGTCCGGCGATTGTACGTTCGACTCCCGGACGTCCCGGACGTCCCGGACGTCCCGGACATCCCCGGCGACCTCGGCGACCTCGGCAACCTCGCAGGCTCAGCAGCCACCCCCGCCGGTCGAACCGCCGTGCCCGATCGCGCCCCACCAGCCGTCGCCCGCCGACCGCTTCGAGACCGGGGGCGGGGGCGGCGGCTCGGGGCGCTGCCGGTGGCGGACGTGCAGGTCCACCGTCACGGTCGGGGAGAGGGCCTCGTACAGCTCGCGGTGGAGTGCGGTGGCGTCGGTGTCCTGCGGCAGGGACTGCTGGGGGAGTTCGCCGCGCCCCAGCACCACGGTCACCGTGACGGTGACGGACCTCGGACGCGGGTCGCCGTCGTACGGCTCCTCGATGGAGTGGTCGATCAGGATCCGACGCACCTCGGTGATCGGCATCGGCCGGTCTGCCCGGGCACCCCGGACGAGGACGACCGTGGCCGGCCCGGTGCAGGGCGAGAAGCGAAGCCGGTGCACGTGACGGAAGATCGCACGGACCAGCAGCACCCACCCGACGACCGCGCCCGCCCCACCGATGATCCCGGCCGCCGCCCACACCGGGCCCCACCCGGTGCCGGCGAACAGCATGACGATGTAGAGGGGGAGGGAGACGAACACGCTGAGCAGGAACAGCACCGGCACCGCGATCCCGGCCTGGAGCGAAGCCGTGAGAGCGTACCGGAGCGAGCCGCCCCGCTCCGCGAGAACCAGGTCGAGCACGTCCGGGTTCGAACGGTCCATCAGAACTCGCTGCATGAAGCAACGGTAGAAGCGTGCGGAGCGCCGCGGAAGTACGTGCAGGACGATCGCTTCGAACGGACAGGAAGGCGGGGCCCTGACCACCGTACGTGTTCACAACGGTCGCCGCCCGCAACGACGCACACCGCCCCGGCCACCCGGCCGGGGCGGTGCATTCCTCTGTTCAGACGGCGCCGAACTCCCCATCGAGGACGGCCGAAACGAAGGCCGACCAGGCACCGACCGGGAAGACCAGCACCGGCCCCTCGTGATCCTTCGAGTCCCGAACGGGCACCCGCCCGGGGATGTCGGACGAGACCTCAACGCAATCGCCGCCGTTGCTGCTGTACGAGGATTTGAACCATCGAGGTTCGGCGGTCACGGCAGTTCCTCCCTTAGCTGGCTGATCAGTGCCACAGACTCCGACTGTGAGAGTGCAAGGGCCTGCAGCTGATAGTAGGCCGTGAGCGTAGGCCGGACCGCGTCGCTGTCCCGCTCCAAGTGCCCCTGCTGCGCAGACTCTGCGTAGGACATCAGGGAGCGGTTGGCGAGAGTAAGGATGTTCACCGGAAGGTCGAACGGCCTCGCTTCGCCCACCGCGTATGGCGTCACCTGAAGCATCGTGTGTGGCAGCTTCGCGAACTCCGCCAGATGGTCAAGCTGCGCGGCCATCACCTCGGAGCCACCGACCGGGCGGCGGATGCTGCTCTCATCCAGTACGACGTGGATCACCGGCGACGGCTCCCGGCGGAGGTTCTCCTGTCGGCGGGCCAAGTACGCCACCCGCTCGTCAGCCTGCTGCTGAGTGATGCTGTCCCGTTCGACGGCCGCCGCCGCAATGGCACGCGCATAGGCCGTGGTTTGGAGCAGGCCCGGAATGATACCGAGCGTGAACAGTCGCACCTCGGCAGCCTTCGACTCCTGCGCGACGTAATCGGGGAACCCTTCGAGCAGCGCCGAGTCCTTCAGATCGAGCGCCTTCCGTACGAAGACCCGTTCCAGCCCAAAAGCCTTGTCAAGTTCGCGAGCCAGACGCGAAGTTGGGGGGCGACGGCCAGTTTCCACAGCTGACACATGCGTCGGCGAATAGCCGATGCCAAGCGCCAAGTCCTCCTGGGTCCACCCTCGTTCCTCTCGCAAACTGCGGAGAAACATGCCGAACTTCGCCGAAGGGCCAGAGTCCGGGGCCAGCTCGACCTTGTTCACAGACACCTCTCCAGGCACGTCTGACAGGTTGAAGGGATCCCAAGCCTAGAGGACAGTTGGCGCTCCCGGTAGTCGTTTCACTACGGAGAGGAGTGGGCGTTGATGCTGCGCCAGCCCCGAGTTGTGGGCTCCCCCAGGGCCATCGAGCGTTTCCCGGTGGTGATCTACCTCGCCAAGAGGAGTGTCGCCTTCCCCGAGGTGGAGATGCGGAGTTGTGAGGACTACGCGCTCGCCTTCGGGTGGGAGGTCTCCCTGACCGTCGTGGACGACGAGACGGACAAGTGTCCCGAGCAGCGCCCCCTGCTCCTGGCCGCCCTGCAGACGATCACGGACAGGACCGCCGGTGCGATCCTGATCGCGTCCAAGGCGACCGTCTCGCCCCTCGACGGCGAGTTCGACGCCTTCGCCCGGCAGGTCGGGAAGGCCGGCGGGTTCGTCCAGGTGACCCGCCGGTGAGCGCCGAACCGACCCACCCGCCCAAGCGGTACGAGATCCGCCTGATCGACGCCAGGAGCCCGCACTTCTACATGCTGGAATGCTGGGCCCTCTGGGACCTCGACCACCACCGGTACGTCCGCATCCCGGGCTCCTCGGACCGGATCAGACGCTTCTACACCCTCGACTCCGCCGAGTCCCGCCTCCGCTCCCTCTGATCCACCCGGGGGAACACGTCGCCCTCCCTCGGCACGGGGCTGGTGCGGCCAGGACGTCCCGGCCGCACCGGCCCCGTGCCGTGTGCGGATCGGCTCAGCCGAAGATGTGGATGTTCTCGTCGACCCAGGTGCGCAGGGGCAACGGCGCCGTGCCGGTGATCCGCTCGACGGAGTCGGAGACGTGCCAGTCCCAGGCAGCGGACTGCCGCTTGAGTTCGAGCAGGGCCGCGAGGCGCGGGCCGCCCCAGCCGAGGCGGTCGAACTCCGCCTGGGTCTCGGCGGCGGTGCGCTCGACGACGGCGACCTCCTGGCCGAGTACCTGGCCGATGATCTCGCCCTGCCGCTGCGGGCTGAGCGCCTCACCGCCGGTCAGGGTGTAGGCCCGGCCCTGGTGGCCGGAGGTGGTGAGCACCTCGGCCGCGACCGCGGCGATGTCGCGCGGGTGGATCATGGCGGAGACCGGGTCGCCCTCGGTCACGTACATGGTCCGCTCCTTGGCGATGGTGTCGGCGTAGCCGTGGAGGTAGACCATGAAGGTGCCGGGGCGCAGGACCGTCCAGCCGAGGCCGGACTCCCGGATGACCTGCTCGCCGGCACGGTGGCCGGAGGTGAGCGGGTCGGTGGCGCCGAAGCCGACGCCGCTGGTGGAGAGCTTGACCAGGTGCCGCACTCCGGCCTCGCGGGAGGCGGCGACGAGGGCGGCCTCCTGGACCGGGCCTTCGGGGCCGTAACCCGGCGGGACGACGAAGACCCGGTCGACGCCCGCGAGCGCCGCAGGCAGGGTCTCCGGCTTGTCGAAGTCACCGGCGACGACCTCGACGCCGGTGGGGAAGGTCGCCTTCCCGGGCGACCGGGTCATGGCCCGCACCGGCACGCCGTCGGCGGCGAGCCGGGCGGTGAGTGCGCTGCCGACGTTGCCGGTGGCGCCAGTGATGAGGATCATGCGTGTGCTCCTTGTCAGGGGTGTGCCGCACGGTGGGCACCGGGCGGGGAGGCCACTCGTCGAGTGGCGTGTCAGGAAGTGCGCCGGGCGGTGCGTCAGGAGGTGCTGCGGGCGGGCGAGCCGGAGTCGGCGGCCGGGGACCCTTCCGGCGCCGTCGGCTCGGTCGGCGCCGTCGGCTCGGTCGGCGCGGGTCGGCCGGCGAGCCTGATGTCCTTGAGGAACAGCGAGGCCACGAGTCCGATCAGGGCGATCGGGACGACCGCGTGGAAGACGACGCGCAGCGAGTCCGCGTAGACGCCCGCGAGTTCGAGCCGCAGCGGGGCGGGCAGCGTGCCGACGAACCGGGGCGACAGGGAGTCGTCCCGGTCGATGTGCACACCGGACCTGTCGAGGCGGTCGAGTCCGCTGCCGAGCCGGCCGGTCGTGACGGCCGCGAAGAACGAGACACCGAGCGCGGTGCCGAGCTGGCGCACGAGGGTCGCGGTGCCCTGGACGGCACCGATGTCCCGCACGCCGGCGGTGTTGCGGGCGGCGAGGGTGAGGGCCTGCGAGTTGAGGCCGCCGGCGGCACCGAACAGCAGCAGGTAGACGACGGCGAGCAGCGGAGGGGTCGAGGGCCCGGCCGTCGAGAACAGCACCGCGGTGACGGCGAAGACGGCCATGCTGAGCACCGGGAACCAGCGGTACGAGCCGGTGCGGCCGATGACCCTGGTGCTGACGTAGGAGGCCAGGACCACGGCGAGCATCATCGCGGTGAGGGCGAAGCCGGATTCCCGGACGTCGAGGGTGAGGACCGTCTGCAGCCACAGCACCAGGTAGTTGATCAGTCCGAGGCCGACGAAGCCGGAGACGAAGCCGATGACGACGACGGTGGCGAAGGTCCGGTCGGCGAACAGCCGCAGTGGGATCACCGGGTCGGTGGCGCGGCGCTGCGACAGGATGAAGAGCGCCGTGGCGATGACCGTTCCGGCGCCGAGGCCGACGGTGACCGGGGAGGTCCAGGCACGGTCGACGCCGGCCCGGCCGGTGAAGAGGTTGAGGCCGACGATCGCCAGGACGAGGAGGATCACTCCGCCGTAGTCGAGGTGTGCCTGCCGGCGGCGGGCGGGCAGGTCCAGAGCCGAGGAGAGGACCAGCAGGACGATCGCGCCGACGGGCAGGTTGACGAAGAACACCCAACGCCAGTCGGCGAGTTCGGTGAGGATGCCGCCGAGGGCGGGGCCGGTCAGCGAAGCGGCTCCGAAGGTGACGGAGAACCAGCCGTAGTACCGGGCGCCTTCACGCGGCGGGAACATCTCGCCGATGACCGCGAGCACGCAGATGAACAGGCCGCCGCTGCCGATGCCCTGGAGGACGCGGAAGGCGACGAGCTGACCCATCGTCTGTGCCAGTCCGCACAGGGCGGATCCGAGCAGGAACACGGCCATCGATGCCATGAGGACGCGTTTGCGTCCGAAGAGATCGCCGAGCTTGCCGGACACGGGCACGGCGGCGCTGCCACCGATGAGGTAACCGGTGGTGACCCAGGCGAACCGGTCGAGTCCGCCGAGGTCGCCGACCACGCGGGGCAGCACCGTGGCGACGATCTGGGTGTCGAGCAGGGAGAGGAAGACCGCGGCCATCAGGGTCAGCACGACCACGTTGGTCCTGGCCGGGGAGGCGGGTGCGGCGGATGCGCCGACGGCAGGCTCGGAGGAGCGGGAGGACATGGGGAAGCCTTGTCATCGAGGAGCGGCGCCGCGGTGCGGCGCATCGCCCGAAGTGGGAGCACGCGTAACGAACTCGCTGAAGAACGCTGCTTGCTACGGCAGCGGAGATGGGGTGGTCGGATCCTGTGCCCGACTCCGGCCTTCATCGGCCCTCTCGACCGTCGATCAGTCCTCAACGGACGTGTCGATCGCGGTCCTTCGCAGATCGTTCGGCTTCTCGCCACTCCTTCCGTGTCGATGGCAGACGTCGCCGACGCTAGCGGAAGGCGCGCGAACGGCGCAACCCACATAAAGTCGCTGCGGCGGAACGCCGTGGCGCCCGATCCGGGTCACCACGGCGTCTTCCCGCGTCGAACGTACCGACCGTGCGTGCGTGCGGGGTTCAGCCCTTGGGGCTGTCGCCCGCGTGGTCGACGATGCCCGCGGCGAGGACGGCCGTGGCGTAGTCGTACCCCTTGCCGTTGCCGGCGCCCGGGGACGGGGTGCCGGTGGGCGGGAGGCCGTCCGGGCCGGCGGGCGGGAGGTCGGCGAGCAGCACCTCGCGCAGGCCGAGGAACGCGCCGGTGTCCTTGTCGAAGATCAGGGACACCCGCATGGTGCCGTTGGTGCCGACCACCGCGACGCCGTGTCGGCCGTTCGCGTCGGCCTCGTCCGCGACCACGGAGGTGCCGGGGATCTTCGCGGCCGCCTGCATGAGCGCGCCCGCGACGGCCGGTGGCGCCGAGACGTTCTGGAAGATCATCTGGATGTCCCCGAAGGCGATCTGGTTGCGCAGCTTCGGCGTCATCTGCATTCCCGCCACCGCGTTGGAGCGGTCGGCGGCGAGCAGCTGCTGCAGGAGCTGCTGCGGGTCCGTGGGCAGCCGGGAGACGAACTCGTAGGTCGGGACGTCGAAGCCGGCCGACCGGTGGGCCCCGGGCCGGTCCGACAGGGCGGCGTGCCAGGTGGTGCGTCCGTCGCCCATGGTCGGGTCCACGATCAGGCCCTCCGACCTGCCGTCGACCGAGAGCCACGACGAGCGCTCGTGCACGGGCTGGCGGGCGCCGTCCTGGATCTCCCGCGAGTACACGAACTGCGCGTTCCCGGCCGCGGGGGCCGGACGGCTCGCGACGGCCTTCGCGGCCCGGCTGAGCAGCCCGGCGGGATCGGTCGGCTCCGGCAGGGGTGTGCCCGTCGCCGGCGTCGGCGTCGCCGCCGAGGACGCCGGGGCCGCCGGTGCGGTGGCGCCGTGGTGCCCGCCGGGGACGACCAGGGTGACGGCCGCCAGCGCGCCGACCGCCAGCGGGGCGGCGACCAGCCAGACCAGCCTCCTCCGCGGCCTCGGTGCCTTCGCGTCCATGGCGATCTCACGCATCAGGTGCTCCCTCAGAAGACGTCGGCGGTCGGCGGAGAGCGTCTCGTGCGGGTTGTTCATCGGATGTCCTCCTGCATCGACCGGGCGGCACCGAAGCCGCCACCCCGTACCTGTCCGACGGCGGCAGCCGGTTCCCGGCCCTCCGTCAGTTCGTCCTCCGCGAGCGAGCGCAGCCGGGCCCGGGCCCGGGAGAGGCGGGAGCGGACGGTGCCGACCGGCACCCCGAGGGCCTGCGCGGCCGACGCGTAGTCGAGCCCCACCCACACGCACAGCCGGAACACCTCGCGCTCGGACCGGCGCAGGCCGGGCAGGGCGCGGCGCACCGCGGCGAGTCGGTCGCCGTCGTCGATCCGGGAGACCAGCTCGTCGGCGAAGTCCGGTACGGGCTCCCGCTCGGCGAGGCGAGAGATCGCCGCCCGGTGCCGCCGGGCCGCCCGCGCGGTGTTGCGCAGCACGTTGGTGGCGATCCCGAACACCCAGGGCCGCAGGTCGTCGTCACCTTCGTGGAGCTTCCCGCGCAGCCGCCAGGCCTCCAGGAAGGTCAGCGACACCACGTCCTCGGCGGCCGCCCAGTCTCCCAGGGTGCGCAGCGCGTAGCCGTACACGGCCGGGGCGTGCTCGTCGAAGAGTTCGCCGAGCGCGTCCTGGTCCCCGGCGCGCAATCGCGCGCGTTGTGACAGTTCCATGTCCACCCCTGTCCGCTCGCCTCCCGGAGTTCCCTGTGAACCGGGTCACGTGACGTCGTGCCACCGAGGCGCACGATGCGGGCGGTGACGCGCGCCGCCCGCTGATGTCCGAACTCCTCGAACCGATCTTCCGGGTCACCTGCTTCTCCCGACGAGTCGGTCGCCGAGCTCGAACCCGTCACCGCGACGCCGGTGACCGGCACGGTCGCGGAGTCCCGTGCCGCGGGGTCGCGGTGACGGGCGGCGGCTGGCGGGAGGCGGCTGACGGGAGGACGGACAAGGTGAACAGCCGGACACCGGTCAGCGTCGTCGTCCTCGACCGGACCCCGCCGGGCCGGTGGCGCCGGCCCGGCCGCCGTGCGCCCCGGGTCCTCGCCCTGACGGGAACAACGTCCCGGCCACCGGCGACGTCCGCCCGACGGCCGGGCCGGGCCGGGCCCGATCCGCGTCGGAGCGCGCGGGCCCCGTCGGGGCCGACGGGGGCGTCGGGAGCCCGCGCGCTCCGACGGGAGCCGGCAGGGTCCGACGGCGTCCACGCGCACTCCGCCGGACGGATCCTCAGGGGCGGCCCGTGAGAGCGGCGGTGAGCCGCTGGACGCCGTCCTCACCGAAGCGTCGCACCAGGACGGCTACCCATCCGGCCAGCTCGACGCGCTCGCGCTCGGTCCAGGTCGGGGCCGAGGGGTGCTCGTCGACCACCAGGACACGGGCCAGCACCAGTTCGTCGGTGCCCGGCACCGGCCGGGCCCGCCCCGACACCCCGTGCAGGGCCAGCCGCCGGGCCGTGGTGACGACCTCGCGGGCCCCGGCCCGGGGTACGGTCCAGCCGGGCGGGAGCGCCCGTGCGGGCTGCGCCGGGGTGCCGGACGGGCCTGTGGCAGGGTCGGCCGCCGGTTCGGCGTCCCCCGCCAGCCAGGCCGCGATCAGCCGACGTGCCGCCGCCTCGTCGTCCTGGCCGGGCCCTCCCCCACCGTCCGCCGTGGCTGCCAGTCTCTCGCCGTCGCCGTCCACCGCCGTGGTCACCATCGGAGTCCACCTCACCCATCTGCCCGGCCCCGGAGGCGGGCCGCTCGCCTGCCGTCCCTCGACACTGTCGTGTAGTTGAACGCGAAACGTGCTCGCTTCTGTTCACCGTGCCACCGCCCAACTGTCCACCCGCCCGTCCACCCGCCCGTCCGCGCGGGCAGCCCGGCGGAGGACAGCGGGCAGCACCGGACGGCCCCGGCGCCCACACCACCAGGACCACTCGGACCGACACCCGGAATTCGCGCCCGTCCGGTTCAGTGGTGGCGTGGGCGGTTTCCCCAGCTCACCGGCGGGGCGGGCCGCCCGGGGCCGCGCCCGGACACCTCGGGCGCCGTCGGCACGTCCGGAACTGCCCTCCACGTACGGCAGTTACCCCGTTATAAAGGGACACGAAGGGGACCGAGGGGGTTTCAGCATGCAGGCGAGGCAACAGCCGGAGAAGGCCGGGCGTCCGCACCGCACCACGGGCCCGGCGCGACGGCCCGCCGCCGGGCCCGGCACGCCGCAGGCGGTGGCAGCCCTGCAGCGCGCCGGCAACGCGGCGACGGCGCGGGAACTCGCCGAGCAGCGGGGCGGCGCCGAACGGGACGACGGCCGGGCGGTGCCGGCCCTGCAGCGCGTCACGGGTGAGGGGCCCGGGAAACGCAGGGTCCGGCAGCAGGTGGACGCGACCAACGTGCTGCAGGTCTGCGAGGCCGCCACCTTCGACGGGGAGACCGTCAGGCCCGGCGCCCGGGCCGCCGCCCTGCGGAGCGTCGTCTGGGAGGGCCACTGGGCGGCGATCTCGGCGGTGTGCCGGAAACACAAGTACACCATCGCCGTCCGCGAGACCGGGGAGCACTCGATCCGGCGCATCGCGGAAGGCGCCAAGGCCAAGCCGCACACCATCCTGGAAAAGTCCGTCAAGCCCTCCTCGGTCCGCAAGAAGTACGGCACCGGTCCCGGGCAGGCAGCGGGCGACCCCGAGGCCGTCCTGCGCTGGCTGCAGGCACAGGACCTCGACGGCTTCGTCGGCCACTGGGACGCGCAGGGCCTGATCGGTGTCCGGATCGACAACCCGCCGCCGGAGCTCCTGGCCGAGGGGATCGTCGAGACCGGCGACCACCGCGAACAGTACGTGCCGCTCACCGTGGGCGTCGGCGACGGCGGCCCGGCGATGGCCCGGCTGAAGGCCTACCCGAAGTGGAAGCAGTACCTCTACACCGGCGACTACGACCTGCACGAGGTGTACTCCGCGCAGGGCGGCACCAACGGCGGCCAGATCGCCGAAGCCACCCCCGAGAAGGCCAAGCTGCTCGACCGCCTCAACGCCGGGATCGCCGGGAACTCCCGGGAGGAGGTGGTGCGCAGCGGCGCGACAGTCCTGCAGAACGGCAGGCTGCACATGGCGGCCGACTCCGATCACGCCATGTTCCAGCACGGCGACCAGGCCACCTACCGGATGAACCAGTACCTGGAGGCGCAGGACGCCGCCGAGGAGCAGGCCGCGCTGGAGGGCCAGGTCGCCCGGCAGGCGGCCCTGCTGGTGCGGGCCGTCGCCACGGAGACCGACGAGCCGCTGGCGTGGTGCCGCATGGGTCAGTGGTACGTGACCCGGAACCGCCAGGAACACGCGGCGCTGCGGACCCGCTGGCGGCTGGTCGTCCCCCACACCTGGGGCGCCGAGGAGGTGGACCGCACCGCCCGCGGCGGCTACCGCACGGCCCGCTACACCGACTGACGCCGACGGGCCCCACCCTCGCGGTCCCGCCGTCAGGCGAACGTGCGGGAGTGGCGCCGCCGCCGGCGCGCGAGCAGCACCCGGCGCTCGTCCTCCGTCAGACCGCCCCACACCCCGTAGGGCTCGCGGACGTCGATCGCGTACTGCCGGCACTGCGCCAGGACCGGGCAGCGGGCGCACACCGACTTCGCCATCTGCTCACGGTGCTTCGCGGCGGCCCCGCGCTCGTTGGTCGGGTGGAAGAAGACACTGCTGTCGACGGTGCGGCAGGCCCCCTCCACCTGCCAGGACCAGTGGTGCTCGAACGCTCCGGGCAGACGGGTTGTGTCGGACACAAGAGGTTCCTTCCGAACGAGCGGACGGTTTCCGCCCGCTCGTCTATCCCGATTCGCCGCTCACATGCCGCCCGCTGCCCCTCCGTTCGCCATCCGTTCCCCTCCGCTCCCCTCCGCCCGCCTCACGCGGCACGCGCGGCGAGCCCTCTCGGCTCAACCCGCGGGTGGTTTGGTGCCATTGGGCCACACACAGGGGGAGACGAATCCGATGGTCAATGTGGTGGTCCAGTCACCACCGTCGTCGATGGAGGCGGTGAAACCGTCCTTCGGGTTCTTGAAGAAGACGGCGTCGGAGCTGCTGCTGGTGACCTCGAACCCGGCCTTGAGCATGTGCGCGCGGAAGGCGTCGAAGACCGCGCCGTGCCGGTCGGCCGGGATGCCCCGCAGGAAGTCGGAGGTGACGACCATCATCCGGCCGTCCTCCTCCGAAGGGGCGTCGCCCTTGAAGCAATGTGGGCATCGTCAGCGAGCGCGGAGCACGACGCAGCCCCGTGGTTCGGCGCCCGTCCATGACTGCGCGAGACGTTCGGGGCGGGCGGGAACGACGCCCCTCCGGCTTGTCGCAGTTCTGTACCGGAACATGACGATCCGCTCCATGACGGGTGGCGGGTGGATATCGTCTGGCCGATCATCGCGATGGCGGGGGGCGCATGGACAGCGGGGCCGGGGCGAGAACGGCCGGGACGGACGAGACGGCCAGGACGGACGAGACGGACGAGACGGCGGCGCTGGCCTCACTGCGCTTCCTCTTGACGGCGTTCGCCGCTGTCGGGGTCTCCGTGATCGTGCTGGGGGCCCTGTTGTGGGCGCTGTTGTCGTGGAACGGACCGGACCCGACCGACACCGACGGCTTCGGGCGGTACCTGCAGGTCGCGGCGGTCTGGGCGGCCGGGGCGGGGATCGTCGGCCTGTGCGGGGCGCAGGTGCGCCGCGACGTCGGCGAGCGGTCGGGGACGGCCTGGCTGGCCTGGTGCGACCTCGGGATGGTGCTGGCGCTGCTGTGGCCGCTGCAAGTAGTGGCCGTCGCCGTCCTGTTCGTCGTACGGACCGCCGGCCGGGCCCGGTGGCTGCGGGGGTGCGCCGCGTCGGCCGGGGTGTGCCTGGCCGCTGTGGGATCGGCGTGGGGTGTCACCGGCTACGCGGCCGAGCAGCCGTGGACGTCCGACGGGCCGGCCGACCGGGCCGTCGTCGGCACCTGGAACGGCCCGGCCGGGGAGACCCTCGTCCTGCGGGCCGACGGCGGGTTCCGCTCCACGGCCGGGGCCGGGGCGGGGTACGACTGGTCCACGGGCGAGGGCCGTTGGCGACTGACCGACATGCTCGACCCAGGGGCGACACTGACCCTCGACTTCGCCGCCGGCGGCAGCGACGAGCTGGTGGTGTACGGGGCGCTGTCGCCGTCCACGCTGTGCCAACCGCTCGCCGAGGAGTGGTGCCGAACCTCCCTCCATCGGTGAGGACTTGACGGTCGGCGCGGACGGACGCAGGCGTGCGGCCGGGTCGAACGCACGGTCCGGTGGGACGTGTGCGTTCCATCGTCGGGGGCAACTCTTCACCGGGGACGGGGGTTTGAGGCGCACCGCGCGGTGACGACCGCACCGGCGGCCGGATCATCGGGGGATGGACCATGCCGTGAGTCCGCACCCGCCGCACCCGCCGCACCCGCCGCACCCGCAGACACCGTTCCCGCTGGTCCCGATTCCGGTGGTCCCACTCCCCGTACCGCCCCGGCCTCCGCACGTCCATCCGCCGCACTTGCCGACCTGGCCGACCTGGCCGCCCTGGCCGCCGCTGCCGACCGACTGCCCCACCCCCGCGCCCCCGGCGACGGACCCGCCGACGCCTTCGCCGACGCCTGCGCCCACGCCGCCCGCACCGGCGCCGTCGCACCCGGCGCCGACCACGGGGGCACCCCTGCCCGCACCCGCACCTGCACCCGCACCGACGCCGGGCCACGAGGTGGCACGGCCGACGACGCCGCGTGCCTTGCCCACCACGACGCCCGGCACGACACCCACCGTCACCCGCCCCGCGCCCGGCGCCGTCACCTCCCCATCCGCCGCCCCCCGAACGCCCGCCGCGCCGCCGCCCGCGCCCCTCCCGGTCGCCGACGCGACCGCCACCACCTCCGCGGTCGCCGCGCCGCCGCCCGTCGGGCCGGCCGGGCCCGTGGTGCCGGCCGTCGCGCCGTCCGTCTGGGCCACCGTCGTCGTCCTCACCGTTCTGCTGCCGGCCGCGCTCGCCGCCGTCGTCGGCCACCACCGTGCGCCCGTCAGGAGCCGCCGTTGAACCCCGGACCGCTGATCGCCGCCGTCGCCGCCGCGACCCTCGCCGCCGCTTCCCTTGCCGTGGCGCACCGGCTCCGCCCGCGCCCGCCCGAGGGTCAGCCGCCGCCCGAACCGCACGCCACGCTCGCCAGCATCGGCTCCGGGCTGCTCTCCGGATTCACCCTGCTCACCGGCTTCCTGATCGCCACCGGCTGGGCCGCCCACAGCACCGGCATCACCCCGCCGGGCGGCCTGTACGTGGCCGACCTCGCGGCGGGCGCGGCCGTTCTGCTCTACCCGTCCCTGGCCGGACTGCCGTTCACGCCGCGGTACGTGACGGCGGTCTGCCTGTTCGGCCTGCTGGTCGGCTACACGATGGCGCTGGCGGTCCAGCTCAGGCCGTAGGCCCGGTGGTGGCGGACCGTGGTCGCCGTCACCGCCGCGACCGTCACCGCCGCCGTGCCGGTGTGGCGGGGGCGCGGCGGGGGCACGGTCCCGGCATGACGGGAAGTGCGGAGACCGTGTTGATCGTGGTGCGGGGCCCGAGCGGCGCCGGGAAGTCGAGCATCGCCGCACGACTGCGCGCCGCCTACGGGCGGGGCATCGCCGTCGTCGCCCAGGACGTGTTGCGCCGCACCGTGTTGCGCGAACGGGACGTGCCCGGCGGCGCCAACGTCGGGCTGATCGACGTGGTGGCACGGCACGCCCTGGACCACGGCTTCCACGTCGTGGTCGAGGGAATCCTCCACACCGGGCACTACGGGCCGATGCTGACCCGGCTCGTCGCCGACCACCGGGGGCGCAGTCATCTGTACTACCTCGACGTCGACTTCGACGAGACGGTGCGCCGGCACGCCACCCGCCCGTGGGCCGCCGAGGTCTCCCCGCAGGACATGGCCGGCTGGTACCGGCCGCACGACTTCCTTCCCGATGGCCTGGAACACGTCATCGGCCCGGACAGCAGCCTGGACGCGAGCGTCGAGCGGATCCTCGCCGACAGCGGCCTCGTCCCACCCGGCTGGACACCCCGCCCCTGAGCCTTCCCCGCACCCGGGTGCGGGAGGGACCCGGGCGCAGGAACGTCCGACCGCGCGAACGCCCACGTCCGCAACCCGGTGGCGTTCGACGCGAAGATCGGGAAGACTCGCGCGCATGGTCTCGGTATTGCAGAACGTGGCGATCGACTGCACAAATGCCTACGAGTTGGCCCGGTTCTGGAGCAGGGTGACCGGCCGCCCGGTGGATCCGGAGGACGGACCGGGCTCGGAGGAGACCCAGGTCCTGCTGGCGGAAGGCCCGGTGCTGTACTTCCACCAGGTGCCCGAGCCCAAGACGATCAAGAACCGGGTCCACCTGTGCCTGCGCCCCGACACCTCCCGCGACCACGAGGTGGAGCGCCTGCTGGGCCTCGGGGCCACCCTCGTCGGCGATCACCGCAACCCCGACGGTACGGGCTGGGCGGTCCTCGCCGACCCCGAGGGCAACGAGTTCTGCGTCCTGCGCAGCGAGTCCGACCGGGCCGCCGCGCACGCCTGACGCGGCAGCGGCACGCCGCGTCCGTCCGTCCGGGTACCCGCCCGTCCCCTCCTGTTCCGGCCGAACCCAGGGAGATCCGCATGCACGGCAGCCCCGCGAGCGTCGTCGAGGAGGCGTTCCGCTGCTACCGGTCGCAGGACGTCGACGCCGCCCTGCCCCTGTACGCCGACGACTTCACGTTCACCAGCCCGCAGGACGACCACATCGACAGGGCCGCGTTCTTCCGGCGCTGCTTCCCCACCGCCGACCGCTTCCGGGAGCAGCGGCTGCTGCACGTCACGCCCGCCGGCGACGGAGACGGTGCACGCGGTGAAGGCGGTGAACTCGTCTTCGTCCACTACGAGTACGAACTCACCGCCGGTGGCCGGTACCGCAACGTCGAGGCGGTCACGGTACGGGACGGCCTGATCCGCGAGGTGCAGGTCTTCTTCGGCGGCCGGGTCTGAGCGGCTCCGCCGAAGTCCGCTGCTGATCCGCATCTGCGGTACAAACCTGGCCGCCCCTGGTGAACGGGGTCTGGGGGCGAAGCCCCCAGGAACGCTCTGTTCCCGCACCTCAGCGGAGCTGCTCAGGGCCTGTCTCGAAGTCGGGTGTGAGCTTGTGGAAAGATCACGGGATGCTGCGACTCACCGATTTCATTATCGACTGCCCGGACACGATGAAGCTGGCGGCTTTCTACTCCGAGGTGACGGGCCGTCCGATCAAGGAAGGCAGCTCCGAGGACTGGGCTGGCATCCAGTTCGGCGAGATCGAGCTGGCATTCATCCGGGTGGACGACTACCGGGCTCCGCAATGGCCCGACAGCGAGCACCCCAAGCAGTTCCACCTCGACTTCGAAGTGGACGAGATCGAGTCCGAGCAGCACCGCGTCCTCGACCTCGGCGCGACGCTCAGGCAGGACTTCATCGGCCCCAACGGCTACGGCTGGCAGGTCTACACCGACCCGATCGGCCACCCCTTCTGCCTGTGCCGCAACAAGGGCGTCATCTGGACCGACCAGGGCCCGATCTGGCCCAAGCACGACTAACGCGGCTTTGGTGAAGTTGGCTGCTGATCCTTCGATGCGTGTCCGTTGACGGTTCAGGGCTCGGTCGACTGCGGTGCCGACCGCTCCAGCGGTGGTGTGGACACGCTCGGGGTAGTCCTCGTACTTCGCCGAGCGCCACACCCGCTCGATGTCGTTCAGCTCGGGGCTGCGAGGCGGGAGGTAGAAGAGTTCGACGCCGATGGCGGCCAGTTCCTCGCGGCGCCCTTTGAAGACCCGGGCCACGTGTGCGGAGGCGTTGTCCAGGACGACCGTGCACGGCCGTACCCGTGTGAAGCCCGTGGGAGGCCCGTCCAGTGCGGCTGCCCCGCCGGGCAGGCGGGCCAGGCTCGTGCACACCAACTCCAGCAGCATGACCGCGTCGATCTTGCCGCAGGCCCTCTCCCAGACCAGATCGGAGTGCGCTCCCACGCACAGCGCCCGAGGACGTTCACGCGCGGTCCTTCTTGTCCTCGCGCGGCACGACGGCCCGCTGCCCTGCCCGTGACCAGGTGTATCCGGTGGGCATGGTCGGAGCGAACCCGCTCTGGTCGAGGAAGTACAGGTCCCTTACGGTCAGGCCCCGCCCCATCAGCCGTGTGCACTCCAGACGCAGTCTGGCACCCGGCGCGAGATCACGTGCCCGCAGACGCTCACGCACCTCGCGTCCCTGATCAGAGGTCAACTCCACACGCAAGATCTTCGGCATGGGCAGCCCCTCCCTGCCCTGCCTCATACCCGAACCGCAGCCCACATCACCGAGACCGCTTGGTGCAGCGCGCGAAGATCCTTCGGGGGTTCATGCGGCTCTGAGTGGGCTGCCGTCGTAGGTCCAGCGGTAGGGCTTGGCGTCGTGTTCGTCGTAGGCCAAGACGAAGGTGGCGCTCGACGATGCCGGCGAAGGGAACCCGGCGCCGCACGACATACTCCCGGCGGATTACTCCGGTACCTCGCGGGGGGTACGAACGACACCGGAACGTTTACATCCGTGAGCCGATTCGATGCGGAGCTGCGGAACCTAGCGTCGATCCCATGAAACGCAATCGCCGTATCAGCGCTGTCGCGGTGCTGGCGCTCGCCGCCCTCGTCACCGGAACCGGCGCCGGGTTCGCCGCCACGACCACACCGTCGGCCACACCGGTGGCCACGCACGCGTTCGACACCGCACCGGCCACGGCCGCGGCCACCGCGCCCACCCGGTCCTTCCAAGGCACGCTCCCCGCGCCGACCGGCCCCTACGCCGCCGGCGAGGACGTCATCCACCTCACCGACGCGAGCCGTCCCGACCCGTGGGTGCCGTCATCCGGCCCCCGCCAACTGACCGTCACGATGGTCTACCCGGCCGTCCCCGGGACCGGGACTCCGGCCCCTTACATGACCCTCGGCGAGGCAGCCGGAATCATCGAGCACCGGAAGCTGCCGGCGAGCTCCGGCGTCACCCCACAGACCCTTTCCGGCGTCACCACCCACGCCTTCGACGGCGCGCGGCCGCAGCGCGGCAGGTATCCGCTGGTGGTCCTCTCACCCGCGTCCGAGAACCCGCGCATGATGCTCACCGCGCTCGCGACCGACCTGGCCAGTCACGGTTACGTCGTCGCGCTCGTCGGCCACACCTACGAGGACACCGGCGAAACGCTGGAGAACGGCCAGACGCCGCCGTGCGCGATCTGCGATCACCCGGAAGCGATCGACTTCGACGCCGAAGCCGCCAGCCGCGCGCTGGACGTGTCCTTCGTGATCGACCAGTTGACGCATGGCAACACCGCGTGGCGCCTGGCTCACCTCATCGACAAGCACGAGATCGGCATGGCCGGACACTCCCTCGGCGGAGCGGCGGCCGCCGCCACGATGATCGCCGACCCGCGAGTACGGGCCGGAGTGAACATGGACGGCTCCTTCCACCCGGCCCCGATGCCCGGCCAGATCAACCGGCCGCTCCTCATGCTGGGCGTGACCGACAGCCACTCGGTCGGCGGCACCGACACCACGTGGGGGCAGACCTGGGCCGCCCTCGGTGGCTTCAAGAAGTGGCTGACGGTCGCCGGCGCCGACCACTTCAGCTTCGACGACGGGGACGTGCTTCAGGAGCAGGCCGGGTTCCCGACGCCGCCCCTCTCCCCGGAACGCGGGGTGGTGATCACCCGCGAGTACGTGACAGCGTTCTTCGACCGGACGCTGAAGGGGATCCGCAGTCCGCTGCTGGACGGCCCTTCGCCGAACAATCCGGAAGTACTCTTCCAGTACTAGCGTTGATCCTTCGGGGGTTCGGCGGCTTCCCGGTCGAGTGCTCCACGGCCCGCTCCGCCTCCTCCACCACCTTCCCGGCCTCCCCCGCCCGGCCGTGGGTGAGCAGCCGGCGCGGGCTCCCGGTCCGGCCGGGCCGGACGCGGGGACGGTGCCGCCGGCCCGGCCCGGAGGGCTCAGCGGCGCTGCGGGTCGGCCCGTCGCAGCAGCCTGTCCGCCAGCCGTACCGCGACGAACGCGACCGCGAACCCGGCGCCGTACAGCACCCCGAGCCGCAGGACGACGGGCAGGGCCGTGGAGGAGCCCAGCAGCCCGGGGGTGATCAGGGGCGGCACGGCGAGGACGGCCGTGGTCAGGGCCGAGGCCCGGATCGTGCGGGCTGTGCAGGCGACGGCGGCGCCGGTGGCCACCGGGCCGACGAGGACGAAGCTGTCGAGGTGGACCACGTTCCCGAAGCCGTCGGTCAGGTCGAGGACGACGCCCGAAGCCGTGATCGCGACGGCGAGGACCCACGGTACGGCGGGGCCCGGTCGCGTCGTGCGGTCGGGCGGGGCGATCAGCAGGACGAGGGCGTTGAGCACGAGGACCGCCGAGTCGCGGGTGCCGATGCCGTAGAAGACGGTGGCGTCCGCCACCGTGCCGAGCAGGTCGGGGCGGGCGAGGAGGTGGATCAGTGGCGCCGTCACGACGGTGACCACGGCCAGGGTCCGCGCCGCCGTCCAGCGGCCGAGCAGGACCGCGAGCGTCATCAGTGCCGCCGGGGCGAGCAGCGCGGCCGCCGCGGCCAGGGGGCCGAACCGCTGCGCCCCGGGGGCCCAGAACACCTGGAAGGAAGGGTCGGTGACCATCATGACGGCCCACCAGAGGTGCACGGCCGCGTACGTGCCGGCCAGCACCGCGGCGAGCGGGGCCGCGGTGGCCAGGGCCCGGCCGGTCGGCCGGTGGGAGACCAGGCCGAAGCGGACCCGGGCGCCGTGCCCGGCCACGTCGGCGACCTCGCGTAACCCGGCGAGCGGGGTCGCGGTGCGGACGCGGTGTTCGGCGTGGTCGGCGAGTTCGGCCAGCGCGGCGGCGTCGTAGGAGGCCGGGTAGAGGGCGAGGGCCCGGCGCAGCAGGCGGGCGTTCGCCGAGGTCCGGTCCGCGGTCATGCCAGGCCTCCCGCGAGTCGGTTGCGGCTGGTCGCGAGACGCCGGTCGGCCTCGCGCAGGGTGGCGCGCAGCCGCTCGCTCTCCTCCGTGAGCGCCTGCGTGCCGGCCGGGGTGAGGGCGAAGACCCGCCGGGGGCGGCCGTCGACGGTCTCCTCCCGCTCGATCCGGATCAGCCCCTCGGCGAGCAGCCGGTCGAGGGTGCCGTACAGGCTGCCGGCGCCGAGCCGTACCCGGCCGTCCGAGATCGCGGCGACTTCGTCACCGAGGGCGTAGCCGTGCCGCGGTCGGTCGGCGAGCGCGGTCAGCAGGAGGAAGGTGGGCTCCTGCATGGAGCGTTTCTTCGTCATGCCGACACCATAGTACGGTCACCGTAGTGTCAGGCAGGGGTTCGGTTGACTTCCCGTCAACTCCTCTTCGCCGAGGGCCGCCTGCACACCTCCACCGCTCGCCCCCGGACCCGCCCGCCCGGCCTGCGAGCCGGGCGAGCGGAGCGTGGCCGGGCGGGCGGAGCCCGTGGCCGGACGGGCGGGGCGTCAGCGCATGCCGCCGGACGCGAGGATGACGTCCCCGGTGATCCAGCGCGCGTCGTCGGAAGCCAGGAAGGCCACCAGCGGGCCGTAGTCGTCCGGCGTGCCCGTTCGGCCCAGCGGGGTGCCGGCGATCGCCTCCGCCTCCTGCGCCGAGCCGCGGAACCCCAGGGCCCTGGTGCCCTCGGTGTCCGAGGGGCCGGGCATGATCGCGTTGACCCGGATGCCGCGCGGGCCCAGTTCCTTGGCGGCGACGATGGTGAACGCGTTGACCGCGCTCTTGGAGGCGACGTAGAGCGAGGCGTACGGCGGGTGGGTGAGCGTGCCCGCCGTCGAGACGTTGATGATCGACGCGGCGCCGATGTCGTCCTGCGCGGCCAGGGCCTGCGTGGTGAGGATCGTGCCCAGCAGGTTCGTGGTCATCTCCCGCTGGAACTCCTCCTCGGTGATGCCCGACAGCGGCGCGAAGGCGACGACGGCCGCGTTGTTGACGAGCACGTCGACCGGTCCGTACGCCTCGCGCGCCCGGTCGAACAGTCGGCGCACGTCGTCGCCGCGGCCCACGTCCGCCCGGACCGCGACGGCCCGGCCGCCGTCGGCGGTGATGCCCGCGACGACCCGTTCGGCGCCCTCCCGATCGTCCCGGTAGTTCACCACGACGGCCGCGCCGGTCCGGGCCAGCGCCTTGGCGATCCCCGCGCCCAGGCCCTTCGATGCGCCCGTGACGATCGCCGTACGTGCGTTGTTGCTGCTCACAGTGGCTCCTCGAACGTTGGTTCCGTGGAGATCACCGTAGGAAAGCTCATTACTGACGGGAAGTACCTACTTTTTTGTAAGCTCCTTTCATGACGGAAACAGCGCAGGTCGCGACGGCCGCCCGGCTCCTGGCCCACGACACCTTCGACAACAAGTGCGCGCTCAGGCCGATCATGGACCAGACGACGAGCCGCTGGGCGACACTGATCATCTCGGCCCTCATCGCCGGCCCGCACCGCTTCGCGCAGCTGCACCAACGCGTCGGCGGCATCAGCCAGAAGATGCTGTCGCAGAACCTCAGGGCACTGGCCCGGTCCGGGCTCGTCGCCCGCGACGTCGCACCCACCAACCCGCCCCAGGTCACCTACAGCCTCACCGAACTCGGCGTCGGCCTGGCCGGACCGCTGACCGAACTCATCCAGTGGTTCGGCCGGCACGGGGAGCAACTCCTCACCGCCCAGGAGCACTACGACCGTCAGCAGGCGTCACCGGACGCGTGACGGGCGGGGCCGTGGCGTACCCGGTGGCCCCGTCCGGGTTGGGGCTCGGGCCGGGGTTTGGCACACTCACCCCATGTGGCGCGAACTGATCCTTGAGGTGGCACCGATCGCCGAACTCGGTGCCCCGGCCGACGAAGCCTCCCTGCACGCGGTCGCGGAGGTCCTGGGCCAGCCCCTGCCGGCGGACCTCGCGGCCCTGCTGCGCGAGTGCGACGGGCTGTCCTACGAAGGTCTGGACGTGGTCTGGAGCGCCCGGCGCATCGCACGGGACAACGCCGAGTTCCGCAACGCCCCGGACTTCGCGAGCCTCTACATGCCCTTCGAGCCGTTGATGTTCTTCGGGGACAACGCCTCCGACCAGTTCGCCTTCGTCCGCACGCCCGCGCGGGACGAGGTCTTCGTCTGGGACCACGAGACGGACAGCCGGTTCATGGCCACCGGGAACCTGCGGCAGTACCTGGAGCGGGCCCTGCGCGAGCGCGGGGACTGGTACCGCTAGCCGTACTGCCCCGCAGGTCGGTCGCCGGGCCGACGGCGGTCGCCGGGCCGATGGCGGTCACCGGGCGGACGGCGGTCACCGGGCCGATGGCGGTCGCCGGGCCGATGGCGGGGAGCGGCGTGAGAATGGGCCGTGCCCGCTGTTCGCGTCGGCCCGGGAGGCAGTCGTGAAGGACCTGGAGTTCGAGCAGAAGCGCACGCTGTCGCGCGCCGAGGCCGCCGACCAGCTCGAAGCGCTGGCGGCGGCACTCAGGCGCGGGGGCCAGGCCGAGCTGGAGCTCGGGCCCGGGAAGCTGACCCTGCGGATCCCGGACGAGCTGGAGACCGAGATCGAGGTCGAGCTGGGGGACGGCAAGATGGAACTGGAGATCGAGCTGTCCTGGCACACCGGCCAACCGGACTGACCCGGCCGGCCGGACCGACCGCGCGGCCCTCACCCCAGGGCGGCCGCCTTGCGCAGCAGCACCGACCGTTCGCGGGTGTTGCGGCACAGGCGGGCGGCGAGTTCCAGTTCGGCCCGGGCCTCGGCGGTGCGGCCGAGGCGGGTCAGCAGTTCGCCGCGCACGGTCGGGAGCAGGTGCGACCCGGAGAGGCGGCCGGAGGCGGCCAGGTCGTCGACCACGGTCAGCGCCTCCCCCGGCCCGTCCGCCATGGCGACGGCCACGGCCCGGTTGAGGTCGACGACGGGTGACGGCGCCACCCGGCCGAGCGCCTCGTAGAGGAGCACGACGCGGTCCCAGTCGGTCTCCCGCACCGAGGGCGCGGTGGCGTGGCAGGCGGCGATGGCGGCCTGCAGTCCGTACGGTCCGAGGCCTCGCCCGAGAGTGGCGGCCCGGCCGAGCGCGGCCAGGCCGCGGCGGGTCGCCGAGCGGTCCCACCGGCGGCGGTCCTGGTCCTCCAGGAGTACCGGCTCGCCGTCGGGTCCGGTGCGGGCGGGGAAGCGCGCGGCGGTGAGTTCGAACAGCGCGAGCTGGCCGTGCACCTCCGGCTCGGCGGGCAGCAGGGCGGCCAGGGTCCGGGCCAGCCGGACGGCCTCGTAGGCGAGGTCGGGGCGCAGCAGGTCGTCGCCGGCCGTCGCCGTCGAGCCCTCCGTGAAGATCACGTACAGGACGCTCAGGACGGCGCCGAGCCGCGCGCGCCGGTCCTCGGGCGGCGGCAGTTCGAACGGGACGCGAGCGGCGGCGATGGTCTTCTTCGCCCGGGTGATCCGGGCCTGGACGGTCGGGGTGGGCACCAGGAAGGCGCGGGCGATCTCCTCACTGGACAGGCCGCCCACGACGCGCAGGGTGAGGGCCACCCGGGCCTCGGCCGGGACCACCGGGTGGCAGGCGGTGAACACCAGCGCGAGGACGTCGTCGTCGACCCGGTCGGGGTCGTAGGGCGGGTCGTCGGGCCGCTCGGGCGCGGCGGCCGCGCCCGAGCTGAGGTCGCCGTCGGCGAGCGGCCCGGCGAGCACGGCGTACCGCTCGTCGAGGGCCGCCTTGCGGCGGAAGGCGTCGATGGCCCGCCGCCGGGCGGTCGCCAGCAGCCAGCCCACCGGGCTGGCCGGCTCGCCGTCGCGCGACCAGGCGACGAGGGCCTCCGCCAGCGCCTCCTGGGCGACGTCCTCGGCGAGCGCGAAGTCCCCGGTGTAGCGGGCCAGCGCGCCGACGATCCGTGCGGACTCGATCCGCCAGACGGCCTCGACGGCCCGCCGCGCCGGCTCGGCGACCGGCGGGCCGTCGGCGGCCCCGGACGTCACAGCTGGCCGGTCCGCTCGCGCCACGCCCGCTCCTTGATGATCCACTCGTTGTCCTGCGGGAACTCCTCGATGCCGGGCACCCGGCGGACCTCGCACTTCGAGCCGGGGACCGCCGGGAGCCGCTTGGCCCACTCGACGGCCTCCTCCTTGGTGGCGACGTCGATCAGGTAGAAGCCGCCGAACAGTTCCTTCGTCTCACCGTACGGCCCGTCGGTGACCACCGGGGTCTCCCCGCCGAAGTCGACCACGACGCCCTGCGACGGGTCGTCCAGCCCCTCGGCGGCGACGAGCACGCCCGCCCGGATCAGCTCCTCGTTGAAGCGGCCCACCGTTTCGAGCATGTCCTCGAAGGGCGTCTCCATCATCTTCGCGACGGACTCGTCCGTGCCCCGCATGATCAGCATGTACTTCGCCATGGTCGGTCTCCTTGTCCGGGGGGTCGTTCCTCGACCCTCTCAGTCCCAGGTCGAACGGCGCAGCCGCGGATCGACACGGTCGAGCGACCCGGGTGAGATTTTTTCGGATTCCTTCCCCGACGGGCGCTCCCGGCCCCCGTGCGGGGAGGCGGCGGGGGCGGGAGCGTCCGTCGAGCGGCGGAGGGCCGGTGCAGGCCGGGTGCGGACCGGGTGCGCGTGTCAGCCGTGCGTGTCAGCCGCGGAAGGCGGCGGTGCCGGCGGGGGTGCCGAGACCGGTGGGGCCGTCGTAGCCGGGGCCGGCGGTGCAGAAGTAGGCCGGGCTGCAGGATCCGTTGGTGCCGGTGGTGACGTCGTTGAGCGCGCCGGGGTGGGCGTAGGGGAAGGAGGCGGGGTTCGAGCCGGCGCCGGGGGTGCCGGCGTCGGCGTAGACGCCGGTGATGATCGGGGTGGCGGCGCTGGTGCCGCCGAAGGTGCTCCAGCCGTTCCGCTGGTAGCTGTCGTAGACGGCCAGACCGTGGCCGGGGTCGGCGGCGGCGGAGACGTCGGTGGCCATCCGGTGGTGGCAGCCGGTGTCCTTCTGCCACGCGGGTTTGGCCTCGTAGGCGGAGCAGCCGGAGCCGGTGCCCTCGCCGGGTTTCGTGTTCCAGGCGCTCTCGCTCCACCCGCGGCTGTTGCCGGCCCGGACGAGGGAGGTGCCGCCGACGGAGGTGGCGTAGGGGGAGCTGGAGGGGTAGCCGACGCCCCAGGAGTAGTCCCAGTCTCCGCTGCCGGCGACCATGGCGACGCCGGGGTGGTCGTAGTAGTCCTTGTCGTAGGTGGGGTCGTCGGCGGATTCCTTGAAGATGTAGCTGTTGGAGACGAACTTCGCGCCGAGGGCGACGGCCCGGTTGACGGCGGCGCCGATGTCGGAGATCTTCGCGCTGTTCGCCTCGACCAGGATGATCTTCGCGTTCGGGGCGGTGGCGGAGACCAGGTCGAGGTCGAGGGAGTCCTCGGCGCCCTGGTTGACGCTCGCGGGGGAGGGCAGCGGGCTGGTCCGGCCGTCGGAGTCGACCTTGCGGAAGCAGCCGTTGTCGGTACTGCAGGCGGGCAGGCCGTACTGCTGGCGGTAGGTGGCGAGGTCGCTCTCGGCGTCGGGGTCGTCGTAGGCGTCGATGACGGCGATGGTCTGGCCGGAGCCTCCGTCGGAGGGCAGGCGGTAGGCGGACCGGAGGTCGGCGGGCCCGTAACCGGCGGGGGCGGCCGATCCCTTGGCGACGGCCGGTCCGGTGGGGGTGTCGGCTTCCAGGACGTCGCAGCCTGCGGTGGTCTCGGTGGGGGCGGCGCACAGCTGGTGCCAGGGCCGGTGGGTGGCGGCGGACGGCACGGCGTGGGCGACGGGGGAGGTGGCGAGGGCGGTCAGGGCCAGGGCGGCGGCGGACCACGGGGCCCGGCGGGGGGCGCGGTGGCGCGGGTGGCGGTCGGTGGGGGTGCGGTGGCGCGGGGTCCGGTGGTGGGCGGTCATCGTCGGTTCCTCACTGGTCGGTTGGGCGGGGCCGCGGGGATCAGGAGTGCTTCCAGGTGTCGGTGAAGGAGTCGCCGCCGCCGGACAGCGGGCCGGGCACGGCCTCGGTGACGCCGTTGCGGGCCATGGTCACGGTGGCCGCCGAGGCGGCGGCCAGGGTGCGGCCGTCGACGGCGGCGTGGGTGAAGGTGACGCTGCCGAAGTCCGCCAGCGGCTGGCGGGAGCCGTTGCGGTTGGGGGCTTCGGCGATCACTTCGGCGCTGCCGTTGGTGGCGCCGCCGTAGCGGGGGAAGGACTTGGTCTCGGTCCAGCCGAGGGTTTCGTCGGTGAGCCGGGCGGTGTAGTCGTCGTGCGTGCGGTCGTAGGTGACGGAGGCGGTCATGGTGTCGCCCGGCCGCACGGCGTCGCGGTAGGGGGACTCCGGGTCCGGGTAGTTCTCCCACCAGGCGAAGTAGCGGGGCGTGGCGTTGACGGCGGTGCACTCGGCCTGGGTGCCGGTCTGTTCGACGGTGCTGGTGCCCTGGCCGTCGAGGCCGACCCAGACGGACACCGCGCCGACGGCTGCGCAGGTGATCCGGGGCTGGGTCCAGGTCGCGGTGACGGAGTGGTGGGTCGAGCCGGTGGCCGCGTAGCCGGACCAGTTGCCGGAGGTGATGCCGGAGGTGATGCCGGCGCGGGAGGCGGCGGGCGTCCTCGCGGGGGTAGAGACTGCGGAGGCGTCCGCAGGGGTGGAGCCGGCGGCCGCCGCGGCGGCCGGCGGTGCGCAGAGCAGCAGTGCGCAGGCGGCGGCGAGGGAGCGGGCGTAGGAACGGGGGCGGGTGCGTGCCGTGGCGCGACGGGGCATGAGGGGGCTCCTCGGGAGGGGGGAGGGGCCGGCCCCGAGGGGGGCGGGCCGTGATGGGACGAGAGTGTCGTCCGGCATCGCAGAGGTGGTCAACGCCTTTGGAATTCCTGGTGGTTGACGGTTCGGACCAGCCTCCCGAGGGCCGCCCGCGGGGCCGCTGAGCTGCGGCGCGGGGTGCGCCCCGGCCCGCGGGGCGGGCAATTCTGTGGATTCGCCAGTCGAGTGGCCCGAAGGCCCCGGGACGGAGCAGCCGCACTGGGGAATCCACAGAATTGGCCGCCGCTGCGGGACCGGGATCCGGCCGTCGGCCCGTCACCGCAGGCCTGCGACATCCACACAGTTGACGGCCGCTTGACAGCAGGAACTCACCCGCCACTCAGGGGTGTTGACGCCCCATCGGTGCTGCGGGACGGTCGACCCCTGCCGACGGCCCGGCGCGCCGCACCCGGTGCGTCCGCCGTCCGCACCACACCCCCAACCCCCACCCCTCCCCGGAGACAGGCATGCCCTTCCCCACAGCCCGTTCCCGCACCACGCTCGTCCTGGCCGCGGCGGTGGCCGGCGCGACCGCGGCCGCCGCGCTCACGGCCGGTACCACCGCCTCGGCCGCCGCCACCCTCCCCGCGCCCGACCACATCGTCGTGGTGATGCTGGAGAACCACGCCTACGGGCAGATCATCGGCAGCTCCGACGCCCCCTTCCTCAACTCGCTCGCCACCGGAGGCGCCCTGCTCAAGGCCTCGTACGGGATCACCCACCCCAGCCAGCCGAACTACTTCGCGGTGTTCTCCGGCAGCACCCAGGGAATCACCGACGACTCCTGCTACTCCCCCGGCTTCAGCAAGGCGCCCAACCTGGCGACCGAGCTGAGCGCGGCCGGAAAGAGCTGGGGCAGCTACAGCGAAGCCCTGCCCAGCCAGGGGTCCACCACCTGCAGCAGCGGCAACTACGCCCGCAAGCACGCCCCCTGGGTGGGCTTCGGCAACGTCCCCGGGTCCACCGCGCACACCTTCGCGCAGTTCCCCTCGGACTACGGCAAGCTGCCCAAGGTCTCCTTCGTCATCCCCGACCTCTGCAGCGACATGCACAACTGCTCGGTGGGCACCGGGGACTCCTGGCTGAAGAACAAGCTGGGCGGCTACGCCTCCTGGGCCAGGAGCCACAACAGCCTGCTGGTCGTCACCTACGACGAGGACGACCGCAACAGCGGCAACCACATCCCCACCCTGATCTACGGGCAGCCCGCCAGGGCGGGTGCCACCAGCAGCACCTCGTACAACCACTACGACCTGCTGCACACCCTGGAGGACCTGGCCGGCACCGGCGCGCACGCCGGCAAGTCCGCCTCGGCCACCGACATCACCGGCGTCTGGAACTGACCGTGTACCTCGCGGACAGCCGTCACACCCCGGCGTCCGACGCCGCCCCGGCCCGACGGCCGGGGCGGCCCGCTCGGATCGCCACCACCGTGCTGGCGCTCGGGACCGTCAGCCTCGTCACGGACGTCTCCTCCGAGATGGTCACCGCCGTGCTCCCGATCTACCTGGTCACCACCATGGCCGTGTCCCCCCTGGGGTTCGGCGTCCTGGACGGCGTGTACAACGGCGCGACCGTCGTGGTCCGGCTGCTCGGCGGGCTGCTCGCCGACCGGCCCGGCCACCGGCCCGGCGGGTACGGCACCGACGGCCAGCGGCCCGGCACCGACGGCCACGGCACCGACGGCCACGGGCGGCACAAGGCCGTCGCGGCCGCCGGGTACGGGCTCTCGGCGCTGTGCAAACCGGCACTGCTGCTCGCCCGCACCACACCGGTGCTCGGCCTGGTCCTCGCCGTGGACCGGGCCGGCAAGGGGCTGCGCACCGCCCCGCGCGACGCGCTGATCTCCCTGTCCACCCCGCCCGAGCGCCGCGCCCGCGCGTTCGGCGTGCACCGGGCGATGGACACCGCCGGGGCGCTGGCCGGACCGCTGCTGGCCTTCCTGATCCTGCGCGCCGCCCCGGGCGGCTACCACGCGGTCTTCACGGTCAGCGCCTGCGTCGCGGCGCTCGGCGTCCTGGTCCTCGTCCTGTGCGTGCCCGCCCGCCCCGGTGGCACGGTCGGCGGCGTGCTCCCGCTGCCGGCCGGACGGCCCGTCGCCCGGCTGCTGCGCCTGCCCGGCCTGCGCCGGGTCTGCCTGTGCGCGGCCCTGCTCGGACTCGCCACCCTCAGCGACTCCTTCGTCTACCTGTTCGCCCAGCGGCGCCTGGGCCTGCCGGCGGGCTGGTTCCCGCTGCTGCCGCTCGGCACGGCCGCGGTGTACCTGCTGCTCGCGGTCCCGCTGGGCACGGCCGGTGACCGGTACGGCCGGCGGCGGGTGTTCGTCCTGGGGCACCTGGCCCTGCTGTCCGGGTACGCCGTCCTGCTGCTGCGCCCGGCCGGCGGGCTGCCGGTCGCCGCGGTCGTCCTCACCCTGCACGGCGTGTTCTACGCGGCGACCGACGGGATGCTCGCGGCCGCCACGGCCGCCGTCGTGCCCGCGGCGCGGCAGGGGGCCGGCCTGGCGCTGGTGGGCACGGGCCAGGCCGCCGGCCGCTTCGGCTGCTCGCTGGCGGTGGGGGTGCTGTGGGCGCGGTGGGGGGACGGCGCGGCACTGGCGGCGATGACGGCCGCGCTGGCCGGGGCGGTGGCCGTGGCGGCGTGCGTGCTGCGGCCGGGCCCGGCGCGCGGGGAGGAGGCCGCGTGAGCGGCGGACGCAGGTTCCTGGTCCTGCTCGCGGCGGTCGCGCTGCTCGCGGCGACCGGCACGCTGGCGGTGCTGCACGCCGCCGGGCAGGCCCGCGGCGCCCGGGCGGACGGGCCGCCGGTGCGGGCCGGGACGGTGACGCTCGGCGCCCAGCCGGACGGCCCCCGCCTGGTGTTCCGCAGCATGACCTGGGGCCCCGACCGCGACGAGCTGGCCTCCGTCCCGCTCGGGCAGCCGGACGACACCCGCACCGCGGCGTCCGCCCCCACCTGTCTGCGCTTCCACGCGGCGGCGGGCACCGGGATCTGCCTGCAGGCGGTGCACGGGCTGGTCCAGGACGGCTACCGCGCCGTGGTCCTGGACGCGGCCCTGCACGAGGTGCGGCACTACGACCTGGCCGGGATCCCGACCCGGGCCCGGGTGTCGCCCTCGGGACACCTGGTGGCGTGGACGGTCTTCCTCAGCGGGGACTCCTACGCCGGCGGCTCCTTCTCCACCCGCACCTCCGTCCTGGACACCCGCACCTGGACGCTCCAGGAGAACCTGGAGGACGACGCCGTCACCCTCGACGGCGCGCCCTACCGCTCCCCGGACGTCAACGTCTGGGGCGTGACCTTCGCCGACGACGAACGGTTCTACGCCACCGTGGCCACCGGCGGCCGCACCTACCTGGCCGCCGGCGACGTCACCCGCCGCACGCTCACCACCGTGCACGGCAACGTCGAGTGCCCCTCGCTGTCCCCCGACGGCACCCGGATCGCGTACAAGAAGCGCGTGCCCGGCCTGCCCGACGACGCGCCCTGGCGGCTGTACGTGCTGGACCTGCGGACCATGGCGGAGAGCGCGACCGCCGAGCAGCGCGACGTCGACGACCAGGCGCTGTGGCTGGACGGGCGGACCCTCGCGTACGCGCTGCCGAGCGACGACGGCACCGACGTGTGGAGCGTCCCGGCCGACGGCTCCGGGGCGCCCGCCCTGCTGGTGCGCGCCGCCCTGGCACCGGCCGTCGTCCGCTGACACCATCCGTCGACACACCTGACGGATCGTCACCAACCCTTCGGCGGGCCGTCGGCACGAGCGACGGCCCGCCGAAGGGCGCTCCCGGCCGGGGTGGTCAGCCGGCCCGCGGCGGCACCGGCGCGAGGTCCTCGTTCCACTCCCAGGACAGCCCGTAGATACCGGGGGTGACGTCCGGGAACACGGCACAGGCGTGGCCGGCCGGGGAGACCCTCAGCTGCTCGTCACTGGACGGCGGCGCGTCGTGCTGCGGGCGCCAGAGCGCGGCACACCCGGCCGGGAGGTCCGCCGGGTCGAAGCGCGCCCGCAGGACCAGGTTCTTCCCGGGGAAGCGCACCATGCGCTGGTAGCGGGTGGCGACCTGCTCCGAGGGATAGGCGTAGCTGTACTCGACGACCGTGCACTGCCCCGGCCCGAGCACCAGATCGAGGAGTAACTCCGCTGCGGCCAGGCCGCGTTCGCGGTCCACCCGGCGCCGCCCGAGTCGGCAGCCGACCAGGCCGGAGAGACCGAGGTCGGCGCCGGCGGACATCTCGGGCTTGGCCTGGGTGAGCAGGATCAGCCGGTCGGCGCCCGCGGCCAAGGCGCGGACCACCTGCACGACGTCCACCCGGCGCTCCTCCCGCCGCGCGCCGATGTGCACGTCGACCCGGGTGTGCAGGGTTTCCACCCGGGCGTTGGTGCGCGGGTCGAGGTCGGCCAGGACGCCCTCCACCGCCGGATCACCGAAGGTGCTGGCGTAGTCGAGCGAACCGGGGACGTGTTCCACCCAGCGTCCGCGCGGGCGGCGCGGGCCGAGCAGGACGACCAGTTCGTCCCGGTGCAGGCCCAGCACCTCCTCCAGCACCCGCACCGCCGCCAGCGAGTCGGGCCGTTCGGGTCTGCTGCGGCCGCGCTGCCAGTAGCTCAGGCTGGAGACGCTGACCTGGACACCGCGGCGGTCGAGACGGCGCTGGATCCCCTCCAGGCTCAGCCCGCTGTCGCGGATCGCCGTGCGCAGCGCGAGGTCGAACGGCCCGGTGCGCAGGGCCTGGAGGAGTTCGGGGCGGCGCGCGGGGCCGACGGGCCGAAAGGGTGGACCGGGCACGGTGTCCTCACTCTCCCCGGGGACCGCTGCCGGGCGGCGGTCGTACCGGCGGAGTCCCACGATGGCAGCGAAATCTACCGCCGGAGGGCGCCGCGGGAGCCCCTGATCGCAGATCCTTCACCTCCTCCGCCCGGCCGGGGGCGCCGACCGCCCCGGGGTACGTCCCCGCGGCGGTCGGTCGCCGTCAGCGGCGGCCGTCAGGGCCGGGCGGGCGCCGTCACGGCCGGGCGGGCGCCGTCACGGCCGGGCGGGCGCCGGATCCTGGACGCGCCCCTGCAGTTGCCTGGACAGCTCCGCGACGCAGGCCGCGAGCTGCCCGGTCGTCAGCTGCCCCGGATCACCACCGCACCCGCCCGTCGGGGCCGACGCGCCGGGTGCCGGGGCCGGGGTCGCGGTCGGTGCCGGTGCTGGTGCCGGTGCCGGCTGGCCGCCGCCGGGCGGGGTGATGCTGCCGTTCAGCGACACCAGGTTGGGCGTCACCGTGGCATCGCCCGACAGGTCGATGTAGTCCTGGGTCTGCCCGTTGAAGTCCACGAAGCCGCGCCACATGTCCCGGCCGAACGGGACGAGTTCCTGCAGCGCGCCGCCCTGCCCGGCGCTGATGGTGATCGAGGTCTGCTGCGCCATGTACGACACCATCCGGCCGGCCAGCACGTCCAGGTTCACCGACGGGGCGTCGTCGCCGCGCACGTACACGTGCAGTTCGTTGAGGCCGCCGCCGGCCCGGTCGGCCTGCAGCACGGCGTACCCGACCACCAGCTGCGAGGAGCTCTCCCGCGGTACCAGCGGCGTCACGTAGTACAGGTGGCCGTCGGCCTTCGAGCGGAGCAGGAACTCACCCGGGTTGCCGGCGTTGGTCGCCGCCGAGGTGTGGTCGTAGCCGAAACCGCGGTCGTCCTTGGCGCCGCGCCCGCCGAGCCACTGCACCTCGTGGATCTGGTCCCGGACGACCGAGGCCGGGTACACGGCGCCGGGCAGTTCACCCGGGGCGACCTCCGCCCGGTACGTGACGGCCGGCCGGCCGTCGGGCGAGCCGCGCAGGACCAGCACCCCGGCCGGTTCCAGCACGGTGCGCTGCCGCCAGCCGATCTGCCGCGCCACCGAGACCACCACCACCGGCCGGGCGGTACGGGGGTCGGCACCGTCGCAGTAGCCCCAGATGTCCTGGTCGCTGTAGACCAGTTCGGGGAACCGCTCGGCGAGCAGGTTGCGCAGGCTGACCGCCCCCGAACCGGCGAAGGCCCGGCCGAACGCGTGGTCGCCGCGGAACGCGCAGGTGGCCACCGAGTTCGAGCGGCCGTCCCAGACGGCGACGCCCTCCATCGGCTGCTCGCCGGAACCGTCCAGGACGGCCGTCCACACGCCGCCGCCCCGCGAGGCGTCGGGCAGGTAGTGCAGGCTGTGCCCCATCAGGTGGACACCGGAGGTCAGGCCGGCGCTGTCGGTGAGGGCCTTGGTCGCCGCCGCGTACGAGGCGGTGCGCGCCTCGAAGTCGAAGTCCGGCATCGGCGCGGTCTTCACGCAGGCCGGCACGTCCGCGGTGCCCACCAGGTCGCAGCGGACGCCGTCCCCCGGGCGGGTGTGCTCGGTCACCGGCAGCACCGAACGCGGCGTGCCCGCACCGCCCTCCGGGACGTCGAGCACGGTCGCCGCCGCGTAGAAACGGCCCGCGTCCTTGTCGTCGTCCCACAACCCGGTGCCCACCCGCACCAGCGAACCGACCACCGCCAGCACCGTCACCACCAGCGCCAGGCGCACCCACCGGCCGCCGAACCCGGCCCCGGACTCCCCCGCGACGTACACCACCGCGCCCACCGTGCCGCACAGCCCGACCGCGGCCCAGATCCAGAACAGCGGCGTCGCGTCCAGGACACCGCCGTGCGGGAACAACTCCTGCTGGAGCAGCAGCACGTAGCTCTGGTCCTGCTGCCCGAAGCCACCGAACGCGAAGTGCTTGACCAGCCACACCACGACCGCGACCAGCGGCATCCACAGCCACCAGACGGCCAGCGCCACCAGCCCGTTCCGCACCACGCTCCGACGGACGTCACGATCCGTCATCCGCGCCCCCTCTCCTCCGCCTGCCGGCCGCTCCCCGCCGCGCGCTCCCCGCGCACGGCCCCGCCCCGGAGGCGGGCTCCGATGCTACGCGCCGGGCGACCCCGCCGGCCGGGAATACGCACACCCCAACCACCAACCAAGGAAAGGTCCTTGACGTCGGCGGGGGTACGGAACGGCGAGCCCGGGGCGGAGCGGGCGCGCCGTCCGGAGGTCGCCGGACCGGATCCGCTCCTCGTCCGGCTCCACGGCGAAGACGCCCGGCCTCCGGACGAACTCCTCGCCCGGCACGCCGTCACCGCCGACGGCCGTCCAGCCGGTGAGGATCCGCTGCGGGCTCCGCGCGACTGTCGGGTTGCCACGGCCCGGCAGGAGGTCGGCCGGTGGGCCTCGCCGGTCGTCGTGGGCGAGCGCAAGGCCGCGCCGGTCGTGGTCGGCAAGCGGGAGGTGCAGGTGTGTACGACGGGCCCACGGCAGGCCCACGACGGGCGCACCCACCGGCCCGGCGACGGGGACCGGCCGGGCGACCGGGCGTGCGTAGAACCGGCACCGGACCGGTGACGGGGCGCCGTCCGTCCGACGGCGCCCGGGTGGGAGCAGGCCTCGGCCCCCGGTCAGTGCCGGCGCCGGGCCCGACGCCCGCCGGCGGGCCTGCCGGACCGGGCCGGGCCGGCGCCGTCCGACCGCTCGTCCACCGGGTCCGGCGGCGTCCCCTCCGGGCGCAACGCCAGGCCCACACCGACGGCGGCCGCGACCAGGCCCAGCACGGCGAGGGGGCGGGACCACTCGCCCGCCCCGGTGGCGGCGAAGGCCGGCAGCAGGACCAGCAGCGCGGCGGTGAGCGCGGCACCCGCGGCGGCGGGGCGGATGCTCGGGCGCCGGGGGCCGAGCGCGTCGAGCAGCAGCAGGTGCGCCGCGAGCAGGACGGTCACCGCGAGCGCCCGCCACCAGGGCGGCTCGCCGAGGGCGGCGAGCAGGACGGATCCTGCGGCGAGGAGGGTGGTGCGGGCGGCGGACAGGTGCCTCAGCCAGGTCGGCGAGACCGGGCCGTCCGGTGCGGGGACGGCGGCCCAGAGGGCGCCGACCGCGACCGGCAGCAGGCAGACGGGCCCGAACCGGTCGGTGAGCGTCCCGGCCCCGGTGCCCGCCGCGGCGAGGGCGAGGGCGGTACCGGTGCCGCGCAGGGCGGCGCGTTCGAGGCGCGGGCCCCAGCCGGTGGGGCGGGCCGTGCGGAGGCGGCGGGCCGGGGCAGCGAGCCCGCGATCGGGTTCGCCCGGTGTGCGGTCCGGGGCGGCGAGCGTGCGGTTCGGGGCGACAAGCGTGCGGTCCGGTGGTCCCGGCTCGGTGGCGGTCATCCGGCGGCTCCCGTGATCCGGCGGCGCAGCAGCGGCGCGAGCGCCAGGTCCAGGGTCTCCCCGGGCGTGTGGCGGACCACGGGGACGCCCCGGCCGCGCAGGGTGGCGCGCATGGCCTCGCGTTCCGCGCGCCACAGGCGCAGCGCGAGGACGTCGGTCCCGTCGCCGGGGCGGGCCGCCGGTTCGCCGACCGGGATCTCCACCACGACGAGCGGGTTGCCGCGTTCGCGGACCCGGCCGAGCACGTCGAGGACGCGCTGGTCGGCGAGCGGGGTGAACGCGTAGACGAGGGCGTGACCGGGCAGGGCGGCGAGCGGCAGGGGCGGGAGGGGGCCGCGCGCGGGCCGGTCCTGACGGACCTCCAGCACGCTCTCCACCATGCGGTAGAGCTGCCGTTCCCCGGTGGAGGCGGTGAGCAGGCGCAGGCGCCCGCCGACCGCGAGGAGGCCGATCCGGTCGTGCCGGCGCAGGTAGGCGCGGGTGAGGCCGGTGGCGGCGCGCAGGGTCTCGTCCAGGCTGCGCCGTCCGGTGGCGGCGTCGAGGTAGTCGGCGAGCGTGTCGAGCAGGACGACGGCGTCGGCGGCGCGTTCGGCGGCGAACTGGTTGATCTGGACGGCGTCGCGGCGGGTCGTGGACGGCCAGTGGATCCGCCGCTGCCGTTCGCCGGGCACGTGCGGGCGGACGCCGATGACCTCGATGCCGGTGCCCTCGTGCGCGGTGGTGTGCTCGCCGATCCGTTCGGGCAGGCGGACCGGGATCGGGGTGAGCCGGGCGGCGTCGGGGACGGGGAAGACGTCGACGGTGCCGAGGTCGGCGCGGACGGTGCGAAGGGCCAGGCCGCGGGCGTCCGGCACGTCGAGGTCGACGACGCCCAGGTGCCGGCGGCCCCAGCTGTCGGCGCGCAGGACGAGGTCGACGCCGGTCGGGGTGACGGTCAGCGCGTCCAGGGCGAGGCCGGGGCCGAGTGCCACGGCGGGCTCGGGCGGGCCGGTCCGGCCGTCGTGGTGCACGGTGACGTGGACGGTGACGGGCTCGCCCTCGAAGCAGCGCTGCGGCCGGGCGGTGCTCTCGGCGGACAGCCGGGTGGGGCGGCTGCCCGCGGGGGCCGCCAGGGCGAGCAGGACGGCCGCGAAGGCGGCCGGGGCGAGCAGCCAGGCGTGTCCGGTGGCCAGGGCGGCGAGGGCCGCGACGGTGGCCACGGTGAGCAGGCGCAGGGTCTGCTCGGCGGGCCGCCAGTGCGGTGACGGCGGGCTGTCGGGCAGGCCGGCGGCGGTGGCGCGGACGCTGCGGGCGACGGCCAGGGCCCGGGCGCGGCGGGCGAGCCGGTCCGTGCCCTCGCCGGACGGGGCCTGCGCGGGGGACGGGCCGGCGTCCGGGGTGCGGTTCACAGCGCCTCCGCGCGGGCCGGCGTCCGGGGTGCGGTTCACAGCGCCTCCGCGCGGGGCAGCGTCCGCGGCGCGGGGACGGAGGCGATCAGCCGCGCCAGCACGTCGTCCGCCTCGATCCGGCGCACCCACAGTTCCGGCTTGAGCGTGATGCGGTGGGCCAGGGCCGGGCCGGCGAGCGCCTTGACGTCCTCCGGGGTCAGGTAGTCGCGGCCCTCCAGCATGGCGTGGGCGCGGGCCAGTTGGATCAGCGCCAGGCCGCCGCGCGGCGAGGCGCCGACCTGGATCTGCTGGTCGTTGCGGGTGGCGTCGACGAGGGCGATGACGTACTCGACCAGGTCGTCGTCGACCTCGACCCGTTCCACCGCGGCCCGCATGGCGAGCAGTTCCGCGGGCCCGGCCACCGTCCGCAGCACCGGCTCGGGGGCCGCCCGGTCGATCCTGGCGCGCAGCATCGCCGCCTCCGTGGCGGTGGGGAGGTAGCCCATGCGCACGCGCAGCAGGAAGCGGTCGAGCTGGGCCTCGGGCAGGGCGTAGGTGCCCTCGTACTCGATCGGGTTGGCGGTGGCGATGACGAGGAAGGGGTCCGGCAGGCGGCGGGTGGCGCCGTCGACGGAGACCTGGCTCTCGGCCATCGCCTCCAGGAGGGCGGCCTGGGTCTTGGGCGGGGTCCGGTTGATCTCGTCGGCCAGCAGCAGTTGGGTGAACAGCGGGCCGGGCCGGAACACCATCTCGCCGGTGTTGCGGTCGTAGAAGGGCGCGCCGGTGACGTCCGAGGGCAGCAGGTCGGGGGTGAACTGGATCCGGCGGAAGTCCAGGCCGAGGGTGGTCGCGAACGAGCGGGCGAGCAGGGTCTTCCCGAGCCCGGGCAGGTCCTCGATCAGGACGTGTCCGCCCGCGAGGGCGCCGAGCATGACGAGGCGCAGTGCCTCGGGCTTGCCGACCACGGCCCGTTCGATCTCCGTGATCACCGCGCGGGCCCGCTCGCCGGCCTGCTGCGGCGTCAGCGGCGGCAAGGTCAGCGGCGGGGTCGCGGGGACGGCCTCCGGCGCACCCGGGACGGCAGGGTCTGCCGACGCGGCCGGGTCGGCCGGGCCGACCGCGGGCTGGGCGGAGTCGTGGACGCTGGTGGAAAGGTCGGACATGACGCTCCTGCGGAAACGATGCGGTCGGTGGTGGGAGGCGTGGCGGACCCGGGCTCCGGAGGCGCCGGCCCCCGGGTCCGGAGGGTCAGAGCGAGTCGAGCCGGTCGACGAGTTCGCTCAGGACCGCCGCCGGGAAGGCCCCGGCCGGGGCCGGCGCCAACGGGTCGATCCACGGCCACAGTCGGGGCCCGAGGAGGTCGGCAGCCCGGTCACGGTCGACCGACAGGTCCACGCCGTGGACCTCCGCCAGCCGCACCGTGTACAGCCGTTGGAGGCGGAAGCGCAGCGGCGCGGCGTCGCCGTCCGGGTCGAGGCCCTGGCGGACCGTCCAGCGCCAGTCGCCGAGGCCCGGCTCGTACGCCTCCATCTGCCGCGCCCGGCTGCGCAGGGTGCGGGCACCGGTTCCCGCCCCGGCCACCCGGCGGGCGACGAGCAGACCGGTGGCCGTCAGCAGGACGACGCCGGCCCCCGCCCCGGGCCACCCGCCGACCAGGCCGAACAGCACCTCGGCGAGGACGGCGGGCACGGCCAGCTCGATCAGGCTGTGCCGCACCGACCCCGGCCGGGCGAGCTCCCGCTCCGTCCCGTCCGCGGACCTGTCCGCCGACCCGTCGGAGCCGTCCACCGGCCCGTGGTGTCGCGGTGTCGCGCTGCTCACCGGCGTCCTCCCTCCGTCTGCGCCGCGGCGTCCGCCGGGGGTGCGGTGTCCTCCCGGGGTGCCGCGTCCGCGAGCCCGGCGGCGATGGCGTCCAGGGCCGTACGGGCCCGGCGCACGTGGCCATCGTCCATCGGGTGGGTCGAGTACCGGGCCTCCCGGAACAGCGCGGTGAGTTCCCGGGCCCCGGTGGCGTCGATCCGGCCGTCCGACAGCGCGCGGCGCAGCAGCTCCGTCGGGCTCTCCCAGGCGTGCCGGGGCAGGCCGGAGGCGGCCAGCGAGTCCTCCATCGCCGCGTAGCAGGCGATCACCGCCGCCCGGGCGTCCGCTCCCCTGAGGGCCCGGCGGCCGGAGTCGACGGCCTCGGCGAGGGCGGCCTCGGCGCTCGCGGGCGCGGGGGCGGGCAGCACCTCGGGCACCTCCGGGAGCCGGGCGCGCCGGCGCAGCCGGAGCACGAGGACGACGACGAACACGACCAGCGCCGCTGCCGCCAGGGCGATCAGCGCCGCGAGCAGCACGCCGGGCGCCTCGGCCACGGTCGGCACCGGTGGTGGAGCCGGCGGGACGGTCTCGGGGGCGAGGGTGACCGGCGGACGATTCGGGTGCGGCAGGTCGGGCGGTCCGGAGACCCGGCTGCGCAGGACCAGCAGCAGGAGCGGCACCGCGACGGCGGCCGCCGGCAGCAGGAGCATCGCCGCCTCCCGCAGGCGCTCGGCCCGGGGCGTCGGCCCGTCGAGGTGGCGGACCTCCTCGCGGAAACGCACCGCGAACCGGCCGACCAGCACCGCCCAGCCGAGCCCGATCAGCACCACGACCCCGGTGCCGGTCACCGGCCCGGCAGCCGCCGTGCCCAGGAGTCCGCCCCCGGGCCGCAGCGCCGCGGCGGCGAGCAGCAGGCCGACGACGACCAGCAGCACTCCCACCGGCCGACCGACCCGCCCGCGCGTACGCGACGGCGACCCACCGCTCATGCGAACCCCCCGGCTCCCCCGCGTGCGACAGCACGCGAACTGCAGCGTCGCACACCGACCGTCACGGTGTCACCTGCCGCCCCGTGCGTCCCCGGCGCCCCACGGAACCTCCGGCGGCGCTCCCCGGGCCGCGGCGCCCGCGCGGCCACCGGCAACGCCGTCACCGGCCGCACCGCCAACGACCACGCCGCCGACGGGACCGGCAGGCGACGGGAGCGGCAGCCGACCGCCGACCCGCCTGCCCCGACGGCGGGTCCGCCGTTCTCCGCCGACCGTCGCGGCCCGGCCCGGCCGGTGCACCACCGGTGCGCACGTCACCGTTCCCCCGTCGAGCCGTGCCGGCCGCCCGGCGCGAACGCCGTGGAGGCCCTCACCGCCGGGTGAGGGCCTCCATCGGACGGTTCTCCGGTCGGCGGTTCAGCGGTGCCGGCGGGCGTAACCGGGCGAGACCAGTGCGATCAACACCGCCGCCACGCCGACCTGCAGCGCGTGCCGGATCCAGTCGATGCCGCCGGTGTGACGCACACCCAGGTAGGAGGCCGCGGCGTTGCCGAGCACCGCGCCGGCGGCGCCGACGAGGACGGTCAGCCACAGCGGCACCGGCTGACGGCCCGGCAGGACGAGCTTCGCCAGCAGACCCACCACCAGACCCGCGATCACGGCCCACAGGATCGTCACGACGTTCTCCCCTCGTTCGGTCTTCGGTCCGACTCGGACGCCCACCGTGTGCCCCCACTTCGGGACTTCATGCCCGGCCCCGCGACCGCGCCGTGCGGCGCGGGCTTCGCCGAACTCGGCGCCGGGTCGCGCGGGCTTCCGCCGAACCCGGGTGTTTGGCCTGCCGGATCGGGGTGAGAAGAGGGCCGGGTGGGCAACGAGCCGCCCGGACGGCGTCCCTCCCCCCGCCTGGTTCGCCGTCCGGGCCCGTCCCGCCACTGCTCAGAGCCCGGCCACCGTGTCGACGCTCCACCGGCGGCCGGGCGGAGCCGGGGCTCACGGACGGACCGTCAGTCCGTCCAGGGTGAGGTCCAGGAGGCGTTCGGCCCGCTCCCGCTGGTCGGGTCTGGCCGAGGTGACGGCGATGCCTTCGAGGGCGGCGCCCATGTCGGCGGGGCTGATGTCGGTGCGGATCGCGCCGACGGCCGCGCAGGCGTCCATCAGCTCGGCGAGGGCCCGGCGGATCATGTCCCGGCTGTCGCCGTGCGGGTTGTTGCCCGCCGCGGTGACGGCGCGCAGCACGTCGGCCATCCCGGATTTGGCGGCGACGTAGTCGAGGAAGAGCCGGGTCCAGGCGTGCAGGGCCTCGTAGGGCGGTCTCGCGGCGAGCAGTCCGGGGACGGCCGCGCACAGCTGGGCCACCTCGTTGCGGTAGACCGCCTCGACGAGGGCCTCCCGGGTGGGGAAGTTGCGGTAGAGGGTGGCGCTGCCGACGCCCGCCGCTTTCGCGATGTGCTCCAGGCGGGCGTCGAGGCCTTCCTCGGTGTACACGCGCACCGCGGCCGCGAGGATCTTCTCCCGGTTGCGCTGTGCGTCGGCGCGCAGCGGGCGCTGGGTGCTGCCGTCGGTCACGTGTCGTCCCTTCCTGTCCGGTCTGTCGGCTGTCGGCTGTCGGCTGTCGGCTGTCGGCTGTCGGCTGTCGGCTGTCGGCTGTCGGCTGTCGGCTGTCGGCCGATTTTCCGACCGATGGCGGGTCGATTGCCAAGCGGGGAGTTCCCCACTTACTCTTCGGAGAGGTAAGCGGAGGAGTCCCCACTTACCTGCGTGGCCGCCTGCGGCCATCCACCCAGGGAAAGGAAGTGGCCCGTGTCGGGAATCGAAGGCAAGGTCGTGGCGATCACCGGCGCCAGCAGCGGCATCGGAGCGGCGACGGCCCTCCACCTCGCCGCGCAGGGAGCGCACCTCGTACTCGGCGCCCGCCGCCGGGAGCGGCTGGACGCGGTGGTCACCGAGATCACCGCACGGGGCGGCAGCGCCGTCGGCGCCGTCGTCGACGTGACGCGTCGCGAGGACCTGCGGCGCCTGACGGACACCGCGCTCGACCGGTACGGCCGGCTCGACGTGCTGGTCTCCAACGCCGGCACCATGGCCGTCTCCCCGTTCGACGAACTGCGCCAGGACGACTGGGACGCCATGGTCGCCACCCACATCACCGGCCTGCTGAACGGGATCGCGGCCGCACTGCCCGTCTTCCGGGAGCAACGCTCCGGCCACTTCGTCACCATCGCCTCCACCGCCGCCTACGTCGTCAAGTCCCCGCAGGCCGTCTACGCGGCGACCAAGACGGCCGTGAAGGTCCTGTCCGAGGGCCTGCGGCAGGAAGCGGGCCCCGACCTGCGCGTCACCCTCGTCTCACCCGGCTTCACCGACACCGAGGGCGTCGGCAAGGGAGTCGGCCCCGACGTGGCGGCGGCGCTCGCCCGGCAGCGCGAGGAGATCGCCATGCCGCCCTCCGCCGTGGCCGCCGCGATCGGCTACGCCATCGACCAGCCCGAGGGCATCGACGTCAGCGAGATCGTCGTCCGGCCCACGGCGCAGGCCTGACACCGCGTCCGGAAGTCCGCCGCACCCCACCCGCCCGGGCCGCCGTCGGCTCCCCTCAGCGCGGGGGGCGCGTGCTGGCCGCGGTCGGCCCCGGGTTCCGCTCATCGTCGTGTGACGGTCACCTGGACGGTCTCCTGCCCGGGAGCGGTGACGAGTCGGAGCAGCCGGGCGTCGGGGGCGGACACGACGTCGGCGCCCCGGCTCTCGACCCGGTAGCCGTCGGGGTAGTCGCCCTGCGGCAGGAAGACCTCGGTGCGCGCTCCGGGGGCGAACGGCTGACCGGAATCGGCACGGCGGGCGCCGTACCGGAGGGTGAACGTCCCGGTCGTGCTGTCGTAGTTCCACTGCTGCGGGGTACCGGCGACCGCGCGCGGATACGGCCGGACGACCGCCGGGTCCATCAGGTTCGGGCCGGTCGGCGGCTCCTGGGGGTGACCGGGTGTCTGGTCCTGCGGCCGGGACCAGAACATCCAGGACAGCATGGCGCCGTCGAAGCGGTCGGCGAGACGGGTCAGCCTCGCCGCGTCCTCGGTCGCACCGAACTCGGTCAGCAGGCCGACGACGCCGTCGGCGGCGGCGCGGTCCGTCCCGTTGGGCACACAGGTGTCGACCGGGCCGAAGCAGTAGTCGTGGAAGCTCATCCCCGCGTTCGGATCGCCGGTGGGGTTCGGCATCCAGTCCGGTGTCCCGAAGTCGTTGGTCAGGGAGGGCTCGTAGAACAGCAGGTGATCGCGGTCGACCCGGCGGACGGCGTTCATGGCCTTCGCCTCGAACGGCGCGAGCACGTCCTTCTCGAAGCGGGGGCACCCGCCCGGGAAGCAGGTCGGGTAGTCCCAACCGGGCCACGGCTCGTTGATCAGGTCGTAGCCCAGGACGTACGGCCGGCCCGCGAAGCGCTGCGCGACGTGCGCCCACATGGCCGCATAGTGCTCCTGCAGACCGACACCGTCGGACGCGGCGTGATCGTGCCAGAAGTTCGCCCACGTCTGGTTCTGCGCGGGGCTGGTGAAGTAGACCTCCGGAAAGCCCGGATTCGGCTTCACCGGGAGCCCGTCGGCGAACACCGCCCACGCGGGGAACCCGCTCCAACTCGCGCCCACCGATTCGTTGAACGCGTCCTGGTGGGAATCGACGAGACTGTGGATTCCGTACCGGGCCAACAACTGCTGGGTCTGCCCGATCTGCTCGATGTAGGCGTCGTCGTAGACCCCGGGCTGCGGCTCGACGGCATTCCACGCGAAGCCCAGCCGCACCGCGTTGAAGCCGTTCTCCGCCAGGAACCGCGCGTCCTTCTCGCCGAAACCTCCCGCCGCGGGGAAGTACGGCGGCTTCTTGTAGACCATGTTCACGCCGTGCAGGGTGACGACCCGACCCTGGTCGTCCGTGAGCCACCGGCCCGCGCGCCCCAGGTCGGGCGGCGCGGGCGTCGCCGCGGCCGGCGTGGTCAATCCCATGACCAGCATGGCCAGTCCGAGACACCGCGCTGCCGAGGAAGCGATTGTCATCATACGAACCTTTCGGCGGGAAAGCGCCACCTGCGATTCCACGGCGCCGGCGAGAAGGGCGGGAAGCTGTTGCGGCGAACCGTAAGTCACCCGCGGCGACACCCGCCCCGGTGCGGTCGATCGATCCGAACGAAAGGACCGTCGAGATCACGGAACCGAGATCACGGAACCGACGAGGAAATGCTATCCACCGCGGACCCGATTCGGTCACGACACCCCGCCGAATCCCGAACCGGCCTGCCCCCGGGGCGGAACGGCCGCGCCGGCGCCGGGTCCGCCGTCGAATGTCCGGGGCACCTGCGGGTGCGTGTCCTCCACGGATGCTCGGCCCGTCGCGGGAGCCTCCGAGGGTGTCGCGGTGAAGGCAGCTGTCGACGTCACGGGAGGGCACAGGGGGTGGGCCACGGCGGCAAGGCACTGCTCAGGGTCGCACTGACACCAGGCCCGTCTCGTAGGCGTTGATGACGAGTTGGGCACGGTCGCGGGCGTTGAGCTTGGCGAGCAGACGGGTCATGTGCGTTTTGACGGTGCCCATGCTGATGGTGAGGTGGGTGGCGATCTCGGTGTTGGAGAGGCCTCGCCCGACGAGGGTCAGCACCTCGCGTTCGCGTTCGGTGACGCCATCGAGCGATTGCCGCGCCGAGGTCGGCTCGGCGCGGCTTGTGTGGTGTGCGATCAGGCGGCGGGTGGCACTCGGCGCGATCAGGGCATCGCTGGCGGCGACGACGCGGATCGCACCGAGGATGTCCTCCAGCGCCATGTCCTTGACGAGGAAGCCCGAGGCACCGGCGCACAGTGCGGCGTAGACGTACTCGTCGTCGTCGAAGGTGGTCAGGACGACGACGCGGGCTGTGGTGGGCCCGGCGGTGATCAGCCTGGTGGCTTCGATGCCGTCCATGCCGGGCATACGGATGTCCATCACCACGACGTCGGGCCGGGCGCTCTCGCAGAGCCGGACCGCGTCGGTGCCGTTGCCGGCCTCTCCCACGACCTCGATCTCGGGGTTGGTGGCAGCGGCCATCCGCAGGGCGGCGCGCACGAGTGGTTGGTCGTCGACGAGGACGATGCGGACGGTCATCGGACCCCTGTCGGCAGGGGCAGACGGGCGGTCACCCGGAAGCCTCCCTCGGGCCGGGGCCCGGCGGAGAACTCGCCGTCCAGGAGGCCGACTCGTTCCCGCAGTCCCATCAGGCCGTAACCGGAACCCACCGCGGTGCCGCACCCGCGCCCGCAGTCGAGGACCTCGATGAACAACTCTTCGGGGCGCTGGTCGATGGACACGTTGCACGAGCCTGTGCCGGCGTGTCGGACCACGTTGGTGATCGACTCCTGGACGAGCCGGAAGGCCGACAGGTCGATCTCCGGAGGAATCGGTCGCCGTTCGCCCTGCCACCGCACCTCGACCCGGACACCGGCCGCTGCCGTCGCTGTGGCCAGCCGCTCGACATCCGCCAAGCCCGGTGCCGGACCCAGCGGCACGGGCCCGGACAGGTCATCGGGTTCGGCCTCCCGCAGTGCGCCGAGCATGCGGCGCAGCCCTGCCAGGGTGTCCCGGCCGGCGGCTTCGACGGCGGTCATGGCCTGGCTCGCACTCGGTGGATCGATGTCGATCACCATGCGCGCGGCGCCGGCCTGGAGGGCGATGATGCCGATGTTGTGCGCGACCAGATCGTGCAGCTCGCGCGCGATCCGCAGCCGCTCGGCGGTGGCGGCCTGGGTTGCCGCCTGGGCGCGCGACGTGCGGGTGTGGTCCCGGGCCTGACGTACCGTGTTGCCGATCAGCCAGGCAACCGCGCCGGACAGGGCGTCGGCGAGTTCCGCCGTGGTGCTGACCGGTCCTGCCAGCAGTTGCAGGCTCGGGTAGCCGATCAGTGCGCCGAGCGCCATGGCAGCCGCGGTGAGCGAGGTCCTACGGGGGCGGGAGGCGGCGAGGAAGCCCAGCGCCACAACGGCCGCCAGGAACAACAGAATCGGGATCTGCTTCAGGTTCAGCGCCATGGAGGCGGTGAACGCGCCGACGAGTAGCAGGGCGAAGGCCGGCAGCGGCCTGCGGTGCAGTGCGGCGCTACCGACCAGTGTGACGGCAGTGGCCACTGCCAGAGCCAGCCAGCCCGAGCCCGAGGGGCTGGTCCCGGCCGCGGGGTAGTCGATCGGTCGGGACCGGCCGGGGAACGACGCGTACACGGCCAACACGTACACCATCGCCGCACACCAGGTCAGTGACGTGCAGAGACCCGGTGGCACGCGTCTGAGCAGGGACAGGCTCGACAAGACGGACATGCACCCGATCGTAGCCACACGATCTCCGTAAGGGCGTCAGACCAGGGTCGTACGATGTCCGGTTGACCGGAAGTCACAAGAGCGGACACCGGTCTGATGCCGGGACGCGCGCTCCGGGGCACCGTTGGACGCGTGATCGAAGCGAAAGAACTGACGAAGCGCTATGGCAGTACAACGGCTGTCGACGCCCTGACCTTCACCGTGCGGCCGGGGCACGTTACCGGCTTCCTCGGCCCCAACGGGGCGGGCAAGAGCACCACTCTGCGCATGATCCTGGGGCTCGACCGGCCGACGGGTGGCACAGTCACGGTCGGTGGGCTGCGGTTTCGCGACCATCCGCGCGGGCTTCGGCATGTCGGTGCGCTGCTCGATGCCGCAGCCGTCCACGGCGGGCGCAGCGCGTACGCACACCTGTGGGCCCTGGCCCGCAGCAACCGCATCCCGCGCCACCGGGTGGACGAGGTCTTGCGGGAGGTCGGCCTGGCCGACGCGGCGCGCCGGCGGATCGGCGGGTTCTCGCTCGGGATGAAGCAGCGGCTCGGCATCGCCACCGCCTTGCTCGGTGACCCGCCGGTGCTGCTCTTCGACGAGCCGCTCAACGGCCTCGACCCCGAGGGCGTGCTGTGGGTACGCGGCCTGCTCCACCGCCTGGCCGCCGAAGGCCGCACGGTGTTCGTCTCCAGCCACCTGATGAGCGAGATGGAGAGCACCGCCGACCAGCTCATCGTGATCGGCCGGGGTGAACTGATCGCGGCCGAAAGCCTGACCGAGTTCGCCGCGCGCAGCGCTGGGGCAAGCGTGGCCGTGCGGACGCGCGAGCCCGAAGCACTGGCAGCACTGCTCACCACCCACGGCGCGATCGTGCGCCCGGACGGGGAGGGGACGCTCAAGGTCACCGGCCTGAGCGCAGCCCGGATCGGCGAACTTGCCTTCCAGGCCCGCATCCTGTTGGGCGAGCTGGCCACACAGAACGCCTCCCTGGAGGAGGCGTTCATGGACCTGACCACCGATCACGTCGAATACCGCGCCGGAGACCCGCGATGACAACGACCAAGGCGACCACCCGAGCCGCTGTCCCCGAGCCCCGCCCGCAGTTCCGCGACCTGCTCGCCGCCGAATGGATCAAGCTCTGGTCGCTGCGCTCGATCCGGTGGACCTTCGCCCTCAGCGCGGCAGCCCTCATCCTGTTCAACACCAACGGTGTCCTCGCCGACTACCGCAACTGGCCGGACTACTCGCCACAGTTGCGGGCAAGCTATCCGGCGGCGGGCTATCTGGACGCTTACGTCCCCAGCGCGGCGATGGTCCTCATGCTCGTCAGCGGCAGCATCGGCGCGATCGTCGTCGTCAGCGAGTACGCCAGCGGCCTGGTGCGCACGACCTTCACAGCCGTCCCCGCCCGAGGCTCCTTGACGGCCGCCAAGTCGCTTGCCGTGGCCGCCGCCACCGCCGTCTACGGCGCACTGATCGCCGCGACTTCGTTCGCCGTGGCCCAGGCCGTCCTGTCCGGTCGGCACATCGACCTGTCCATCAGCCACCCGGGCGCGCTGCGCGCTGTACTGGCCTCCGCCCTGCTCGCACCAGTGTGTGCGCTGATCGGCATGAGTATCGGCGCCGTCATCCGGCACACGGCGACCACCATGGTCACGACGGCCGCCTTGCTCCTGCTGGTCCCTGAATTCTTCGACGAGCGGCATCACTGGTCGGCCGCCATCGCGCACGCCATGCCCTACACCGCCTGGCAGCGGCTGTGGCGCCTCGACGAACTCGGCTTCCCACCGGGCATCCACTACCCGGCGACGGCCACCGAGGCATGGATCACCCTCGTTGCCTGGCCCCTGGTTGCGGTGCCCTTCGCCGCGCTCGTCGTACGCCGCCGAGACCTGTGAAAGGGGGCTGCACGACGAGGGTTTCTTCCCGCACGAGGGGTTGCCGTTTGACGGAGATGCGCTCTGCTGCCGGTGTGGGCGAGCGCGGGCGCAGACCCTGCATGCCCACGACGACGGAGTCGGTGCAGCTGTCACAGACCACGGCCGGCCACTCATCCGCACCCGCGGACTCCCCAACCGGGATGTCATCCAAGAGCTCGCGCACGTAGGCGACATGGGGGGCCTCGACGACAAGGCGAGCACGGGTTTCAGCGATCACGGAGTCGCGACGCTCCGTGGCCACCCGAGAGACCTGTGCCCGTCCTCACGTCATGGCTGACGACCCGCTTGGGGATCGGTTCGCGGCGCTGCCACCCGAGCGGCCGAGGGTCGATCCGACCCGTCCCGCGGGAAGCGGGCGGGGGGGGGGGGCGGGGCCCTCGCCGCCCCCGTGCCGCGGGGGGCCGTCGGCGCGGCCGAGACGGCGGAGGTCCAGGGCGCCGGCGGGGAGGCGGCCG
>NZ_JBHWBZ010000001.1:165634-175996 GCF_042735475.1 Kitasatospora sp. NPDC059577 | reverse complement strand
CTCTAGGTTCAGACACACCCCTCTGTGTGATCGCGCCCAGCGGTGGAACTCTCCGGGGGCGCGACGGCGCTTCGCCGTGGTGACGGAAGGGGGTCAGCGGCCGATCTTGTCCAGTTCGGCGAGATCCTCCTCGGAGAGCGGGAGTCCCGCGCCCGCGACGTTCTCGCGCAGGTGCGCCACCGACGAGGTGCCGGGGATCAACAGGATGTTCGGCGACCGCTGCAGCAGCCAGGCCAGGGCGACGGACATCGGCGTCGCCTCCAGCCCGGAGGCCACGGCTGTGAGCGCCTCGGACTGCAGCGGGCTGAAGCCACCGAGCGGGAAGAAGGGCACGTAGGCGATGCCCTGCTCGGCGAGCTCGTCGACCAGCTCGTCGTCGTGGCGGTGAGCGAGGTTGTACATGTTCTGCACGCACACGATGGACGCGATCGCCTGCGCCTCGGCGACCTGTTCCGCCGTCGCGTTGCTCACGCCGAGGTGCCGGATCAGGCCCTGCTGCTGGAGTTCGGCAAGCACCTCGAACGCCTCCGCGAGCGAACCGGTCACGGGGCCTCGGGCGTCGCCGAGCCGGAGGTTGACCACGTCCAGCGTGTCGAGACCGAGGTTCTCCAGGTTCTCCTGGACGGCGCGGCGCAGCTCTTCGGGTCGCCGGGCCGGAGGCCAGCCCCCCTCCTCGTCCCGGGTCGCGCCGACCTTGGTCACGATGTGCAGCGAGTCGCGGTACGGGTGCAGCGCTTCGCGGATCAACTGGTTGGTGATGTGCGGCCCATAGGCGTCGGCGGTGTCGATGTGGGTGATGCCGAGGTCGATTGCCTCGCGCAGGACCGCGAGTGCGCCGTCGCGGTCGACCGGCGGGCCCATGACCCAGGGGCCGGCGAGCTGCATGGCGCCGTAGCCGAATCGGGTGACGATCAGGTCGCCCAGGGTCCAGGTGCCGCCGGGAAGCGAGGCGGAGGACGTACTCATGCTGTGCCTTTCGCGCTGAGCCGGATAGCGGTGCCCAGTGGCACCTTGCATCACTATTGGTGTGTAGCTTCCTGTCGGGAAGAAGGCACTTCGGAGTGCGTAAGGCACCCGCGGGTGAAGGGAATGGTCCATGGCAACGATGACGGCGGCCCAGCAGAGGGCACAGGCCAAGATGGAGTACGACGCCTTCCTGGCCGCCTGCCCCAGTCGCAAGCTGCTCGACCGGCTCTCCGACAAATGGGTCACGCTGATCCTGGCTGCGCTCGGCAGCGACAGCGCGCATCAGCCAGGCACCGACTGCGCCGGCGAGCCCCGGTCGATGCGCTACTCGGAGCTGCTGCGCCTGCTGGCCGGCGTCAGTCAGAAGATGCTTACCCAGACGCTGCGCTCCCTGGAGCGCGACGGTTTGATCACCCGCACCGTGACGCCGACCGTGCCGGTCACGGTCACCTACGAGCTGACCGACCTCGGCCTGTCACTGCACGAGATGATGCGCGGCCTCAAGACCTGGGCCGAGATGCACATGGACGATGTCCTCGCCAACCGCGAGACCTACGACACCCGCGTCGCCTGAACCACAAGGGCAGGACGTGGCCGGTGGTCCGCTTCAGGCATGGGATCGGATCAGGGTTGCCGGCGGCGGGAACGGTCGCGTGTGCGGGTCGGTCAGCCATGACGGAAGCCCGGGCACAGATCCCCCCGGTGATCACAGAGCGTCGCAACTCCGTGATCACGGAGACCTGTGCCCGCCTCGCTGCCCGGGTACCCCACCCCCACCTGTCCGTGCAGGCTCTAAGCTGCCCGCCATGGGCCTGAACACGAACGAAGCACCCGCGTCCGGAGCCCTCGTCCTCCTCGACGCCGCGGCGGTGGCCGAACTACCCGGGGGCGCCGAGGACTTCGCGGCGGCCGCGCACCGGATCCTGGCCGAACTGGTGGAGGCGGGCGCGGCACTGGGCTGGCTGGAGCCGCCCTCGGCCGACGAGGTCGCCGTGCTGGTCGAGCAGGTCCTGGACCGGGCCCGGTCCGGCGACGGCGCCCTGCGGGCCGCGTACCTGGACGGTCGCCCGGCCGGGTTCGGCTACTGGCTGCGCCACCGACGCCCCACCCACCGCCCCCACGCGGACCTGGAGAAGCTCGCCGTCGCCTCCGCCGCCCAGGGCCACGGCATCGGTCGGGCCCTGAGCACCGCGCTGATCGCGGACGCCAGGGCCGCGGGCATCGAGGTACTCACCCTGGACGCCCGCGGCGACAACGCCGACGCGCTGCACCTGTACTTCTCGCTGGGCTTCACCGAGTACGGGCGGCTGCCGGACTACGTGGCCGTCGGGGAACGCCGCTACGACAAGGTGTTCGCCATGCTGGACCTGCGCCGGGACTGACACCGCTCGGGCCCCGGACGTCTTGCGGCCGGCCTACTTGAACGTTTCCAGCGCGGTGTCGGTGTTGTCGAGGGCGGTGACCAGGAGCTCCCGGCCCGCCTTCAGCATCCCGCCCTGGTTGATGACGGTGACGAAGTCGACGGTCGGGTCCGCCTCTTCGAGTGTGCCGATCACGCCCAGCATGATGTGCAGCGCCTCGGCGGCCTGCGCGGCCGCGTCCACGATGGGCCCGGTGTCCGGATCGTTGGCGAGGAGGAAGAGCGGGATACCCACCCGCCGGACCTGCCAGCCCAAGAAGGATATCTGCCTGGCCGAGTCCTCCCAGGTGCCGGCGCCCCTCAGCTGCTCCAACCATGCGGTGAACAGGTCCTCGCCGTCCTCCTCGACCTCGTCGGCGAGCTTCGCCTGTCCCTGCACCACGCCCAGCAGGGTGTTGAGCAGACGAAGCCGGTAGATGTCGGGGCTGCCGAACTGTGCGGCCCTTTCGGCGTGCTCGGCCGGTGTGTTGTCGCCCTCGTAGACGCCCAACGCGGCCAGAGCCGCGCCGATCTGTTCCACCGTCACTGGGGTCTCATCGCTCGTCATGTCGGCACGCTACCTGGCCCGGGCCGGGCGTGGGGGGCCAATGTGACGACAATCGGCAGCAGTTCTCGATCCCCTGTCGGATCGGCCACTCAGCTGACATTGCGGCGGAGAAAACGACACGGGACCTGAGAACCTGCACGGGCACGACCCGGAGTACTGATTCGGCACTACTCCGCGCGTAATGACCTCGGCGTACCCCGTCCGTCCTCTGCCGTCGCGAGGGTTGTGAAGATCCTTTGCGCGCTGCACAGTCGTTCCCGCACAGCACGCACGGCACGCACGATCGGCACGACTCGTACGACCCGAACTACCCCCGCACACCCCGACGCAGGAGGTTCCGATGAACCGGTCCGTGCCCCAGTCCCCGACCAGGCGCCTGGGCGCCCTCACGGCTCCGCTGCTCGCACTCGCCACCCTCGGGCTCGCCGCCCCCGCCCATGCCGCCACTACCCACGCCGCCACCGCGCCGAGCGTCACCGTGGTCTGCGACTCCGGCAACAGCGTCTGGTCCTGTGACGCCTACGCGGCCGGCGGCAGCGGCACCTACAGCTACTCCTGGACCGCGGTCGGCAACGCGGGCTTCTACTCCGGCCTCACCGCCCCGGGCGCCTACGGGCCGTGCCGGACGAACCTGGCGGCCGCGGTGAAGGTGACCGTGACCGACAACGGCACCGGGGCGAGCGTCTCCCGGCAGGAAGGGTTCTTCTGCTACGCCATCGCGCCGTAGCGGTCCGACGGCCGCGACGCCCCGGGGCGGACGACCCCGGGCGGACGACTCGGGCCGGACGGTGCGGGCCCCGACACCGTCCGCCCCGGGCCCGGCGGAACCGGCTACGTCCGCCCCGGGTACGGCCGACCCAGGTACGTCCGCCCCGGGTACGGCCACCCCGAACGCAACAGGGCCGGCCTGCAGAAAACTGACAAATCTGCAACAACGAAGGCAAGTTGCCCCCGCGGCCGGCGGCTTCCTGCCATCATCCCGCTGAGCCCCGGCGGGTGTCCGGGACGCGAGGTGGCGGAGGTGCGGTGGACGCGCGGATCAGGGTCATCGGCGGCGACGAGGTGCGGGAGACGGCGGAGCTGTGGGACTGGCTGCGGCGCGAGCGGGCGCTCGCGGGGCTGGTCCGGGCCGTCCCGACGCCGCCCGCCGACGGGGAGTTGGGCGGGGTCACCCAGGTCCTGGAGGTCGCGCTCGGCGCCGGCGGTGCGGGCGCGGTGGTGGCCAGGGCGCTGGCGGTCTGGCTGCGGACCCGCCGCTCGGACGTGACGGCCGAGGTGACGACACGGCACCGCAGGGTCAGGGTGACCGCCACCCAGGTCAGGTCGGAGGACGTCGTGCCGCTCCTGGCCGAGGTGTTGGGCGAGGACGACGACGAGACCGGGCCACGGCCGTGAGCGAGCCGCCCGGACCGGGCGGGTTCGACGACTCCCGGGCCGTCCTGATCGGCACCGGCAGCTACGAACACCCGGACCTGCTGCCGCTGCCCGCCGCGCGCAACAGCCTGACCGCGGTGCACCGCATGCTCACCGACCCGCAGCTGTGCGGCTGGCCCGAGGACCGGATCACCGTGGTCCCCGACCCGGCCGACCCGCACCGCCCGGCCGCCACCCCGGCCGCCCTGGTGCCGGACCTGCGGCGGCTCGCCAAGGAGACCCGCGGCGTCCTGGTGCTCTACTACGTCGGCCACGGGCTGGTGCTGCCCCGCGGAGAGCTGTGCCTGGCCCTCGGCCGGACCGATCCGGCGCACGCCGACGTGACCGGGCTGGCATTCGGCATCGTCCGTGAGGCGTTCCTGGAGAGCCCGGCGAGGGCCAAGGCCGTCGTCCTGGACTGCTGTTACGCCGGCCGGGCCATCGAGGCGCTGTCCGGCGACGCCGTCCTCGCCGGTGCCACGGCCATCCGGGGCACCTACGTCCTGACGGCCAGCGACGGCCCCGCCCACGTCGTCCCGCTCGCCGAGCAGGCCGACCGGCCGACCTCCTTCACCGGCACCCTGGTCGACCTGGTCCGCGCCGGTCTGCCGGGCGGACCGAAGTGGCTCACCCTCGAAGCGCTCTACCCGGACCTGTGCGCCGAGTCGAGCCGCCGCGGTCTGCCCGCTCCCAACCAGAAGACCACCGACAGCATGGGCAGGTTCGCCTTCACCCGCAACGCCGCCCACCGGCCGCCGCCACCCCGGGCATCCCCGCTCGCCGAGGCGCTGACCGCCGCCCTCGCGCAGCGCGCGGACGCGGCCGGGGCCGGGGGCGGAGCCGGGGGCCCGGGCGGTGTCACAGCGGAGCGACTCGCCGAGGCCACCGGCCGGTCCACGGACGAGGTCACGTCCTACCTCACCGGCCGGGCGATCCCGCCCCGCGCGTTCCTGGACGCCTTCGCCGCCTTCCTGGCACCCCGCGGCCGGCCCCTCACCCCGTCCGGACTGCGCCGGCTCCACGACCTGCGCACCGCCGAACTGCGCGACAGCCCGAACACCGCCGACCAGGTCGTCCACCTGCGCGAAACCGTCGAGCACCTGCGGCAGGCCGTCGCGGACCTGACCCGGCAACGGGACGAGGAACGCCGCGCCCGCAGCGACGACCGGTCGCGGGCGCGCCGCGAGGCGCAGCGGCTCGCCGCACTGCTCGACGCCGAGGAGGAACGCGGCCGCCGCCTCCGGGAGGAGTCCGAGGCGAAGGGCCGCCGGCTGGACGCCGCCGTGGGGTACACCCGCGCGCTGGAGGAGGAACTCACCGGGGTGCGGGAGCAGGCCGAGACCGTCACCCGCGAACTGCACGTCCTGCGCGGGCAGGTCAGCCGTCTGCTGGACCCGCCCGACGCGCCCGCAGCCGACCCGCCCGCGACCGACGCGCCGGCCCGGGTGCCCGCCACCGTCGCGGCGACCGCGGCCGACACCGCCGACGCGCCGGCCCCCGCGCGGCATCCCGCGGCCGGGACGGACGCCCCGCCCGTCCGGGCCCGGACGGTGTACACCCGGACCCTCCCGGGCCGCCCGCCGGGGCACCGCGCCCCCGGGTGGGCCCGGGGCCTGCTCGTCCTGGTGGGCGTGGCCGCCGTCGCCCTCGGCTTCGCCCGGTACGCCGGCGCGTACACGACGGCCGGCGCCTACCTCACCGCCCCCGTCTGCGGCACCCCGGCCGCCGTCGCCGGCGCGGACTGCCTCCTGCGGACGACCGGGAGGGTGACGGACAAGCAGACCAAGGACGGCACCGGCGCCGAGTACGACCTGACCATGACCCGTGGCGCTCCGGCCCCCACCGACACCTCCGTGGTCGACCGGGGGTTCTACGACGCCGTGGAGATCGGCATGGCGGTGGACCTCAAGGTCTGGCGGGGCCGGGTGATGGAGATCTCCAAGCCGGGGCAGCACTACGTCGTCGAGTACACCCCTTTCCTCACCTGCACCGAGCTCGCCCTCCTCATCGGGCTGGGAACGGCGCTGACGATCGTCGGGGCGGTCGGCCCGAAGCCGGGGGCGCCGGCCTCGGCGGCCCGCTCCGGAGCCCTGATCGCGAGCTTCGCCTGGGTCGTCAGCGGCGAATTCCTCACCGACCTCTGGCCGTTCACCCCGACCCTGGTCGTCTCCGCCGTCGGCTGGGTGCTCCTCACCGCCGTCGGCTCGGCGGCCGCCGCGTCCAGGAAGTACCGGCTGCCCGACTGAACCGATGCGGAGGCGCCGACGGCGAGGCCTCGCGGACGCGTCACGCCCGTGCCGGGGCCGCTCCGGTACGAGCGGCTCGCCCACCCCGCCCGGCACCCGCCGCGGGGCGGAGGTACCGAGGTCGGCCCGCAGGCTCTCGCCCGGCAGCACGAGGCGCGACGTGGTCATCGGGCGGCGTACGGCAGCGGCGGGCGGCCTCGGCCCGTCAGCGGACCTGCTCCAGCGCGGTGTCGAACCTCCGCGCCTTGAGCAGGCGGGCCGGCAGGTGCCGCAGTCGCTGCACACGCCGGTCGTCGTCGGGGACGAGGTCCGACGACCGGGCGACGCTTTCCCGCCGGTCCTTGGCCGCGCGCGAGGTCGGAAGCGCCGAGAGGCCGAAGCGCCGGCTGCGCTCACGCAGCGCGTGCGGCTGGATCCCGGCGAGCGGGCTGCCGGCCGGTACGTCACGCAGGGCGTGTTCGGCGAACACCGTCATCAGCTTGCGGCTGCCGGCCCGCCACGCGCCCACCGGCCCACCGGCTGCGGCTGCGGGGCGGGATCGTTCCGGTGGTCGGCCGAGTTGGAGTCCGTGAGCGGGCCCCGTTCTCCACGGGGTCCGGCAGCGGACGAAGGGGGACGAGGGAGCGATGGGGAGCGGAACGGCGCCGGACAACGCGGCGCAGCGGCGGGTCGAGGAGATCCTGGGCGAGGTCACCGGGTCCGGTGCGGAGCTCGGGGTGCAGGTGGCCGCGTGGCTGGACGGCGAGCTGGTGGTGGACGCCTGGGCGGGCGCGGCCGACGAGGCCGGGGGCCGACCGATGGGGCCGGACACGCTGGTGCCCGCCTGGTCGACGGGGAAGGGGGTGGCGGCGGCCCTGGTGGCGGTGCTGGTGGACCGGGGGGTGCTGGCGTACGGGGAGCCGGTGGCCCGGTACTGGCCGGAGTTCGGCGCGGCCGGCAAGGAGCGGGTCACGCTGGGCCAGGTGCTCTCCCATTCGGCCGGGCTGCCGCAGCTGCCGGCGGACGTGACGCCCGAACGGCTGCTGGACCTTCCGGCGACTGCGGCCTGGCTGGCCGGTCAGGCGCCGCTGTGGGAGCCGGGCAGCGCGGTCGGTTACCACGCCTGGACGTTCGGGGTGCTGGTGGCCGAGATCGTGCGCCGGGCCACCGGCCGGGGCTGTGACGAGTTGCTGCGCGAGGAGCTGGCGGGGCCGCTCGGGATCGCCGACGACCTGTTGTTCCACGCCCCGGAGCGCCTGCAGTCGCGGGTGGCCGTCTGCGACGACGGCGGGTGGGCGGCGCGGCTGGAGGCGATCCCGGCCGGGGCTCCGTTCCTGGTCGCCGCGCCGCGCGCGGTGTTCCCGGTGGCCGGGCTGGCCAACCGTGCCGACTTCCGGCGCACGCCGCTGCCGGCCAACGGTGTGCTGACCGCGCGTGCGCTCTCCCGGCTGTACGCGGCGCTGGCGGGCGGCGGTGAGCCGGCGGGGGTGCGGCTGCTCTCGGCGCCGACCCTGCGGGAGGCGACCACGGGCCGGGTGAGCGGCGTGGACCGGACGCTGGGCATCCCGTGGACGATGGGCTACGGCTTCCTGGTCGGGGACGGCTCCACGCCGGTGCGGCCGGCGGGCGGGTTCGGCCACAGCGGGTCGGGCGGCAGCACGGGATTCGCCGACCCGGCGCACCGGTTCTCCTTCGCGCTCGTCAAGAACCGGATGACCACGGGCGCCCTGGATGCGCGGCTGGCCGGCGAGGTCCGCACCGCGCTGGGTATCGCGGACGGCTGAGCCGCGACGGCCCCGGGGCGGGGGCGGGTCTGCTCCGCTTCCCTCCCGGGGGCCGGCATCCGCGGCGCCGCGCGTACCACCGCGGCGTCGCTCGCCCGGGGTTCACCGGCCGACGAGCCCCGGGTGTGCCGGTGGCCGCGCCTGCGCCGTCGCCCCTGTCTGCTCCTGATCCCGCTCCTGCTCCCACTCCTGGGCCCGCTCCTGTTCCTGCGCCCGTGCCCGGACCTGCAGTTCCGCGACCAGGAACGCCAGGTCGAGGGACTGGCTCCGGTTGAGCCGGGGGTCGCAGGCGGACTCGTAGCGCAGGGCGAGGTCGGCGTCGCTGATGGCGGTGGCGCCGCCGACGCACTCGGTGACGTCGCAGCCGGTCAGCTCGACGTGGAGGCCGCCGGGGTGGGTGCCCAGTGCGCGGTGCACCTCGAAGAAGCCCCTGACCTCGTCCGCGATGTCGTCGAAGGCACGGGTCTTGTAGCCGCTCCCGGAGGAGAAGGTGTTGCCGTGCATCGGGTCGCAGGCCCAGACCACGGGCGCGCCCGAGGCGGTGACCTTCTCCACCAGCGGCGGCAGCAGGTCGCGGACCTTGTCCGCGCCCATCCGGGTGATGAGGGTGAGCCGGCCGGGTTCGTGGTCCGGGTCCAGGCGGTCGACCAGGGCGAGCGCGTCGTCCGGGGTGGCGTCCGGGCCGAGCTTGACCGCGACCGGGTTGCGGATCCGGGCGGCGAACCCGACGTGGGCGCCGTCGGGCCGACGGGTCCGCTCGCCGATCCAGATCATGTGCCCGGAGACGTCGTAGAGGTCGCCGCTGCGCGAGTCGGTCCGGGTCAGCGCGGTCTCGTAGTCCAGCAGCAGGGCCTCGTGGCCGGCGTAGAACTCGGTGGTCCTGAGGGCGGCCGGGTCGGTCCCGCAGGCCCGCATGAAGGTCAGCGCGGAGTCGATCCGGTGGGCGAGTTCCCGGTAGCGCTCGCCGGCCGGGGAGCCCGCCACGAAGTCGCGGTTCCAGGCGTGCACCCGGTGCAGGTCGGCGTAGCCGCCGGTGGTGAACGCGCGGATCAGGTTCAGCGTCGCGGCGGAGGCGTGGTACGTCCGTCTGAGCCGGTCCGGATCGGGGGTGCGGGCGCGGGCGGTGAACTCCGACGCGTTGACGGCGTCGCCGCGGTAGACGGGCAGTTCGACGCCGTCCCGCACCTCGGTGTCGCGGGACCGCGGCTTGGCGTACTGCCCGGCCATCCGGCCGATCTTGACCACCGGAACGGATCCGGCGTAGGTCAGGACGACGGACATCTGCAGCAACGTCTTCAGCTTGTTCTCGATCTGCCCCGCGGAGACGCCGTCGAAGGTCTCGGCGCAGTCGCCGCCCTGGAGCAGGAACGCCTCGCCGCGGGCGACCGCGGCCAGCCGGGCGCGCAGCTGGTCGCACTCGCCGGCGAACACGAGCGGCGGGAAGCCCGCGAGTTCGGCGACGACGTCGTGCAGGGCGGCGCGGTCGGGCCGGTCGGGTTGCTGGGCGGCGGGCAGGTCACGCCAGGAGTGGTGGGTGTTCAGCGTCTTGTCCTTGTCGCTGGGCGGCACGGGGGCGGCACGAGGGGAAGTCGTCCGGGTTCACGGCAAGCAGCAGCCGGGCCGCAGGCCGGTCACGACGTCCCGCCCGTCCGAGGTGACGGTCAGCAGGATCACCGCCCGGCCGGATCCACTCACCCTGCTGGTCCGACCCATCCTGCTGCTCCGGAGGCGTCGCCGTGCGGAGCAGCGCCGCCTGCCGACGCGCGGCCCGGTCGGGTGCGGCCGGCGTCATCGCCCGGTCCTGCCAGGCGGTGACCGGGCGGATGCCGTGCAACGCGTTCGCCGTCCACACCTCCAGGCCGTCCGGGTCCTGCGGCCGGCGCGCTTCGTGGCGCACCTCGGGGGCGCGCCGCCCCGCCGGGGGGCCGCGCAGCGCACCGGGGTTTGGCGCGCGGGGCGGGCGCCCGGGGGGGGGGGGCGTTGTGGCGCGACACCCCCAGAGGCGCC
>NZ_JBHWBZ010000001.1:158556-165624 GCF_042735475.1 Kitasatospora sp. NPDC059577 | reverse complement strand
TCGGTGTCCGCTCCCCACCCCACCGGCGCGCGGGGGCGGGGCGGGCGCGGGTTTTGGCCCCCCCCCGGGGCCCCCCCGCGCGGGGCGGCCCCCCGGAGCAGCAACCGGGTGATGCCGGGCAGGACGGGCAGCCAGGGCGGTGGGCATGTCGTCCGGCTACTCCCCGATCGGCGCCACGATCATCTCGGACCGCATCGCCGAGCCGTTCTACAAGGGCGACGCAGTCTTCCCGCACGGCTACGCCTTCGGCGGCCACCCGGTCTCCGCCGCCGTCGCGCCGGCCAACCAACATCTTCGAGCGCGAGGGCATCGACCAGCACGTGCCGGCCGACGAGGGCAGCTTCCTCAAGACGTCGGACAAGGTGCGCGACCTGCCGATCGTCGGCGACGTCCGCGGCAACGGCTACTTCCACGGCGTCGAACTGGTCACCGACAAGGCCGCCAAGACCACCTTCACCGACGAGCAGTGCGAGCGCGTGCTCTACGGCTAGCTGTCCAAGACGCTGTTCGACAACGGGCTCTACTGCCGCGCCGACGACCGCGGCGACCCGGTCGTCCCGTTCGCCCCACCGCCGATCGCCGATCGCCGATCGCCGACCAGTCGACCTTCGACGAGATCGAGCAGATCATGCGCCTCTGCCCCACCGAGGCGTACCGCAGGATCTGACCGGCCTGCCTCCGGCCCCAGCGTCCCCGCGACTGCCCCCGCGGGGACGCCGGTACGGGCCCTGCCTGCGGGAACAGGCAGGGCCCGACTCGTCCCGGGGGCGCGGGTGGCCCGCGGCGCGCCCGGCGCCGGCGGCCCGGGGCACGGGTCGCGGGCCGCGGGCCGCGGGTCAGGCGGCGCGGGTCAGGCGGCGCGGAGCAGCGCGCGCAGTTCCGCGGTGTCGAGGATGCCGGCCCGGGAGGGCAGGACCCGGCGGAGCAGGAGGTCGTGGACCTCCGCGTCCGGGTCGGCCACCCCGTCGGACAGGACGTGGAGCCGGTAGTCGCGGTCCGCGGCGTCGACGACGGTGGACAGGACGGCGCCGCCGGTACTGACACCGGCCACGACCAGCGTGGTGATGCCGCGCTCGCGCAGCCGCCGGTCGAGGTCGGTCGTGGACAGGCCGCCGAAGCGCGTCTTGCGCACGACGATGTCGCCGTCCCGGGGGGCCAGGCGCTCGTGGACGGCCGTGGCGGGGTCCTCGTGGTGCAGGGCGCGGTACCGCGCCACCGGACCGAAGGACGTGTTGGCGTCCGGGACGGCCGCCCAGTCGTCCTCGGTGAAGCCGACCCGCACGTGGGCGACGGTGCCGCCAGCGGCGCGTACGGCGGCGACCGCTTCCTCCACGCGGTCGAGCAGAGCCTCGCGGGCGCCGTCCCCGGGCAGGGCCGCGAGGACCGCGGGCTGGCAGTCCAGGACCAGCAGGGCTGTGTGCGCGGGGTCGAGTGCGGGGGTCGTGCTCACGTGGGTGTCCTCCTTGACGGGTGGTGCTCGGTGGGATCGGTGGCCGGTGGGATCGATGCTCGGTGGGATCGGTGCCCGGTGGGCGATACCGGTCCGTCGGAGCGCGGGGCCCCGACGTGCGTCACGCGTGGCTGCCGGCCGGTTCCGGCTCCTGCCGCGCCACCTGCTCGCGCCGGGGCAGCAGCAGCGGGGTGGCCAGGATGAGCAGTCCCGCGGCCGCGAGGGCGGTGCGCGGCCCGGTGGCGTCGGCGAGCAGTCCGCCGAGCGCGGTGAGGACGGCGATGGCCGTCTGCTGGCCGATCGACCAGGCCGACAGGGTGCGGGCGACGAGGTGCCCGGGGGTGCGTTCGAGGCGGTAGGTGGCGAGCACCGGGGTGTACAGGCTCATGTTGACGATGATCGCCAGCTCGACGGCGATCACGGTGACGAGGCCGACGACGCCGGGGCGGACGAAGGCCAGGCCGATCAGCCAGACGGCGCGCAGGGTGCCGACGGTCCGGAAGACCCGGTCCCGGCCGTACCGGGCCACGACCCGGCGGGCGAGCCGCGAGCCGACGAGTCCGCCGAGGCAGGGCGCGGCGAAGGCAAGGCCGTACTGCCAAGGCGCGAAGTCGAGTTGGCGGAGCAGGAGCACCGCGAGGACCGGCTCGGTGGCCATGATCAGGCCGGAGACCAGCACGTTGTTGAGGTAGAGGGCCCGCAGGCCGGGGTCTCCCAGGATGTGCCGCCAGCCGTCGAGCAGGGCGCCCGCCCGGAGCCGGTCGTCCCCGGCCGGCCGCGGCGCCTCCTCCCGGCCGCCGATCGCGGCGATGCCGAGCGCGGAGAGCAGGTAGCTGAGCGCGTCGGCCAGCACGGTGGTGACCGGCCCGAACAGACCGATCGCCGCCCCGCCCAGGGGTGGCCCGACCGCGATGGAGCTCCAGTTCGTCGACTCGAAGCGCGCGTTGGCCACCAGCAGGTCCTCCGGCCGGACGAGGGCCTTGAGGTGGGCACCGCTGGCCGCGCCGAACGCGATCTTGGCCGCGGCGACCACGATCGAGACCACGAGCAGTTGGCCGAAGCCGAGCCACCCGAAGGCGTAGGCGACCGGGATCGTCGCCATGGCTGCGAACCGGGTCAGGTCCGTCGCGATCATCACCGGCCGTTTCCGCCGGAACTCCACCCACGGCGCCAGCGGCACGGCGATCAGCGCGCCCATCGCGGGCCCCACCGCGGACAGCACGGACACCTCCGCGGGGCCGGCGTGCAGCACCAGCACGGCGATCATCGGCAGGGCCCCGAACCCCAGCCCCGACCCGTACGCGCTCACCGCGTACGCCGCCCACAGCCAGCCGAACTGCCGGCCCAGCCGCCTCCTGCCCAGCATGTGATTGCTCCCTCGACGTCCCGACCGAACAAAGCGAAGTTGACCGGTGAGAGCTAATCGGGCGACACAATGGCAGGTCAAACAACCATCCCGCCCACCTCACACAACCAGTGGTTGTCCACTAGGGTGGGTCGGCGTGGACCTCGAAGCAGTGCGCACCTTCGCCGCCATCGCGGAAGCCGGCCAGTTCCAGAAGGCCGCCGTCGACCTCACCGTCACCCAGCAGGCCGTCTCCAAACGCGTCGCCACGCTGGAGCGCGACCTCGGCGTCCGGCTGTTCACCCGCACCCCGCGCGGAGCCGAGCTCACCATCGACGGGCAGGCCTTCCTGCCGCACGCGCGCGAACTGCTGCGCGTCGCGGAACGCGCGGTCGCCTCCGTGCGCGCCGGCCACCGCGCGCTGCGCGTCGACGTGATCAACTCACGCGGCGCGGTGTCCGGCCTGATGCGCGACTTCCACCGCGCGCACCCGGACGTCGACCTCGACGTGCTGATGCTGTTCGAGATCGAGACGGCCGTCGCCGCCATCCGGTCCGGCACGGTCGACGCGTCCTTCCGGGCCGTCGCCGCACCCGGCCGGCCCCTGCCCGAGGACATCGTGTCCGTCCGGGTCCTCGACGAACCGCTCCAGCTCCTCACCGGCCCCGCCCACGCACTGGCCGGCGCCAGGTCGGTGACCGTCGCCGACCTCGTCGGCCACCGGATCTGGATGCCCGGCATCGTCCCCGGCACCGAGTGGGGCGCCTACTACGACGACCTCGTCGCCGCGTACGGCCTCACCATCGAGGCGACCGGCCCCAACTTCGGCTCCGACGCGCTCCTCGACACCATCGCCGACACCCCGGCCCTGGCCACCTTCATGAGCGAGCAGACCCGCCTGGTCTGGCCCGCCGGCCACGGCCTGCGCCGCATCCCGGTCACCGACCCGACCCCCGTCTACCCGCACTCCCTCCTGTGGCACCGCGACAACCCCCACCCCGCGCTGGCCACCCTCCGCGCCCACCTCGCCGCGACGGTCACCGGCCACGACGCCCCCGGCACGTGGAGGCCGGACTGGGCGCTCCCGCGCTGACCGCCGGCGGGCCGCCCGCTCAGTCGACGCAGAACTCGTTGCCCTCGACGTCCTGCATCACGATGCACGAGTCGGTGCCGTCGTACAGCACCTCCACGCGCACCGCGCCGAACGCGAGCAGTCGCTCGGCCTCGGCTTCGAGCGTGGCGAGGCGTTCCTCGCCCACGAGCCCGGTGCCGACCCGCACGTCGAGGTGGACCCGGTTCTTGACGGTCTTGCCTTCGGGAACGCGCTGGAAGTACAGGCGCGGTCCCACCCCCGAGGGATCGCTGCACGCGCACCACGACCCCCGCTTCTCCGGCGGCTGGGAGAGGTCGTACTCCTCCCACGTGGCGAACTCCGTCGACGGCGGCGCCATGACGTACCCCAGTACCTCGCACCAGAAGCGGGCGACGCGCACGGGCTCCGCGCAATCGAACGTGACCTGGAACTTCCTGATCAGTGACATGTTCGCACCGTAGAGGGCGCATCTCCTCCGTGTCTCCCGCTTATGTCCCGCCGGCCGTGCGCGGGTCGAGTTCTGACGCACCGTCGGATCCTCGACTCCCCTCCCGGGAAAAGCCGTTGGGCGGAGCAGGCCCGCGGGCGGACAGAGCAGGCGGGACAGACAGCCGGGGGCCGGGTGGCACAGGGGCACGACGACGCGCGACGCGCGGTCGTGATCGGGACGTCCGAGGGCCCGTTCGCGGTGGGCAGCGGCGCGGCGGCACCCGGCGGTCCGACGCGGCCGCGTGAATCGGGGGAATTCCGACGGGCTCCGCCGGCATCCGACGCTTTCCGATCGGTCGATTCGTGGACCGGCCGATTCACGGTTCGGTCGATCAACCGATCCGTCGATCCGTCGATCCGTCAGGAATGCCGGAACGCCGCTTCCGCCGGAATTCCGGAGTGCGCGATACGGCGGCGCCGTGCCCGATTCCCGTTCCCTCCCCCCTCCGCCCCGGTGGTCCACGGGCCGCGGATCGCCGTCGGCGGACCGCCTTCCCCACCGTGGGACCAGCGGTTTCCGGTGAGCAATCAGGTCCCGGATCCGATCATTGTGCGCGAACACAGGCGGGTCGCGTCACGATCCCAGTTGATCTTCTGGGATGCTGTTCCTGTTCGCCGTTCACGACTTCGAGCGGCGGGCGTCCGCAGTACCGGGCAGTCCGCCCGGGAAGCCCACGGAGAGAACGGAACATCATGAAGCCATCCGTGCTTGTCGTGTCCACCGACCCCCAGGGGTCCGCCGTCGTCTGGGCGGAGAGAGTGGGCGACAACCTGCCCTTCGACTTCATGGCGGCACACGACCATGCCGAACAGCTGATCAACCTCAAGAACACCGGCGCGAAGATCCACGTCATCGCCAACCAGAAGGGCGGCGTGGGCAAGACCACCACCACGGTCAACCTCGCGGCCTGCACGTTCGACGTCCTCGGTGAGAAGGACGAGTACGAGCACATCTTCATCGACACCCCGGGCACCCTCGCCGACGAGGAGATCCTGCGCCGGGCCCTGGAAATAGCAGATGACGTCCTGGTCCCGATGATCACCGAGCCGCTGTGCTTCGACCCGACGGCCCGGACCATCCAGAAGGTCATCGAACCGATGGACATCCCCTTCCGGATCGTCATCAACAACTGGGACCCCCGGGACGGCCGCGCCGACCTGGAGGACACCGAGGCGTACATCGCGGCGAAGGGCTGGCCCCGCGCCAAAACCGTCCTGCGCCGCTACAAGATCCACTCGCGGGCGGTCGCCGAAGGCACCGTCGTCACCCAGTACAAGGAGAGCGGCACCGCCTACCGGGCCCGCGAGGACTTCTTCCGCCTGTCCCTCGAACTCGGGTACGGGGGCCGCTGATGGCCGGCCGTCGCGTCTCGTTCGCGTCGATGGCCGCCGACCCGGTCGTCGACGCCCCGGGCGTGGACAGCGCCAACACCGGCGCCACCGCGACCGACACCCCGGCCCGGTGGGTCCCCACCGCCAACTGCCTCCCCAACCCGCGCAACCCCCGCGACGAACTGGGCGACCTCTCCGACCTGGCGAGCATCAAGGACCGCCAGCTCCAGAGCTGCCTCGCCGTCACCCCCGCCGCCTACCTCCGGCTGTGGCCCGAGGACCGGCAGACCCTCGACGCGGGACCGCAGGACGTCATCATCGTCAACGGCAACCGCCGCCGCGCCGCCGCCGCACTGTACGGGCGGGAACAACTGCTCGTCGTCGTCGACGACACGGTCGCGGAGTCCAAGGCGACCCTGCTGCGGGCCGCGCTCGACGAGAACATGGCCCGCAAGGACTTCGACCCCATCGAAGAAGCCAACGCGGTCCTGCTCATCGTGGCGCAGTACCCCACCGCCAAGGAGGCCGCCGAGGCCGAGGGCTGGTCCCAGAGCTGGATCTCGCACCGCAAGAACCTGCTGAAGCTCCACCCGGAACTCCAGCGCCAGGTGCGGGCCAAGGCACGCGGCGACGAGGGCATCTCCATCAACGTCGCCCGCCGGCTCGGATCGGTGAAGGGCATCGATGAGATGTCCCTCGCCGAACAGACCGCGGAACTGGACCACCTGCTCCAGGCCGACGCCGACGCCGTCGCCGCGAAGCGGGCGGCCAGGCTGCAGGCGAAGGCCTCGGCCAAGGACCCGGTCAAGGCCGCTCCCGCCGCTCCCGCCGCTGCCCCGGCCCCTGCCGCCAGCGAGCCGGCTCCGGCTCCGGCTCCGCAGCCGGTGGTCACCCCCGCACCGGCCCCCCAGCCGACCGCGGAGGCGACGCCGTCCGTGACACCCCCGGCGGCGGAGCCGGTGGCGCCCGCGGCGCCCCGTCCGGCACCCGCCCCGCAGGCTCCGCGTGCGAGCGCGGAAGCCGCTGCGAGCACCGACCGATTTTCCGCGGAAAATTCCGAGCCGCTCGCGATGCCGGAACAGCGCGAGAAGCCGGCCGACACCACCTCCCAGGAGGGACTCGACGCCGTCGACTGGCACGACGTCGAGGAACTGGCGGACGCCATCTGCCGCACCCTCTCCGCCGACGAGGCCTACCGCCTCGCCGACGCCCTCGCCAACCGTCTGCTGACCACCAGCAGCTGAGGCATCGACGGTGCCCCCCCCCCCCCCCCCCGGGGGGGGGGCCCGAGTGCCGCGCGGGGGCGCGGGGGGGGGCTGCGCGGGGGGGGGGCGCCGCCGGCCCCCGAGCCGGCGCCCC
>NZ_JBHWBZ010000001.1:156169-158546 GCF_042735475.1 Kitasatospora sp. NPDC059577 | reverse complement strand
CCCTCCCCCGGGGCCGCCGCGCCCGCCACCCCTGGGCGCCCCCCCCCCCGCGGGGGCAGCCGGGGGCCCCCGCCCCCCCCCGGGGGGGGGGGGGGCACTTCTGCGTGTCGGGGCTGCGTGTCGGAGCTGCCTGTCCGGGCTGCGCAGCGAGCACCGTGCCGGGCAGCCGGTCGCGGCGCGGGAGGCGGCCGCCGGGGCCCGCGACGAGGAAGGGGTCCACCGGTCCGTCGCCGACCTGGCCGGTGCGCCGAGCAGACCAGCGCGCCGAGTGGACCTCACCACCGGGCTGCCGCCCCGTACCTGATCGCCTCGGCCGGGAGGACCGCAGGCTGCCCCGACTCCCGAACGGCGCAATGCGGTAGGCACGGCGGCACGGCATGTGATGACTTTATGAAGGGCTCACCACCTTCCGTCCGGCAGTGGACGTTCGCGCCACCATCCCGCCGCGGGATGCCCGGCATCGGCCCCGCACGCGCGTCGCACCCGGTCACGGTGACGGCGCCACGGAGCTCGCCGCACCCGGAAGCGGCGTCACTCGACGTCCGCGAGACCGGTGTGCCGGTCAGGCGCGGCACACCAACCGTCCGGACCATCCTCTCGAAAGACGGACCATGCAGCCTCCCCCTTCGCCCCGCCGGCCCTCCCTCGCGCGCCGCGCCGAACGGCCGCTGGCCGGGATGGGCGCGCTCGCCCTCGCCGCCGCCGGTGCCCTCGCCGGTCTCGCGCCCGGTGTCAGTTCCGCCTCCAGCCACCGTGAGGCGCCGCTGATCGCAGGTGATCCCCGCGCGGACAACACCGACGTGTACGCCTTCGTCAGTCCCGACAAGCCGGACACCGTCACACTGATCGCGAACTGGATCCCCTTCGAGGAGCCCAACGGCGGGCCGAACTTCTACGCGTTCGCGGACGACGCGCGCTACAACATCAAGATCGACGCCGATGGTGACGGCAAGGCCGACACCACCTACACCTGGACGTTCAGCAACCACTACCGCGACGACGCGAACCAGTTCCTCTACAACACGGGTGTCGTGAACAACCTGGACGACCAGACGCTGAACTTCCGCCAGACCTACACCCTCACGGAGACCCGTGCGGACGGGTCCACGAAGACCCTCCTCAAGGACGCGGTCGCTGCGCCGTCGAACACGGGCCAGGCCTCGATGCCCGACTACGCGTCGCTGCGCAAGCAGGCGACGTTCGACCTGCCCGGCGGCGGGCAGACCTACGCCGGGCAGGCTGACGACCCGTTCTTCCTCGACCTGCGGGTCTTCGACCTGCTCTACGGCGGGAACCTCAAGGAGTCCGGACACGACACCCTGAGCGGCTACAACGTCAACACCATCGCCATCCAGGTCCCCAAGAAGGACCTCGCGCTCAAGGGCGACCCGACCCGCAACCCCGTGATCGGCGTGTGGTCCACCACCGACCGCAGGGGCGCGACGGTCGTCGGCAGCGGTGACAAGGGCGGCGAGGGCACGAAGGACGACAAGGGCGGCGAGGGCTTCCGACAGGTCTCCCGGCTCGGCAACCCGCTGGTCAACGAGGTCGTCGTCCCGATCAAGTACAAGGACGCCTTCAACGCGCTGAGCCCCGAGAAGGACGCCACCGTCACCCCGGTGGTCGACAAGGTCAAGGACCCGATCGTGCCGAAGCTCATCCAGAGCGTCTACGGCATCCCGGCGCCCGCCACCCCGCGCAACGACCTGGTGGAGATCTTCCTCACCGGGATCTCGAAGAACTCCGGCGGTCCCATCCAGGCCGACCTCAACTCCCAGCTCCTCAACGCCGACGTGAGCAAGGACGCGTTCCTGCCCGGCGAGGAACTGCGCCTCAACATGTCCGTCCCGCCGGCGGCGTCCCCCAACCGCCTCGGTGTCCTCGCCAAGGACCTGGCCGGTTTCCCCAACGGCCGCCGCCTCGCCGACGACGTCGTCGACATCGAACTCCAGGCCCTGGAGGGCGCGGCACAGACCGGAACGATCGTGCCCGCCCTGGCCGCCGGTGACGGCGTGAACGCCAACGACCACGCCTTCGGCACGGCGTTCCCCTACGTCGCACTGCCGAACACCGCCGCCGTCAACCAGGCCACCTCCGGCAACCCCGGCGGCGGCGTCGCCGCCGGCCTCGGCGGCCTGTCCCTGGGCGGCTTCCCGATCGCCGGCGCCAGTGCGCTGGGCGGCGGGGTCCTGCTCACCGCGGCCGCCGTCTTCATGCTGCGCCGACGGCACAGCGCCCAGCGGTGACACGTCCGTTCAGCCGCGGGGGGGGGGGGGGGGGGGGCGCGCGCGGGCGGCGGCCGGGCCCCGCCGCGCCGCCCCCGGGCCCCCGCGGCGCGGCGGGGGAGGGCCCGCGGCGGCGCCCGCGCCGGCGCGCG
>NZ_JBHWBZ010000001.1:148637-156159 GCF_042735475.1 Kitasatospora sp. NPDC059577 | reverse complement strand
CCCACCCGCCCCCGAGTTCTACTCCGGCCGCCGCGCCCCCCCGCCCGTGTGCGCCCCCCCGCGCCCCGCGGCGCGCGCCCCCCCCCCCCGGCGGGGCCCCCACGGCCCGGGCACGCGCGCAGCCGTCCCAGCCTGAGCACCGCCGTGGCCACGCTGGCTCTCGGCCTCGCCCTGACCGGCGCCGGCACGGTGAGCCTCGCCACCGGATCGGGAAGCCCGGGACCGGCCGCGGTCCAGGACATCGGCGACATCCCCGGGCAGCCGTCCGACACGACGCGCCACGGCACCGCGGGCCCGGCACCCACGAGCCGTCAGATACCGCCGGTGCGGATACGGATACCCCGGATCGGGGTGGACAGCCCGCTCACCGACCTTCAGGTCCAGGGCGACGGACACCTCGGTACACCGGGCGACCCTGCGGTCGCCGGCTGGTGGAGCCAGGGGCCGGCCCCCGGGGACCCGGGTACCGCGGTGATCGTCGGCCATGTCGACTCCCTCACCGGACCGGCCGTGTTCAGCGGCCTGTCCGCCCTGCGCCCGGGCGACACCGTCGCCGTGGACGCGGCCGACGGCACCACCGGTCTCTTCACCGTCCAGGCCCTGCGCAGCTACGCCAAGGACGAGTTCCCCGACGACACGGTGTTCGGGTCCACCGCGGACCCGAGTCTGCGGCTCATCACCTGCGGGGGCGCCTACGACCGGGCCAGCCGGGAGTACCTCGCCAACCTGGTGGTCTTCGCCTCACCGGCCCGCACCGACACCGCGACCGCCTGACCGAGCAGCCACACCGACACCCCGGCCGCCTGGCCGAGCGGTCGCACCGACCCGCTTCCACCTGGAGTTCGCCGTGAACCGACGCCGCCCTCTCCTGCCGGCCGCCGTGGCCACCGCCCTCGGCGTGGGGCTGTTCCTCGCCGGCGGCCTCGGGCCGGCCCCTCGGGGCGACGGCACCCGAGCCGCCTCCGAGCAGGCGGGCACCGGTCGGGACGCGACCGGCACCGGTCTGGACGCGGACATCCGGGGCCTGCAGGAGCACCTGAGGACGGTCCCCGCGGACGCCCTCGCCATGGCGTCCCTCGGCCTCGCCTACGTCCAGCAGGCCAAGATCACCGCTGACCCGGCCTACTACCCGAAGGCGGAAGCCGTCCTCACCCGGTCGCTGGAGACGGACCCGGCCGAGAACTTCACCGCCATGGCCGGCATGGCCGCCCTCGACGCCGCCCGGCACGACTTCACCGCGGCCCTCGACTGGTCGCAGCGGGCGATCACCGTGAACCCGGACAGCTCCACCCTCTACGGGACCCTCGCCGACGCCTACACCCAGCTCGGCCGGTACCCGGAGTCGTTCGACGCGGTGCAGCGCATGGTCGACCTCAAGCCGGGCACCCCGTCGCTGGCCCGTGCCTCCTACACGTGGGAGCTGCGCGGCGACCCGACGGCGGCCACCGCCGCCATGACGCGGGCACTCGACGACGCCAACACCCCCGCCGACCGGGCCTTCGCCCGCTACCACCTCAGCCAGCTCGCCCTCGACAACGGCGACCCGAAGACCGCGCTCACCCACGCCGACGCGGGCCTGCGCACCGCGCCCGGCACCGCCTCGCTCCTGGAGGCCAGGGCCAAGGCCGAAGCCGCCCTCGGTGACACCGCCTCCGCCGTCGCGGACCTCCGGCGGGCCGTCACGCAGGTCCCCCAGCCCGAGTACGTGGTCGAACTCGGCGAACTGCTCCAGTCCCTGGGCCGCACGGCCGAGGCGCAGCAGCAGTACCGGGTGTTCCGCGCCGAGCAGCGGCTGTTCACCGACAACGGCGTCGCCCTCGACACCGACGCGGCACTGTTCGAGGCCGACCACGGCGACCCCGCCGAAGCCCTCGCCATCGCCGAACACGGCCTGACCACAAGGCCGTTCCTGGAGATGCACGACGCCTACGCCTGGGCGCTGCACGCCGGCGGCCGCGACCAGGAGGCGCTGGCGCAGTCCGACGAGGCCCTGGCCCTGGGGATGCGCAACGCCCTCTTCCACTACCACCGTGCCGTGATCCTGCAGGGGCTCGGGCAACTCGGCCAGGCGCGCGCCGAGTTGGAGACCGCGCTGGCGATCAACCCGGCGTTCCACCCGTTGCACGCCCCGGCCGCCCGCGCCGCGTTGACCGCACTCGGGGCCGCGGGCTGAGGGACGGCGCGTCATCTCCTACTTCGGCTGTGCCACGCGGCTCGGGTCGCCGCCGAGGCCCGCGTACAGGTCGGTCCAGCGGCGGTCGGTGTCGCTCGGCGGCTTGCCGTCGCAGTACGTCTTGGTCCCGTTGGCCGTGTAGAAGCGCATCATCTCCAGCACCGCTCGCGGATCGGACTTCTCCCCGCCGGTGTAGTCGGTGCCCGGCTGCTGGCTCTGGTGCAGGAGGCAGGACGGGGACGGCGTGCCGGGCTGGGCGTCGAAGCTGCCGCCCGGCTCGTCGCCGCAGGCCGCCAGCAGCGGAGCGGCGAGGAGGACCAGGCACAGCAGGTGCGCGCGGCGGGTGGTCATGGTGATCGGCCTCCGGTGGGGGCTGGTGTTCACAGGGTCGAGGGGAGGCTTCGGACGACCAGGCCCAGCCCCACGATCAGGATCAGCAGGGCGGTCAGCAGGGCGCTGTAGGGGGCGATTCGGCGCAGTCGGCCGACGACGGGGCCTTCCGCCGTGCCCGCGAGCCGGTCGCCGAGGCGGACCAGGAGCAGGCCGACGGCGGTGAGGGTGGCAGCCATGCCCAGGCCGTAGGCGACCACCAGGGCCGCGCCGAAGAGGGTCCGGCCGAGGGCGACGGCGCCCAGCAGGACCACCAGGGCCGAGGGGCTGGGGACCAGGCCGCCGGCGATCCCGAGGCCGATGAGGCGGCGGCGGCCTGGCGCCGCGGAGTCGTGGTGGTGATGGTGGCCGCCTCCGAACAGGCCGTGCCGGTGGCCGTGGTCGTGCCCTCGGTGGTCGTGCCCTGGGTGGTCGTGCCCTGGGTGGTCGCGCCCTGGGTGGTCGTGGGGGTGACCGTGGTGCTGGTGGTGGTGGTCGTGCCGATGAGAGTGCGGGTGGTCGGGGTGGGTGTGGTCGGGTGCGTGGTCGGGAGGGTGCGGATGGTCGTGGTGATCGTTCGGTGCGGGTGCCGCGGACACGTGCGCGAGTTCCCTGAGGGGTTCGTTGCCCGTGCCCCCGTGGGAGTGCGGGAGGTGCTCGTGCGCTCGGGCACTCCGGGCGCGCCGGACCGCGTCCCGCAGCAGGCCGGCGCCGACGGCGGCGACCAGGGCGCCGCTGAGGACGCCCAGCCAGCCGAGCAGGACGTCGCCGGCCAGCGAGGAGAACGCCGTCAGGCACAGCCCGACGACGAGGACGCCGGCGGTGTGGGTGACGGTGACGGTGGCGCCGACGGTGACGGCGTCGCGGGTGCTGCCGCGACGGCCCGCGAGGTAGGCGGCCATCACGGTCTTGCCGTGTCCGGGCAGCAGCGCGTGTCCGGCGCCCAGCACGATCGACAGGAGGACCGCGAGCAGGCCGAGCGGGACGGTGAGCCGCCGGGTGGCGCCGAGTTCGGTGAGGCGGGCGTCGAGGCCGGCGAGCCAGGCCGTGGGCCCGGAGCCGTCCGCCGTCACGCTCGCCTCGCGGGCGGGTGCCGCGTCGTCGCCGGGACGGGCGTGGAACTGGGCGCGGGTGACACCGCTGGGGCTGTCGAGCAGGTCGCGGGGGTAGTCGCGCAGTTCCTTGGAGACCGACCGGGCCGGAACGTCGGTGTGATCGAGCGTGGTCCCGTCGCCGCGGGCGGTGATCTCGTTCCATCCGACCCGGCTCGGGTCGCTCCCGCTGGTGACCCGCACCGTGGTGCCGTCGGCCGGGAGGTGCAGGTCGGCCCGGAGGACGCACTCCAGGCGGCTGGTGCGCAGGCCCGCCGATCCGTCCTCGTACCGGAACCGCGCGGAGTCCGTTCGCCAGGTCAGGGCCGCGGCCGCCCGGTCGGTCGTCACCTGGAGGCCTTGTGCGGTCCGGGCGCACTGCTCGGCGGCCCAGGCGGTGCCTTCGGCGTCGTCGACGGTGCCGTCGCCGTTGCGGTCGATCCTCGGCTGTTCCTGGAGGGTGGGGATCTCGGCGGCGTCGGTGACGGCGAGGACCTCCAGGCTGTCGGGGTGGACGGTGAAGCCGAGGTAGTGGTTGAGGGAGAAGTTCCCCAGTGGATGGGCGTCGGCGGCGGGTACGGCGACGCCGAGCAGGAACAGCGTGCCCGACACGGCCACACCTGCCCGGGCGAGGAATCGGGGAACCGCCACGCTGGGCCTCCGGGGACGGGGCCGGCCGCCGCGGCGAAGCCCGGCCCGGCAGGAAGGGGATGCGGGCGCGATTGCCCGACGCACACCATCCGGGCCCGGAGGTGACTCGGGATTGGCACCACTCCGGCCCGGGCGGCGGCGTCACTCCGCCGGGGCATCACCTCCGGACACCCGTTCCCATGCATCGAACGGATGGCCGCAGCCCGGCGGACCTGCGACAAGGCGCCGGTGTGCACCTCCTCGCGCCCCCGGCGCGCCCCGTGACAGGACTCCTTGTTGCACCCATAGTGCACCTACAAGCTCACTGCACCGACTGCGGTGCGGCAGCAGCAGATGCAGGAAGGACACCCATGGCCTCCTCATCCGTCTCCCCCTCCCAGGACCCGCCGAGATCCCCCCGCGCGACCGCCGTGGCGTCGATCACCCGTCAGGAGTGGCGGCGACTGGCCGGGATGGGGGCGTTCGTCGTCGCGCTGCACGTGATCGGCTGGGTGACGCTGGTCGCCGTCGTCGCGCCCGAGCACCACACCGTCGGGGAGAAGAGCTTCGGTGTCGGGATCGGCGTCACCGCCTACACCCTCGGCATGCGGCACGCCTTCGACGCGGACCACATCGCCGCGATCGACAACACCACCCGCAAGCTCATGGAGCAGCACAAGCGGCCGCTCTCCGTCGGATTCTGGTTCTCCCTCGGGCACTCGTCCATCGTGTTCGCCCTCGCCGTCCTGCTCTCCTTCGGAGTGAAGTCGCTCGCCGGCCCCCTCCAGGACGACGGTTCCGGCCTCCACCGGGTCACCGGCCTGATCGGCACGGCGGTGTCCGGCTCGTTCCTGTACCTGATCGCGATCGTCAACCTCGTCGTCCTGGTGGGCATCTGGAAGGTGTTCCGGCAGATGCGCTCCGGGCACCTGGACGAGAGCGCGCTGGAGGAGCAGCTGGACAAACGGGGCCTGCTGAACCGGGTGCTGGGCCGGGTGACCCGGTCGGTCGGCAAGCCGTGGCAGATGTACCCGCTGGGCATGCTCTTCGGCCTCGGGTTCGACACCGCGACCGAGATCGCCCTGCTGGTGCTGGCCGGTTCCGGGGCCGCGTCGGGTCTGCCGTGGTACGCGATCCTGTGTCTGCCGGTGCTGTTCGCCGCCGGGATGTGCCTGTTGGACACCATCGACGGGTCGTTCATGAACTTCGCCTACGGCTGGGCGTTCTCCAAGCCGGTCCGCAAGATCTACTACAACCTGACCATCACGGGGCTGTCGGTCGCCGTCGCGCTCGTCATCGGCACCGTCGAGCTGCTGGGCCTGCTCGCCGACAAGCTCGACCTGCACGGTGCCTTCTGGGACTGGGTGTCCGGGCTGGACCTCAACACGGTCGGCTTCGTGATCGTCGGCCTGTTCTTCGCCACCTGGGTCATCGCGCTCGCGGTGTGGAGGTTCGCCCGGATCGAGCAGAGATGGAACGTGCCGACCCCGGTCGCCGCGCCGCCGGCCGCCACGAACGAAGGCTGAGGCCGCGTCAGGGACGTCAACGCGGACGAAAAACGAGTGGCGTGCACCCGGGCAGGTGACGTCGCTGGCCCAGGGGAGTGAGGCGACCCGACCACACCTGCACCGCTCGCGAAACCGTGACGGGATCCGGTCCACAGTGCCGAGTGCGGCTGCCCAGCCGGATCCCCGCTCCGCCGCCCCCTCGGCGCGGAGCGGAACCCGCCCGTCACGGAAGCGAGAACCCCACCCGCATGAACGTCACGCGCCGACCTGCCCGCAGAAGCCCGACCGCCCGTACCGCCGCGATCCTCACCAGCATGAGCCTCGCGCTCGCCGGCACCGCGATCCTCGGATCCGGCGCCGGTACCGGCAACGCCTCCAGCCACCGCGAGGCGCCGCTGATCGCGGCCGACCCGCAGGTCGACAACACCGACGTCTACGCCTTCACCAGCCCCGACAACCAGGACACCGTCACCCTGGTCGCCAACTGGCTGCCGTTCCAGGAGCCCAACGGCGGCCCCAACTTCTACCCCTGGGCCGACGGGGCGCACTACGACATCAACATCGACTCCCAGGGCACCGGCAAGCCCGACCTCACCTACCGCTGGACCTTCCACACCGAGGACCGGCGCGGCACCGACACCTTCCTCTACAACAACGGCGTCGTGAACAACCTCACCGACCCCACCCTGCTGTTCCGCCAGTACTACACGCTCCAGGAGCTGCGCCCCGGCTGCGACCCGGTCACCCTGGTCGAGCACGGCACCGCCGCCCCGTCCGACACCGGCCGCGCGTCCATGCCCGACTACGCCGGGCTGCGCCGACAGGCCACCGTGCAACTGCCGGGCGGAGGACAGACCGTGGCCACCCAGGCCGCCGACCCGTTCTTCCTCGACCTGCGGATCTTCGACCTGCTCTACGGCGGCAACCTCTCCGAGGTCGGCCAGAACACCCTCGCCGGGTACAACGTCAACTCCCTGTCCATCCAGGTGCCCAAGAGCCGCCTCGCCCACAAGGGCGACGCGACCCGCAACCCCGTCATCGGTGTCTGGTCCAGCACCGAGAAGCAGACCCTGAAGCTCAGCCCCGGCAAGGCCGAGCCGGCCGGCACGTTCGTCCAGGTCTCCCGCCTCGGCAACCCGCTCGTCAACGAGGTCGTCCTGCCCGCCGGCCTCAAGGACGCCTTCAACTCCCTCCCGCCGTCCGAGGACCACAACCAGCCCGCCGTGGTCGCCAAGGTCCTCAACCCCGAGGTGCCGCAGCTGATCCAGGCGATCTACGGCCTCCCGGCCCCGGCCACCCCGCGCACCGACCTCCAGGAGATCTTCCTCACCGGCATCGCCAAGGCCACCGGCGGCCCCTTCCAGGTGGATCTGAACTCCCAGCTGATGAACCGGGACATCGACCCGAAGAAGTTCGTCCCCGCCGAGGAACTGCGGCTGAACATGTCCACCCCGGTCACCCCGAACCCCGACCGGCTCGGCGTCCTCGACGGAGACCTCCAGGGCTTCCCCAACGGCCGCCGCCTCACCGACGACGTCGTCGACATCGCCCTCCAGGTGATGGAGGGCGCCACCCCGGGCCACCTCATCCCCGCGCTCGCCGCCGGCGACAAGGTCAACACCGCCGACAAGCCGTTCGGCACCACCTTCCCCTACCTCGCGCTGCCGTACGACAAGGCCGTCAACCAGCCCAACTGACCTTCCCCGCCCGGGGGGGGGGGGGGGGGGGGCGCCCCCCCCCCCCCCCCCCCG
>NZ_JBHWBZ010000001.1:120107-148629 GCF_042735475.1 Kitasatospora sp. NPDC059577 | reverse complement strand
GGGCGTTTCTCATCGCCCTAAACCCCCCCCAATTCCCCTCCCCGGCGGGGTGGGGGGCCTCGGTCACGGCCGCGGGCCCCCACCCCGGCCCGCACCCACACATCGCGCTGCACCGCACCGCTCGAAGGACCCCCATGCGCCGCCTGCCCCTGCTGCTCACCACCATCGCGCTGTGCGGCGGCCTGGCCGCGATCGGGGCACTCGACCGCACCGGACCCGGCGTCCACCGCCCCTCGGCGGACACCGCCCGGCCCCCGGGCAGCCGGTCCGGCCCCGACGGCTCGCTGACGCGCACGATCACCGCCGACCAGGAGCGGCTGCGGCAGGTGCCCGAGGACGCGGCGCTGTGGGCACGCCTGGGCGCCGAGTACGTCGAACAGGCCCGCCTCACCGCCGACCCGTCGTACTACCCCAAGGCCGACGAGGCCCTGCACCGCTCCCTCGCCCTGGCACCGCGGGCGAACGCCGACGCCCTCACCGGCCTCGGCGCCCTCGCCAACGCCCGCCACCTCTTCGACCAGGCCCGCGACTTCGCCGAACAGGCCGTCGCCGCCTCGCCGGCCCACTGGCCCGCCTACGCCGTGCTCACCGACGCCCGCACCCAGCTCGGCGACGACGCGGGCGCCACCGCGGCCGCCCAGCAACTCCTGGACCGCCGCCCCGGCACCGCCTCCTTCACCCGTGCCGCCTACGACCTCGAACAGCACGGCCGCACCGACGACGCCCGCGCCGCGCTCCGGCAAGCCCTCGACGGCGCCTACGACCCCGCCGACAAGGCCTTCTGCCAGTACCAGATCGCCGAACTCGACCGGAACTCCGGCCGCACCCAGGACGCCCTCACCGGCTACCAGCAGGCCCTGCGCACCGACCCCGACTACACCCCCGCCCTCGCCGGCCGGGCCCGCGCCGAAGCCGCCCTCGGCCGGAACGACGACGCCGTGCGCGACTACACCGCCGCCATCGCCCGCGTCCCGCTCCCCCAGTACCTGCTCGAACTCGGCGAGTTCCACGAATCCCTCGGCCACCCCGACCAGGCCCGCGACCAGTACCGGCTGCTGACCGCCGAACAGCGGCTCGCGGCCGCCAACGGCGTCGTCGACGACCTCACCCTCGGCCAGTACCAGGCCGACCACGGCGACCCGGCCGAAGCCGTCCGCCTGCTGCGCTCCGAGTGGGCCCGCCGGCAGAACGTCCTCGTCGCCGACGCCCTCTCCTGGGCCCTGCACCGGATCGGCGCGGACACCGAAGCCCTCACCCTCGCCCGGCAGGCCCAGGCCCACGGCTGGCACAACGCCCTCTTCGGCTACCACCTCGGCGAGATCGAACACGCCCTCGGCCACACCGACGACGCCCGCACCCACCTCACCGAAGCCCTCACCACCGACCCCGCCTTCAACCCGCTCCAGGCCCCGCTCGCCCGCGCCACACTCGACACCCTCGGTTGAGGACAGCCGGGGAATCCGCCCCGTGCGAACGGCACGGTCCCGCCCCCCGGCGGCGCTCGCGTCTTACCGATCCGTGACACCGCCCGGTGTCGAGGGCCCGCGGCTCCGATCGGCCGCTAGCGTCGGCGGCATGAGAATCCTGGTCACCGGCGGTGCCGGTTTCATCGGCGTGTCCGTGGTCCGTGCCCTGGTCGCGGCCGGGCACGAGGTGCGGGTCCTGGACGCCCTGCTGCCCGCGGTCCATCCGGCCGGGAAGGCACCCGCGCTGCCCCCGGGCGTCGACTTCCTCCACGGGGACGTCCGGGACGCGGCGGCCGTCGAGGAGGCGCTCGCCGGGGTGGACGCGGTCTGCCACCAGGCGGCGATGGTCGGCCTGGGACTGGACCTGGACGACGCGCCGCAGTACGTCGGCTGCAACGACCTCGGCACCGCGGTACTGCTGGCCGCGATGGCGCGGGCCGGCGTCCGACGGCTGGTCCTGGCCGGGTCCATGGTGGTCTACGGGGAAGGGCGTTACCGCTGCGCGCAGCACGGCGAGGTGGCACCGGGCCCGAGGCGGCCCGCCGATCTCGACGCCGGACGGTTCGAGCCGCCCTGCCCGGTCTGCCGTGCTCCCCTGCACCCGGGCCTGGTCGCCGAGAGCGCACCCGTCGACCCGCGCAACGTCTACGCGGTGACCAAGCTCGCCCAGGAACACCTGGCCGCGGCCTGGGCACGGGCCTGCGGCGGAACCGTACTGACGCTGCGTTACCACAACGTGTACGGCCCCGGCATGCCGCGCGACACCCCGTACGCGGGGGTGGCGTCGCTGTTCCGGTCGGCCCTCGCCCGGGGCGAGGCGCCCCGGGTCTTCGAGGACGGCGGCCAGCGCAGGGACTTCGTCCACGTCGAGGACGTCGCCGCCGCCAACCTCGCGGCCCTGGCGGCCGTGGGCGACCGGCTGCCGGGCAGCGCCCGGGCGTACAACGTGGGCAGCGGCGAGGTACGCACCGTCGGCGGGATGGCGGCCGCGCTGGCCGCGGCGTACGGCGGCCCGGCGCCCGTGGTGACGGGCGAGTACCGGCTCGGCGACGTGCGGCACGTCACCGCCGACTCGACCCGGCTGCGCGCCGAGCTGGGCTGGCTGCCCTGCGTGCCGTTCGACCGCGGCATGGCGGAGTTCGCCGCCGCACCGCTGCGGGTCTGAGCTCAGCTCCGGGCGGACGGCAGGGCGATCTCGAAGCAGCAGCCGCCGGCGACGTTGTGGACGCGGGCGCGCCCGGCGTGGGCCTCGACGATGCCGCGGACGATGGCCAGGCCCAGGCCGGCACCGCTGCCGCCGGCTTCGGGCCGGCCGGCCGGCTCGCCCGGGTCGGCCGGCCTGGGCGTGCGGGCCGCGGTTCCGCGCCAGCCGGTCTCGAAGACCCGGGGCAGGTCCTGGGCGGAGATGCCGCCGCAGCCGTCGGTGACCGAGAGCACCACTTCGTCCGCCTCCCGCCGCGCGGACACGGCGACCACGCCGTCCTGGGGGGTCGAGCGGATCGCGTTGACCAGGAGGTTGCCCAGCACCCGGGTGATCTCGCGGCCGTCGACCTCGACCGGTTCCGGCTCCACCTGTCGGCCTTCGAGCCGGACGCCGCGCTGCCGGGCCAGCGCGTGGGCGCCGGCCAGGGCGTCGTCGACCAGGTCGTAGGCGGAGACCCGGGTGAGCGAGAGGGAGAGCGTGCCGGCCTGGATGCGGGAGAGTTCGAACAGGTCGTCCACCATGCCGGTGAGCCGCTCGACCTCGGTGCGGATCCGCTGGAGGTAGCGCTCGGGCTCCTCGGCGACACCGTCCTCCAGCGCCTCGGCCATGGCCCGCAGCCCGGCCAGCGGGGTGCGCAGGTCGTGGGAGATCCAGGCGACCAGCTCCCGCCGGGACTGTTCGAGGGCCTGTTCGCGGGCCCGGGACTCGGCGAGCCGGGCGCTGGTGGCCGCGAGTTCCTCGCTGAGCTGGGCCAGTTCGCGGCCCAGCGGGTGGGCGGGCGCGGTGAAGCCGGTGTCACTGCCGACGGTCCGGGCGGCCACGGTCAGCGCCCGGCTGCCGGCGACCACCTGCCGCCCCAGCAGCGCGGCGGTGCACAGCGACACGACCGCGGCCATGACGAGCACCGTGATGACGACGCCGAGGTCGTGGTCGGAGAGGAACATGGCCTGCGCGACGGCGAACGTCCCGGAGGTGACCGCGAGCACGGTGACGACGGCGACGCAGAACAGCGAGAGCGCCATCGAGCGTCGACGCAGGAGCCGGACGGCGGGCCAGCCGAGCAGGCCCGCGCCGCCGGCGCCGAGGGCGGCGAACAGCGCGATCAGCAGCAGGTCCTTCACGAGCGGTCCTCCTCGACGCCCTGCGCCGGGTCGTAGCGGTAGCCGACGCCCCACACCGTGCAGATCATCCGGGGAGCGGCGGGGTCGTCCTCGATCTTCTCGCGCAGGCGCCGGACGTGGACGGTGACGGTGGAGAGGTCGCCGAAGTCCCAGCCCCAGACGCGGGCCATCAGCTCCTGCCGGGAGAACACCGTCCCCGGATGCCGCAGCAGGAAGGCCAGCAGGTCGAACTCCCTTGCCGTCAGCGAGAGTTCCTTCCCGGCTCGGTGGGCGCGGCGGGCCGGCCCGTGGAGGGTGATGTCCCCGGAGCGGACGGGCTCGGCCGAGGTGCCGGGCGCCGGTGCCGCCGCCCGCGAGCGCCGCAGCACCGACTGGACCCGCAGGACGAGTTCGCGCGGGCTGAACGGCTTGGTGACGTAGTCGTCGGCGCCAAGCTCCAGACCGAGGATGCGGTCGGCCTCGTCGCCCCTGGCGGTGAGCATCACGACGGGCAGCTCCGCACCGGTGTCCCGGTCGCGCAGCCGCCGCAGCACCTCCAGGCCGTCGATGCCCGGGAGCATCAGGTCCAGGACCACGAGGTCGGGGCGGTGGGCGCGGGCGAGGGCGAGCCCCTGCGGGCCGTCCGCGGCACGGTCGACGTGGTGGCCGGCGCGGGCGAGGTAGCCGGCGACGACCTCGGCCACGGTCGGGTCGTCGTCGATCACCAGGATGCGGGCGCCGGCCGGCGGGCCGGTGGTGGCGGAGGGCTCGTTCACCCCGCCGAGGATAGGGGCCCCCGCACCGGTGCGGACGCCGTCGCGGCTCCCCGTTCGACCTCCGTAAGATTCGACCTCCGTAAGATCCGGGGGCCGGTGCGCGCTCCGGCGCGGGCCCCCGCCGGTCCCCGGTGGGCCGTCGGCGCGACGTTCGACTTCCGTAAGGCTGCGGCACCCCCGCGCGGGGCGGGCCCGCCCTTAGCGTGACCGGCGTGACCTCCACTCCCCCTCGACCGTCCGGTGTCGACGTCGTCCTGCCCTGCCTCGACGAGGCCGCGGCCCTGCCCTGGGTGCTCGGACGGATCCCGCCGGGCTGGCGGGCGATCGTCGTCGACAACGGCTCCCGGGACGGCTCGGCCGAACTCGCCCGAACGCTCGGGGCGACCGTGGTCGAGGAGTCCCGGCGCGGATTCGGCGCCGCCTGCCACGCCGGGCTCCTCGCCGCCACCGCCGAGCTGGTCTGCTTCCTGGACTGCGACGGCTCCCTCGATCCCGCCCAACTGCCCCGGGTCACCGCTCCGGTGGCCGACGACACGGCGGACCTGGTCCTCGGCCGCCGCCGGCCGGCGACCCTGAGCGCCTGGCCCGTCCACGCCCGACTCGCCAACACCGTGCTGGCCGGCCGCCTGCGGGCCCGCACCGGCGCCCCCCTGCACGACCTGGGACCGATGCGGGCCGCCCGACGGGAACGCCTGCTCGCACTGGGGCTGGGCGACCGCCGCTCCGGGTACCCGCTGGAGATGGTGCTCGCCGCCTCGGCTGCCGGGATGCGGATCACCGAGACGTCCGTCGACTACCTGCCGCGCGCCGGCCGGTCGAAGGTCACCGGCACGCTGCGCGGCACCCGGCAGGCGATCCGGGACATGCGGGCCGTCCTCGCCGCCCCGCCGCCCACCCTGCTGGTCATCGCCAAGTCCCCCGTGCCGGGCCGGGTGAAGACCCGGCTCACCCCGGCGTGCACGCCCGAGCAGGCGGCCGCGCTGGCCGAGGCCGCGCTCTCCGACACGCTGCACACGCTGGCCACCGTCCCCGCCGGGCGGCGCCTGCTCGTCCTGGACGGCGAACCGGGCCGCTGGCTGCCGCCGGGGTGGCAGGTCCTCCCGCAGGGCGGCGGCGGGCTGGACGCACGGCTGGCGACGGCCTTCGGCCACGCTGCCCGGCTGGCCCCGGACGCGCCCGCGCTGCTCGTCGGCATGGACACCCCGCAGCTGAGCGCGGCCACCCTGGCCGAGCCGCTCTCGCCGACGGGCCGGGCGGGCACGGACGCCTGGTACGGGCCCGCGTCCGACGGCGGCTTCTGGGCCCTCGGTCTGGCCCGGCCGACCGAGGACCTCGCCCGCCGGCTCCTCCTGGGGGTGCCGATGTCGACCCCGGACACCGGGTCGGCGCTCCTCGACCGGCTCGGGACGGCCGGCCTCACGGTGCACCGGCTGCCCGAAGCCACCGACGTGGACACCGTCGAGGACGCCCTGCTGGTCGCCTCCCAGGCGCCGCGGAGCCGCTTCGCCGCCCGCCTGCGCTCGTTCCGGGCGGCCCCCGAGGTGGCAGGTTGAGCGGCACCGCGACGGCGTGGATCGACGACCCGTTCACCGAAGCCGTCCGCACCGGACGCGGTCCGCTGTGGCTGCGAGGCGACGACGGCCGCCGGATCCCGCTCGACATCGAGCGCTGGTGCGCGCCCGCCACCGGCGGCGACCACAGCCTGCTGCTGCGCTGCTTCCAGCTGTCCGCACCGGTCGTCGACCTCGGCTGCGGGCCGGGCCGGCTGGTCGCCGCGCTCCTCGCCCTGGGTGTCCCGGCACTCGGTGTCGACGTCACACCGGCGGCCGTCGCCCGCACCCTGGGCCTCGGCGGCGCAGCGCTGTGCCGGTCGGTGTTCGACCGGCTTCCGGCCGAGGGCCGCTGGGGTGCGGCCCTGCTGGCCGACGGCAATCTCGGCATCGGCGGGAACCCCGAGGCCCTGCTGCGGCGGGCCGCCGAACTGATCGCGCCGGACGGACTGCTGCTGGTGGAGGTCGAGCCGCGGGAGGTCGACGAGCGGGTCACCGTCCGGGTCGAGGGCCCGGACGGGCGGCTCGGGCCGTCCTTCGCCTGGGCGCGCCTCGGTGCCGAGGCCGCCGTGGCGCGGGCCCGCGGCGCCGGACTCGTCGAGTCGGAACGCTGGACCTCCCACGGCCGGCGCTTCCTCGCCCTGCGCAGGTGCGCCGCGCCGGCCCGCTGAGGCTGTCGGCCGTACCGGGCGCGGTACGGCCGGCAGCACGTCCTCAGCGGCTCAGGGGCGGGGCGCGGGACCGCCGCGGGCCGGGTGCTCCCGGTCCGCGGCCGGTTCCGGGTCCGTGGCCGGTGCGGGGTCCGCGGCCGGTGCGGGCGCCCAGTGCGGGTGCTCGCGCTCGGCCCAGCGCCGGTCGACCCACCCGGTCCGCATCCCGCGCCTGGCCTCGGGATCCCGGAGCGCCATCCGGATGTGCCCGGCGGACACCACGGCGACGGCCGCGGCCAGCCAGTCGTGGACGAAGGTCGCACCGGTCCGCCAGGACGGCGGCGCCAGGTGGGTGAGCCACATCAGCAGACCCGTACCGAGCAGCACCAGCATCGTGCCGAGCGTCCACTGGGCGTACAGCTTCTGCCCGGCGTTGAACTTCCCCGCCGGGCGGCGGAACGCGCGCGCCCGTACCGCCCGCAGCCACGCCCGGTCCGCAGGGCCGAAACGGCTCAGCCTCGACACGTCCGCGCGTACCGCCCGGAAGCCCAGTCCGAGCAGCAGCGGTACCGGCAGCGCCAGGCCGCACCACACGTGCACGGTGACGACGAGCCGTCGCCGCCCGACCAGTTCGGCCAGCGGCGCCAGGTAGAGGCAGGCGGCGGTGGCCAGGCACGCCAGCACCAGCCCGGCGGTCGCGCGGTGCACCCAGCGCTCGGCGCGGGTGAAGCGGAGCAGGAGGTCAGGCGGTCGGTGCATCGTCACGTCCGTTCGACCGGCCGACCCAGGCGTCGACGTCGTAGCCGTTCCGCTCCCAGTAGCCCGGCTCCACCGTGTCGGTGACGGTGATCCCGGACAACCACTTGGCCGACTTGTAGAAGTACATCGGCGCGACGTACAGGCGGACCGGACCGCCGTGGGCGTGGGAGATCGGCGCGTCCTGAAGCTTGAGCGCGACGACCACGTCGTCCCGCCGGGCCTGCTCCAGGGTGAGGCTCTCGGTGTACTCGCCGTCGAAGCAGCTGAACCGCAGCGCCCGGGCGCCCGCGGTGACGCCGGCGGCATCGAGCAGGTGGGCCAGCGGCACGCCCTCGAACGGGGTGGACGGCACCCGCCAGCCCGTCACGCACTGCACGTCCCGCACGATCCGGCGCTGCGGCATCGCCTGCAGGTCCGCCAGGCGGTAGCGGCCGGGACGCTCCACCAGCCCGTCCACCGTCAGGGTGTAGGTGTCGGGGCCCCGGGCCGGCACCGAGGACGCCACCGAGTAGTACCGGAAGCCGCCTCCTCCCGGCAGCAGGCCGGTGAGACCCGTCGGGTCCTTGCCCGCCACGGTGTCCTGGGCGCGCTGGAGGTACGGGCCGGCCACGACTCCCGCCGCGCCGAGCCCGAGCAGGCCCAGCACCACCCGGCGGCCGACCGGTGTCCCCCGGCCCTCCTCGATCTGTTCACTCACGCCGATCTGTTCGCTCACGCCGCCGATTCGACCAGCCGGGGGCCGGCACGACCAGGGCCGGCACCGGGACGTCAGACTTCCGTCACTTCTCGCCGAACGCCACCACGGCCACCCGCCCCGCACGACGCTGCCGCAGCAGCGGGACCAGGAGGACGACGCACAGCGCCGTGCCGTAGGCCAGTTGCTGCGCCACCTGACCACCCGTCAGGTAGAGCGCCTGCCCGGCGGCCGGGACGGCCAGCCACTCCCAGCGACCGTCGAGGGCGACCAGCGCGACCAGCAGCAGCCCGTACCACGGGTAGGCGGGCGCGACCAGCAGCAGTGCCGTGCCCGTCACCAGGAGCGCGCCGGCCCACGGCCGGTCCCGGTCGCCCCGGCGGAGCACCCGGACCACCACCACCGCGAGCACCAGCGCCGCCGCCCACGGCAGGAGGCGGTCGGGCAGCACCAGCCGCAGCAGTCCGAACCGGTCGATGTGCCCCTGCTCGTAGCCCTCCTCCCGCAGGTAGCCCGGCAGGTAGCCCAGCACCGAAGTGCCCGAGGCCACGACGTACGGGAGGTAGGAGAGGGCGAAGGCGCCGAGGGCGGAGCCGAGCAGCAGCACGTCGGCGCGGGTCGGGCGCCGGGACAGCAGGCCCGACAGGGCGCCGGGCAGGGCCAGGGCCGGCAGCAGTTTGGCCGCGACCGCGCCGCCCAGCAGGACGCCCGCGCGGACCGCCCGCCCCGGCTCGGACCACCCCCGTACCGCCCGCCCCCGCGTCTCCCGCGCCCGTACCGCCCGCCCCCGCCGGGACCGTCCCCGTACCGCGCAGCCCAGCGCGGCGACCGTCAGCAGTGCGCCGAGCGTGTCGACGTGCGCGTCGTTGACGGCCCACACCGTCACGCCGGGGAACCACCCCCACAGCGCGGCGCGCCACGCCTCCCGCCCCGTCACCAGCAGGAGTCCGGTGACCGCCAGCGCCAGCACCGCACCGCCGGCCTGCACCGCGCGGACCCCGCCGCCGAACGGGTGCACGGCGAGGAACCAGGCCTGCGCGACCGGCGGGTAGATGGTGTGCACGGCCGGCCGGTTGATGCGGGTGCAGTCCCCGGCCCCGGTGCGCCGCTCGTCCCAGCCGGCGCAGCCGTCCCCCACCGGGAAGAGCCCGGGATCGCGCAGCCCCGCCAGCGCCGGATCGTCCGGGGTCCGGGCGTAGGGCGAGATCCCGGCCGCCTGGACCCGGCCGTCCCAGACGTAGCGGTAGGCGTCGTCGCTGGTTCGCGGCGGCGCCAGCAGACCGACGGCGGCCACGGCGACGCCACCGGCCAGGACCAGCGGCACGACCTGCGCCCGGGGCACCCTGCGCAGCAGCTGCACCGCGACGGCGAAGAGGGCGGTGTCGAGGAGGTACCAGCAGGCGAGCGGGAGGACGCCGCCGTGGGCGACGGTCAGCGCCAGGGCGGTGACCAGGGCGGCGAGGGCGAGGAGACAGCGCAGGACGGTCCGGGAGATCACGTCGCCCACCCTCCCACCGGCCGGCCCCCGTACCCGGGGCAGCGAGGCCGCCGTTCGAAATCGGTAAGCACGTCGGAGCACCGCAGGAACGCGCCCGGGCGCTTCGATGGAGAGGTGGAAACCGATCCCGCCGACTCCGGCGCCCCCGTCCGTCGCCGCCGCCGCTACGACCCGTCGCTGCCCGCGCCCCCGGCGTTCCTGCGGCGCGGGCCGTTGCGCGAGGGCGCGTTCACCTCACCGCTGCACGAGCCGCGGACCGTGGTCGTCGTCGGCCGCTGGCTGGGCCTGGCCGTCCTGCTCTGCTTCCTGACCGGCCTCACCAGCCACCTGCTCCAGGACCCGCCCGGCTGGCTCGCCCCGCACCTGCCCGCACGGCCGGTGAACGGTTACCGGGTCACCCAGGGCCTGCACGTGATCAGCGGTCTGGCCGCGATCCCCCTGGTCGGCGCGAAACTCTGGGCGGTCTATCCGCGGCTCTTCGAGTGGCCGCCGGCGCGCAGCGTGCTGCACGCCCTGGAGCGGATCGGCATCGCCGTCCTCGTCGCGGCCGTCCTGCTGGAGCTGTTCACCGGTCTGCTGAACACCCTGCAGTGGTACCCGTGGCCGTTCCCGTTCCGGCAGACCCACTTCTGGCTCGGCTGGCTGGCGACCGGCGGACTGCTGGTCCACCTGTCCGTCAAGGCGCCGCTCATCGCCGCGCACTGGTGGCGCCGGGCCGCTCCGGCCCTGGCGCAGCGCCGCGCGTTCCTCGCGGCGACCACCGCCGCCGTCGGCACCGTCACCCTCGTCACGGCCGGACAGAGCGTGCCCTGGCTGCGGGCCCTGGACCTGCTGGCCCCGCGCCGCCCCGACATCGGCCCGCAGGGCCTTCCGGTGAACCGCACCGCCGCCCAGGCCGGCACGATCACGGTGCCCGCCGGCTGGCGGCTGCGGGTGGACGGGCCTCGGCCGTACGAGCTCACCCTCACCGAGCTCGGTGAACTCCCCCAGTACGAGGTGGAGTTGCCCATCGCCTGCGTGGAGGGCTGGAGCGCCACCGCCCGGTGGGGCGGGGTCCGGGTCTCCGACCTGCTGCTGCGCGCCGGAGCCCCGGCCGGCTCCTCCGCCCGGATCACCTCGCTGGAGGCCGAAGGCCCCTACCGGGTGATGGAGATGCCCGCGCAGTACGTCGACGATCCGCTCAGTCTGCTCGCCCTGCGCGTCAACGGTGAGGTGCTGACGGCGGATCACGGGTTCCCGGCGCGGATCATCGCGCCGAACCGGCCCGGTGTCCTGCAGACCAAGTGGGTCACCCGGATCGAGGTGACGGCATGACCGTCGTGATCCGTGGTCTGCTGCTGGCGGCCGGCGCGGCCCTGATCGGCTACGGCCTGTCCGGGCTGCTCGGCGACCCGTACATCACCGACCCGCTGGACGTCCTGGTCTGGGCGGTCGGAGGGCTCGTGATCCACGACGGACTGTGGGCGCCGCTGCTGTGCCTGCTGGGCGCGTTCCTGGTGCGCGGGCCGGTGCTGCGCGGCTGGCTGGTCGTCGCGGCGGCCGTCACCGCCGTCGGCCTGCCGGCCGTCCTGCGCGCGGGCGACGACGGCGGCAACCCGACCGTCCTGCCGCTGCCCTACCTCCGCAACTGGCTGCTGGTGCTGGCCGCCACCGCCGTCCTCGCGCTGCTGGTCGCGCTCGTCGGGCGGTGGCGGCGCCGGGATCGATCCGTCAGGCACCGGGGTGGTGCCGTCAGGCGCCGGGGTCGTGCCGTCAGGCGCCGGGCACCCCGGGAAGACCGGTCGTGAGGCCGTCCAGGGCGTGCGGGCAGGCGCACCCGCGCACGAGGGGCAGCCGCTCCAGCGCCTTGAACAGCACCGTGCGCAGCCGGTCGACGTTGCGGGCGAACTCCTTCAGCACCTCGCCGTGGGTGACGCCCTCACCGCTCTCGACGCCCGCGTCGAGGTCGGTGACCAGGGCCATCGAGGTGTAGCAGAGCCCGAGTTCACGGGCCAGGACGGCCTCCGGGTGCCCGGTCATGCCGACCACCGACCAGCCGTTGGCGGTGAACCAGCGGGACTCGGCGCGGGTGGAGAAGCGCGGGCCCTCGATCACCACCAGCGTGCCGCCGTCGACCGGCTCCCAGGCCGCCTCCCGGGCGGCCTCCATCGCCACGCGCCGCCCCTGCGGGCAGTACGGGTCGGCCATCGACACGTGCACCACCTCCGGCACCGTGCCGTCCGGCAGCGGCAGGCCGTCGTAGAAGGTCTGCGGGCGTCCGGAGGTCCGGTCGACGAACTGGTCGGGCACCAGCAGGGTGCCCGGCCCGTACTCCGGGCGCAGCCCGCCGACCGCGCAGGGTGCCAGCACCTGCCGCACGCCCAGGGAGTGCAACGCCCACAGGTTCGCGCGGTAGTTGATCCGGTGCGGCGGGAGCCGGTGGCCACGCCCGTGCCGCGGCACGAAGGCGACCCGGCGGCCGACCACCTCACCCACGAACAGCGCGTCGCTCGGCTCGCCGTACGGGGTGTCCACCCGCACCTCGGTCACGTCGTCCAGCAGCTCGTAGAGGCCGGAGCCGCCGATCACGCCCACCTCGGCGCTCGGCAGGACGTTCTGGTCGGCCGTCATCGCGGTCCACCTCTCTTCTCGGGAACAACCTTCCGGCCACTGTAGGAACGGACCGCGCCGGAACCAGGACACCGGGCCTTACGAATCGCGAACGTCACGTCACGCTGCGAACGCGGCACCCGGGCCGGCGGACCCGCCCGCCGGCACGAACGCCTGCCTCTGGGAATCGCCACCGTCAGCACGGCCGGTCGAAACGCGTCCCCGGGCCGGCGGTCAGGCTGTGTTCGGGTCCCGCACGTCAGCCTCGGTCGCATGACGACCGCCGCTGAACGGCACACGGCGACGCCCGACGCCGGCCCCTCGGTGTCGGTCTGATCAACACTTCATTGATCTTCACCGCCGTGCCCGCCGTCGTCCTGGGCCTGCAGCTCAGGACCAGGCCTGCACACCGTTCGCGTACTGGCTCACGGTCGTGGTGCCGAGCGTGACCGGCACCCTGTACACGGACATCCTCACCGACAGCCGGGGGCCTGGCTCAGGACCCGGTCCGGGACCGGAGCCGGCCCAGGACCGGGCGGAGCCGGGTCAGGTCGTCCGGCGTCGGATCCGGAAGAAGCAGAAGCCCGAGAGCGCCGCGGTCATGGCGGTGTAGAGCGCTGCCTCGATGAGCTGGAAGGGCCAGTAGCGGGTGTTCGGCTGGTAGGTGGCGGTCACGTGGAGGTCCTGTCCGGCCAGGCAGGCGATCGTCCCGTCGAACCGGCCCGGCATCAGGCAGGTGTCGATCTTCTCCGCGCCGGGTGGCTGTCCGGCCGAGTCGAGCGCGTGGCCCGAGGAGAGGACCCAGGCGTCCGGGAGGGAGATGCCGCCGATCGCGAGCGACGAGCCGTTCCGGACGATGCCGTCGGCGTGGCTCAGCGTCGCCGTGTCGAGCCGGATGTCCGCGGTGCGCGGTGGGAGGTAGTTCGGCCGGAGGGCGGTCGGGACGGCGAACTGCACGGCCGCGAACACCGCCAGGGTCAGGCCCATGGCGGCGACCGGTCGTCGCAGCAGCAGGCCGGCGGCGGCTCCCAGGGCGAAGGCGAAGGCCGCGTAGGAGAGCGGGACGATGCCGCGTGCGCCGAAGACCGGCGCGGAGAACCGGGCGGCCTCGACCGTGTCGTACCGGCTCGCGCTCCAGGACATCAGCAGGTCGAGCAGTCCCGTCAGGGCGACCGCACCGAGGCCGACGACCAGCAGCTTCACCGTCAGCCAGCGGGTCCGGGTGACGCTCTGGTGCCAGGCCAGCCGATGCGTTCCGGCTGCCAGCTCCCCGCTGATCAACGGCGCTCCCCAGAAGACGCCGAGCAGGCCGGGGACGGTCATCAGGGCGACGTCCGTGAGCGTGACGACGGTGGAGTACGTGTCCTCGAAGCCGGAGACGAGGCCGGGCGCACAGCCCGTGGCGATGCATCCCGCCAGGCTGCGGTCGTAGTCACCGCGGATGTTCAGTCCGAGCAGCAGGAGGTAGACGGCGGCTGCGCCGAGAGCGATCGCGCCGGCGATCGCCTGGGTGCGGAACTGGCGCCAGGTCACCCAGATCATCGGAGGCCCTCCAGGTCATGCGGGTTGTGCGCCTGCCGGTCCCGGGCCAGGTACGCGAGGACGAGGTCTTCGAGGTCGAGGCGCTCGGCTGCCCAGTGCCCCTCGGGGAGCGGTGCGGTGGTCCTGACGACGAACGAGCTCCTGTCGTCGGCGTGGTGCTCCTGCACGACCGACAGGGACGCGGGAAGTGCGGAGGCCGGACGGCGCGGGCCGACGATCCGGTAGTGCTCGGCGATCAGTTCCTCGCACGGTCCGGCCAGTTGGACCCGGCCTCCGGAGATCAGGAGCAGGTGGTCGCAGACCCGTTCGAGGTCGGTGATCACGTGGGAGGACAGGACGACGGTCCGGTCTTCCCGTTCCCCGGCGAACTCCGTCAGGCCGTGCAGGAAGGAGCGCCGGGCCAGCGGGTCGAGGGCGGCCACCGGCTCGTCCAGCAGCAGCAGTTCGGGCTGCTTCGCGGTGGCGAGAGTCAGTGCCAGTTGGGCGCGTTGGCCGCCGGACAGCCTGCCGGCCTTCTGCTGCGGATCGAGGCCGAGCTGTGCGATCCGGCGGTGCGCGGCGTCCTGGTCCCAGCCGGGGTTCATGCGGGCGCCGAAGCGCAGGTGGTCGGCGATCGACAATCCGGCGTAGACCGGGGTGTCCTGGGCGACGAAGCCGACCCTGGCCAGCTGTCCGGGGCCGTCCGCGGGCCGGCTACCGAGGACGCGAATGGTTCCGGTGGTGGGGCGCAGTTGGCCGCAGGCCAGGTTCAGCAGGGTGGACTTGCCGGCGCCGTTGGGGCCGACCAGTCCCACCACCCGTCCCGGCGGGATCGACAGGGTGCATTCCGTCAGGGCCCACCGGCCCCGGTACCGCTTGCCCAGCCCGTGGGCCTCGATGACGGCGGTCATGGTCCTCCTCCGATCACGGGTAGCCCGTGAGTGATCCGCCGCGGTGTGCCGCGGCGACGGCTCCCACCGTGCCGTCGGAGGGACGACGACGGCGTCGGGCCCGAGGACAGACCTCGACGCGCCCGACTGGCCTCAGGTACACCTCTCCACGTCAGTCCCCAGACCGACGCGGGGCCTCGGCCCCGGTGGCTACATTGCGATCATGGAGTCTCTTCGACCGCCCCTGCTCAAGCGGCTGAGCACGCGGCACCGGGTCGTGATCGACTGCGCCGCCGCCGTACTGGCGATGGCCGGTTCCACCTTGCTCTGGCAGGGCTCGGCCGACCTGGGCGGGCTGAACCCGGTGGACGTCCTGGTCGCCGTGCTCGCCCTGCTGGCGGTGGCGTTCCGCCGACGCTGGCCGCGTGCCGTGCTCGCGGCGGTCGTGACCGCCGGAGCCGTGGCCACCTTCGCGCGCGGGGGGCCGGTGCCGCTGGTGGCGGTCGCCTTCGTGATGTACGTGGTCCCCCAGCGGTCCCCGCGTCGCCAGGCGCTCCGGGTGCTCGCCGCGACCTTGCTGGTGATGGTGCCGGCCGCCGGGCTCACCGGATTCCTCGACCTGCCGTACGGTCCGCCCACCCGGCACAGCCCCGCGCTGGTCGTCGAGAGCGCGCTGCTCGTCACGGTGGCGTGGACCATCGGCTACGCGGTGCAGCAGCAGAGACTCTACGCCGACAGCCTGCGCACCCGGGCGGAGCAGCGCGTACAGGAGCAGCTGGCCGGGGCCCGTCGCGCCGCCGGTGAGGAACGCCTGCGGATAGCGAGGGAGTTGCACGACGTGGTGGCCCACACGATGAGCGTGATCGCGGTGCAGGCAGGGGTCGCGAACCACGTCGCCGCCGAGCGTCCGGAGGAGGCGCGGCGCGCGCTGTCGTCCATCGAGGAGACCAGCCGCGGGGCGCTGCGCGAGATGCGGGCGATGCTCGGGATCCTCAGGGGCGAGGAGGGCAGCGGGCATCCGGGCCGAGGTGGTGCCGGGACGGCCCCCGCACCGGGGCTGGCGGATCTCGCTGCGCTGGTGGGGCGGGCCGCCGAGGCGGGCGTCCAGGTGGCTCTGGAGGTTCGCGGTGAGCGGCCGGAGCTGTCTCCCGGCCTGGACCTGGCCGCCTTCAGGGTCGTCCAGGAGGCGGTCACCAATGTGATCAAGCACGCGGCGGTGGAGCGGTGCCGGGTGGCCGTCACGTACCGCCCTGATGCGGTGATGCTGGAGGTGACGGACGACGGCGTCGGTACTGACGAAGGATCCGGGCAAGGCGCCTCCCGGCCGGTGGCCGCCCACGGAATCGTCGGCATGCGTGAGCGGGTCGGCATGTACGGCGGCGAGTTCCGCGCCGGGCCGAGGCCGGGACGCGGCTTCCAGGTCTCTGCCCGGTTCCCGTTCCCCACGACCGGGGGCTCGCTGTGATCCGCGTGCTGGTCGCCGACGACCAGGCGCTGGTCCGTGGCAGCTTCCGCGTCCTCGTGGACACCGCACCCGATCTGACCGCCGTCGGCGAGGCCGAGTCGGGTGAGGAGGCCGTCGAACTCGCCCGGCGCGAGAAGCCCGACGTCGTCCTGATGGACATCAGGATGCCGGGCCTGGACGGCATCGAGGCGACCCGGCGGATCACCGCCGACCCGACGCTCTCCGGTGTCAGGGTGCTGATCCTGACCACCTTCGACATCGACGAGTACGTCTTCGCCGCCCTCCACGCGGGCGCGAGCGGCTTCCTGCTCAAGGACACCCGGCCGGCCGACCTGCTGGCGGCGATCCGCGTCATCGCGGCGGGTGACGCCCTCCTCGCCCCGGGCGTCACCCGCCGCCTCGTCGAGGAGTTCACCCGTCGCCCCGAGGCGCCCGGCCGACCCTCCGCCGCGCTGGCCGGGACGACGGAACGGGAGCGGGAAGTCCTCACGCTGGTCGGCCTCGGCCTGTCGAACACCGAGATCGCCGCCCACCTGCACGTCAGCCTGTCCACCGCCAAGACCCACGTCGGGCGGCTGCTCATGAAACTCGGCGCCCGCGACCGGGCCCAACTCGTCATCGCCGCCTACGACGCCCGCCTGGTCCACCCGGCACCGGCAGCCGAGACACCTCGCACCGGCGCCGACTGACGATGTACGGACCCGGCCGGCTCGGCGGCGGACTCGGTACCGGTGCGGGCCGTGCCGCAGCCGCCCGTCGGCGATCGGGGACCGGTCCGCCCCGGCCCGGGGCGCCGGAGGCGGGTCGTCGCGGTGGGCGCGGCGGCCGACGACGGCGGGTGGCCGCCGCGCCCCGTCGCGAGCGGGTCCGGTCCGGTCGGCGTCGGGTCCGGTCGGCGTCGGGTCCGGTCGGCGTCGGGTCCGGTCGGCGTCGGGTCAACGGATGCTGTCCGCGGGGTGCCGGGCCGTGAGCGGGGCGGGCCGGGGGCCCGCGAGGGGCAGGACGCGGTCGGCGTGTGCGCCGACGAGCGGAAGGTCGTGGCTGACGAGGACGACCGCCAGGCTGCGGCTGGTGCGCAGGCCTTCGAGGAGGCGCATGAGTGCGGCGGCGGTGTCGGTGTCGAGGGCGGAGGTGACCTCGTCGCAGAGCAGGACGTCGGGTTCGGCGGCGAGGGCGCGGGCCAGGGAGACGCGCTGGCGCTGACCGCCGGAGAGTTCGTGGGGCCGGCGGGTCGCGTAGTGCGGGGGCAGGCCGACAGCGGTGAGCAGCTCGGCGACCCGCTCCTCGCACCGGGCTGTCGGGAGGGCGAAGTGCACCTTCAGCGGCCGGATGAGGGTGGCGGCGACGGTGTGGGCGGGGTTGAGGGCGCCGAGCGGGTTCTGGGGGACGAGCTGGATGCGGCGGCGCTGGTCGCGGGTACGGCGCCGGAAGGACGAGGCGAGGGGTTCGCCGTGGAGGGTGATGCTTCCGGACTCCGGCCGGTGGAGGCCGGCCAGGGTCCGCAGGAGGGTGGTCTTGCCGCATCCGGACGGGCCGGTGATCCCGGTCAGCGTGCCGGGCGTCAGGTCGAGGTCGACGGCGGTGAGGACGCGGTGGCGGGTGCGGCCCGTGCCGATGCCGGCGGTGAGCGCCCGCACCTCGACGACGGGCGACGCCGTGGAAACGCGGGTGCGGACGCGCGCGGTCGGCACCGGCGGCCCGGGAGCGGCCGGGGACGCATCCGTGGCCGGGTCCGGGTCCGTGGCCGGGTGGTCGGGCCACAGGGCGACGGCGTCGTCGGCGCAGCGGGCGACGAAGTCGGGGTCGTGGCTGGTGAGGGCGATGGCGAGGTCCTCGCAGTCGGCGAGGTCGCGCAGGAGCTCGGCGATGTCGTCGCGCAGGGCGGCGTCGAGGCCGGCGGTGGGTTCGTCGAGGAGGAGGATCTCCGGGCGGCGGGCGAGGGCCCGGGCGAGGGCGACGCGCCGCTGCTGGCCGCCGGACAGACCTGCGGGGCGGCGGCGTTCGAGGTCTTCGCCGGCGGAGAGGCGGACCGCGCGCAGGAGCTCCGCGACGGGGGTCCTGCGGCGGTCGGGGGCGGTCTCGGTGATGAGCCGTTCGACGCGCATCCGGGGGTTCAGGCCGGAGCCGGGGTCCTGGCCGACGAAGGCGAGCCGGTGACGGCGGAGGCGGCGGAGGTCCTCGGGCGGGAGGGCCAGGATGTCGTGGCCGAGGACCTCGATGCTCCCGGCGGAGACGCGGGCGCCCGGGGGCAGGGCGCCGGCGAGGGCGCGCAGCAGGGTGGTCTTGCCGGCGCCGGACGGTCCGGTGATGGCGGTGATCCGACCCGGAGTGAGGGTGAGGCTCGCGTCCGTGAGCAGCGGGGCGTCCCGGAGGGTGACGGACAGTGCGGTGGCGCGGGCGGCGGGGACGGTGGTGCTCACAGCGGGGTCTCCGGGGTGGGCCGGGCGGGGGCGAGGGCTTCGGCGGCGAGGTTCACGCTGATGGCGAGCAGGCCGACGGCCAGGCACGGCGCGCCGACGGCCCAGGGGTTGAGGGTGATGCCGGCGGCGTTCTCCCGGATCATCAACGCCCAGTCGGCTTCGGGTGGTTGGGGGCCGAGCTGGAGGAAGGCGGCGACCGAGACGATGTAGACGCCTTCGACGAAGCGCAGGCCGAACAGGGCGAGGATCGTGGAGCGCAGGTTGGGCAGCACCTCATGGACCATCAGGTGCCACAGCCGTTCGCCGCCCGCGGCCGCGGCTTCGATGTAGCCGGTGGCGGCGACGGGGGCGGCTGCCGCGGCGACGATCCGTACGGCGTAGGGGATGCCGAGGAGGGTGGCCGCGGCTGCGACGGCGAGGCGTCCGCCGGCGGGCCAGGCCAGGGCGATGAGCATGATGGCGAGGACCGAGGGCAGGAGGATCGTCAGGTCGGCGGCTCGTTCGATCCACCGCCCGATTGCGGGGCGCAGGACGGCGAGGATGCCGATGGCGGTGGCGGTCGCGGTGACGACGACGGCGATGGCCAGGGCCGTGGCGATCAGGGGTGCGCCGCCGGTCAGCAGGCGGCTGAGGACGTCGCGGCCGAGCTGGTCGCCGCCGAGTGCGGCGCCGTCGCCGGGTTCGGCGTAGGGGAAGGTGACAGGTGTGTCGATGGGGTGGGGGGCGAGAAGGGGGCCGGCCAGGGCGAGGACGACGAGCGCGAGTGCGGGAGCGGCGCGGAGGAGTACGCGTCCGGTGCGGCGGGTGGCGGGTGCGGGGGCCGCTGCGGTCGGGGCGTCGGCGGTCATCGGCGCTCTTCTCCGAGGGTGGTGGTGCGGACGAGGTCGGCGATCAGCAGGAGCAGGCTGATGGCGGCGCCGGCCGCGGCGACGACTCCGGCGACGAGCGGGGTGTCGCGGTCGGTGATGGCACCGGCCAGGATGGCGCCGATACCGGGGTAGTTGAAGAGGGTCTCGACGACGACGGTGCCGCCCAGGAGCATGCCGGCGGAGGTGGCGATGCCGACGGCGATGGCGGGCAGGGCGCCCGGGAGCATGTGGTGGCCGAGGATGCGTCGGCGCGGCAGGCCGTCGAGGATCGCGGCCTGGACGTGCGGCAGGGCGGACTGGTCGGCGAGTGCGCCGCGCACGATGCGGGTGTTCCAGCCGATCTGGGGGATCGCCAGGGAGAGCAGCGGCAGGACGGTCATCGTCCACGATTCGGGTCTGCCGTCGGGGCCGGTGAGGGTGACGGCGGGCAGCCAGCCGGTCCACTGGGACAGCAGCAGAAGGAGGGCGACGGAGACGACGAACTCCGGCAGGGCGAACGCTGCGGTGGACAGGGCGTCGATGGCGCGGTCGGTGCGCCCGCCCGGGCGCAGGGTGGCCCAGCTCCCGAGGGCGAGCGCGCCGACGGCGCTGAGGGCGAGTGCGAGGGTGCCGAGCAGGAGGGTGTTGGGGAAGGGGCCGGCCAGGACGTCGGTGACGTGCCGGCCGCGTGCGGTGGTGCCGAGGTCGCCGGTGGGCAGGCCGGTCATCCAGTCCAGGAACCGCTCGGCGACCGGGCGGTCGAGTCCGAGGGCGGTGCGGCGGGCGGCGAGGTCGGCGGCGGTGACGCCCCGGTCCGAGGTGGCGCCGGCGGCGTCGCCCGGCAGGAGCTCGATGGCGGCGAAGACGCCGGCGAGCAGGACGACGAGCATCACCAGGCGCCGGGCCGCCTGCCGGGCGACCCGGCCCGCACCGGGGAGGATGCGGGCCGGGAGGCCGTGCGGCGCGCGGGCGCCGGCCGGTTGGAGCGTGGTCAACGCGCCAGCCAGGTCTTGTCGAGCTGGACGCGGCCGTAGCCGGGGAGCTTGGGCAGGTCGCGCACGGCGGCCCCGGCGAGGTCGATGCCGTCGGCCATGCCCCACAGCAGGTAGCCGGACGTGGCGAACTCGATCTCCTGGAGCCGGTGCAGCAGCTTGCCGCGCTCGGCGGCGTCCGCGGTGCCCATGGCCGTGCGGTAGGCCTCGTCGAAGGCGGGGTCCTTGAAGGCGGACTCGTTCTGGCCGGCGTCCGAGAGCATCGTCTTGGAGGCGAAGAAGACCACGGAGTCGTTGGTGCCCCAATACGTCGTGTAGAGCGGGGCCTTGAGCCAGGTGGCGTCCCAGAAGACCTTGGAGTCCTGCTTCACGACGTTGATCTTCACGCCGGCCTCGCGGACCTGGGTGGCGAACAGGGTCGCCGACTCGGCCAGACCGGAGATGTCCTCGGTGGTGATCAGGTCGTAGGTCCGGGAGGTGTCGAATCCGGCGTCCGCGAGGAGTTGCTTGGCCCTGGCGAGGTCGCGCTTGCGCTGGGGGATGTCCTTGGCGAAGGCGGGGTCGCCGGTGCCGAGGATGTCGTTGGCGACGCTGCCGTAGCCGGAGAGGACCTGCTTGACCATGGCGTCGCGGTCGACCGCGAGCTTGAGGGCCTCGCGGACGCGAGGGTCGGCGAACGGGCCGTCGGCGGTGCGCATGACGATGGGCATCGCCATGTCGTTGGGGCGGCGCAGGATCCGGACGTCCTTGCGGGCCTCGGCGGTGCGGGCGGCGACGGCACCGACGTTGGAGGCGAGGTCGATCTGCCCGGCCAGCAGGGCGTTGGCCATGGCCTGGGGGCTCTCGAACAGCCGCACCTCGACGGCGTCGAGGAGGACCTTGCCGCCGTACCAGGTGTCGTTGCGGACCAGGCGGGCGTTGCCGTCGCGGTACCAGTCGAGCTTGAACGGGCCGGTGCCGGGGGCGCCCGCGATCGCGTCGTCCTTGGTGTCCTTCTTGAGGACGAAGGTGGTCAGGCGGGTCAGCAGCGGCAGCTCGGCGTTGGGGTAGTCGGAGACCAGGACGACGGTCTTCGCATCCTCGGCCCTGATGCCCTCGGGCTGGATGCCGGGCAGGCGGCTCTTGCCGGACGGGGTGTTGCGCAGGCGCTGCAGCGACCAGACGACGTCGTCGGCGGTGACGGGGGTGCCGTCGTGGAAGGCGGCGCCGTCGGCGATGGTGAAGCGCCAGGTCTTCAGGTCCTCCGAGGGCTTCCAGGAGGCGGCCAGGCGCGGGGCGGTGTTGGTCGTGTCGCCGGGTATCGCGAGCGTGTCGTAGATCAGGCTGATGATCAGGTAGTCGCTCTCGTTGGCCTGCGTGCCGTGCGGGTCGCGGGTGATCGCGGAGGCCTTGCCGAGGGCGCCGACCTTCAGCGTCCCTCCGGCACGGGGCTGCGAGGGCGCCGCACCCGAGGGTGCCGCGTCCTTGGATCCGCCCGTACCGCTGCTGCAGGCGGCGAGCGCGCCGGCCGCCCCGATACCGGCACCGGCCCACAGCAGCTGTCGTCTGGTGACGCCCACGTTCGTTCCTCGATTCGGGTTGAGCTCGATTTACTTAGGTTTACCTATCCTAATTTCGAGACCGGACGCAAGCCGCCCCGCGGAGCGCGCCCGCCATCCAGCCGTGCGCCCCCGAGCCTCAAATCAGCTTCCGAGCAGGGAAATTGACCCTGCGCCTCGCGTGCGCCGCCTCACGGAACCGAGACTACGTACATGTAGACACATGGCTTGGTAAGGCTTGCCTTACCTCGAAGTCGTTGTTACGTTTCCTGTCGTCCGGCCGTTCGAGCCGCCCCGGACCCCACCTCGTCACGCGCTGCTCCCGTCCGCCGTCCGCACCGGCGCGGTGATGCCGCGTGTCCGCACGCCTCTCCCCGTCCCTGTCCCCGGAAGGCCCCGCCGTGCCCACCTGCCCTGCCCCGGTACGCCGTCTCGACACTGCCGCCGCCGCGGAACTGACCACCACCGCCGCCCGGCTGCTGAAATTCCACGGTTCGGCGACCAGCCCCGGCCTGCCGGCCGACCTGCCCGTCATGTGCGCCCAGCTCAGCAGCGAACTCCGGGACGCGCTGCGCCCGGTGGACACCGCCGACGGCCTGTTCGTGCTGCGCGGCCTGCGCCCGGACGACACCGAACTCGGCCCGACGCCCGGCCACTGGTCGACCGTCGGCGACGCCGGCGCGCTGTGGGACGTGGTCCTGCTGCTGGTCTCCACGCTGATGGGCACCCCGATCGCCTGGGACGGCCAGCAGGACGGCCGGTTCGTCCACAACATCGTTCCCTCCCCCGGCCACGAGAGCGAACAGACCGGCGCCTCCAGCTCCGTGCTGCTCACCCCGCACACCGAGGACGCCTTCCACCCCGGCCGCGCCCACCTGCTGCTGCTGTGCTGCATGCGCAACCACGACGACATCGCCACCACCGCGGCCAGCGTGCGCCTGACCGAACTCGCGCAGGACGACCTGGAACAGCTGAAGCGGCCCGTCGCGCCGATCCTGCCCGACGACGCCTACGAGCAGGCCCGGAAGTTCGCCGGCCGCCCCGCGCCGGTGCCCACCCTCTTCGACTCGCCCGAGGGCCTGACCATGCGCTACGACCCCGCCTACACCCCGCTGGAGGAGACGGACGAGCAGTGGCGGGAGGCGTACGGCCGCCTCGGGCAGGAGCTCGCCCGGGTGTCGGTCGCGGTGAGCCTGGAGCCCGGCGACGTCCTGGTCGTCGACAACGACCTCGTCGTCCACGGCCGCGTCCCGTTCCGGGCCCGCTACGACGGCACCGACCGCTGGCTCAAGCGCGCCTCCGTCCGGGTGGAGGACCGCCCCACCCGCCCCGGCGCCGAACACGACGAGCACGGCTACGGCCAGGCCGCCCTCACCGCCTGGGCCGCCTGACCCTCCGCCCGCCCCCGCCCCCGCCTTCCAGACACCGCCTCAGCCATCCGAAAGGGCACCCACGTGGACCGGGACGACACCACCCTGCGCGTACTCTCCACCAGCGACCTCGCCGGCCTGGACATCACCCTGACCGACGTCGTCGACACCGTCGAACAGGCCTACCGCACCCTGGCCGCGGGCCGGTCCGACAACCCGCGCAAACTCACCGTCAAGCCCGCCGACGGGCACTCCGTCTCCTACGCCATGCTCGCCCGCGACGGAGCCCGGAACGTCGTCGCCATCAAGACCTCGTACAAGCACGGCCTCGACAAGGGCCGCGACGAGCAGCACTACTACACGACGCTGACCGTCTACGACGACGTCACCGGCCTGCCCGTCGCCATGATGGACTGCTCCCGCATCGGCTCCCTGCGCACCCCGGCCGTCTCCGCCCTGCTGGCCCGCGAGTGCGCCACCCCCGACGCGTCCACCGCGCTGGTGATCGGCACCGGCACCCAGGGCCGCCTCGCCCTGCCGTTCCTGCTCACCACCCTGCCCGGGCTGGAGCGCCTGCTGCTGTCCGGCACCCACCCCGACGGCATCGCCGCCGTCCGGCAACAACTGGAGCGCCACTTCCCCGGCCGTGAGCTGGAGTTGGTCACCGACCTCAAGGCGGCCGCACGCGACGCCGACGTCATCGTCGCCACCGCCGGAGGCCACACCCCCGCCGCCGTCGAGGCCGACTGGCTCAAGCCCGGCGCGACCGCGATCCTCGTCGGCCACGGCCTCGCCCCCTCCACGCTGCACCGCGCCGACCGGGTCATCGCCACCAGCGAGGCCCAGATGCGCGTCACCGGCACCGACATGGCCGACGCCGACGGCAACCTGCCCGCCGTCGACCTGGAACTACCCGTCGTCATCTCCGGCGTCTTCAAAGCCCGTACCGCACCCGACCAGCGGATCTTCGCCTACAACAGCGGACTGGTCGTCACCGACACAGCCCTCGGCCACCGCTTCGCCCAGCTCGCCGCCGAACAGGGCCTGGGCACCGAGGTCGCACTGTGGCGCTGACCCTGCCCGCCCACCCCGACCCCCTCGCCGAGCGCATCCACGCCAGCGGACTGCTCCGGGAACTCGTCCACGGCCTCGGCGGAGGGTTCCACTACCTGCTGCCCGAACGCTTCGACACCAACCTCGCCGCGTTCCGCACCGCACTCGCCGACGCCGGAGTGGACGGCGCGGTGTACTTCGCGAAGAAGGCCAACAAGGCCGCCGCGTTCGTCGAACGCTGCGCCCACACGGGCGCCGGCGTGGACGTGGCCAGCCCGGGCGAGCTGCGCGAAGCACTCGGCCACGGCGTGCGCGGCGAGGACCTCGTCGTCACCGGGCCCGCCAAGGCCGACGCCCTGCTGCGCGTCGCAGCCCTCCAGGGCGCGCTGATCGCCGTCGACTCCCTCGACGAACTGGAGCGCGTCCTGCACCTGGACACCCGCGGACCGGTCCGCGTCCTGCTGCGCCGCCTCCCGCCCGCCCAGCCCAAGAGCCGCTTCGGCCTCGACGACGACCAGCTCGACGCCGCGCTGCTGCGCTGCGCCTCGGCGGGTGAGCGGGTCCGGATGGAGGGCTTCAGCTTCCACCTGTCCGGCTACGAGGTGCAGCCCCGCGCCGACCTCGCCGGCGAGCTCGTCGAACTGTGCCTCAAGGCACGGGTCCTGGGCCTGCGGGCCGACCGGATCAGCATCGGCGGCGGCTTCGCCGTCGACTACGTGCCCGCCGGCGCCTGGGAGACGTTCCTCGCCGAACAGGGCCCCGACGACTACCACGCCCGCAAGGTCTTCACCGCGGACGACTTCTACCCCTACCACTCACCCGTCGCGGGCGCCGACGCCCTGCGCGCGATCCTCGCCGCCCGACCGGGCGGAACCGGCGACCCGCTGGCCCAACGGCTGCGGGAGGCAGGCGTGATGCTGCTGCTGGAGCCCGGCCGGGCCCTGCTGGCCGGCGCCGGGTCCACGGTGTTCACCGTCCAGGGCGTCAAGGACCGTGCCGGCTACGGGATCCTCACCGTCGACGGCACCAGCCTGAGCCTGTCCGAACAGTGGTTCAACAGCGAGTACCTGCCCGAGCCGCTCCTCCTCCCACACTCCCCCGGCCGCGACGCCGAGGAGTTCCGGGCGTGCGTGGGCGGCGCCAGCTGCCTCGACTCCGACCTGCTCACCTGGCGCAAGATCTCCTTCCCCACCCGGCCCCGCCCCGGCGACCTCCTCGTCTACCCCAACACCGCCGGCTACCAGATGGACTCCAACGAGTCCCCCTTCCACGAACTCCCGCTGCCGCCGAAGGTCGTCATCGACCACCCGGCCGGCAGCCCCCGCCCGCGCTGGCACCTCGACCGCTGACCCCGTTTCGCCGTCACCGCCCCGCCGTCACCGCCCCGCCGTCCCCGCCCCGCCGTCCCCACGGAGCCCCCTCATGACCGACGCCCTGACCCGCCCCCCGGTGGTCAGCCGGATATCCGACCTCATCGGCTACACCCCGCTGTTCGAACTCGCCCGCGCCGACAACGGCGCCCGCCTCCTGCTGAAGCTGGAGATGTTCAACCCCACCGGCAGCGCCAAGATCCGCATGGCCCGCCAGATGGTCCTCGACGCCGAACAGCGCGGGCAGCTGCGTGAAGGCGGCCACATCATCGAGTCCACCTCCGGCAACACCGGCCTCGGACTCGCCGTCGTCGCCGCCGAACGCGGCTACCGCTTCACCGCCGTCGTCGACAACCACGCCGCCGCCGACAAGCTGCGCAGCATGAAGGCGATGGGCACCGAACTCGTCCACGTCGATGCCGACACCGACGGCGAGGAGCTCCACACCGCCGCCCGCGAGGAACTCGCCGAGAAGATGGCCCGCGGCAAGGACAACACCTTCTTCACCGAGCAGCACAACAACCCCGGCAACGCCGTCGGCTACCACGCCGTCGGCCGGGAGATCGCCCAAGCCCTCGACAACCGCGTCGACGTGCTGATCGGCGCCGTCGGCACCGGCGGCGGCCTGTGCGGCACCGCCCGCGAGCTCAAGAAGTACGTGCCCGGCGTCGCGGTCGTCGGCGTCGAACCGAAGGGCTCCATCGCCTTCGGGCCGCCCGCCCACGACTACTACCAGTCCGGCACCGGCACCCCCGAGGGCGCCACCATCGGCCTGCTCGTCGACTACGACCTCATCGACGAGGGCGTCAAGGTCGGCGACGTCGAGGCCTTCGCCACCGCCCGCGTCGTCGCCCGCCGCACCGGCCTGCTCATCGGCGGCTCCGCCGGCGGCGTGGTCCACGAGGCCCTGGCCCGCCTGACGACCCTGCCGCCGGACGCCGTTATGGTCGCGTTCGTCAACGACGGCGGCGAGAAGTACCTGGACACCGTCTTCGACGACGACTGGATGACCACCCGCGACCTCCTCGACGAGACCGTCGAGGACGCCGTCGACGAGGCCCTCTCCAAGCTCCGCAGGCCCTGAACCCAAGAGACGTGACAACCGAGACGTGACAACCGCCATGCAGCAGCTGACCACCCTGGCGCGCGACAGCCGCGCCCTCGCCGCCCTCGCCGTCCCGCTCGCCCTCACCCAGCTCGCCCAGGTCGCCCTCACCACCACCGACACCGTCATGATGGGCGTCCTGGGCACCGAGGCACTGGCCGCCGGCGGCCTCGCCCTGGTCATCTTCAACCAGCTCCGCACCATGGGCGTCGGGCTGGTCACCTCCGTCGGCAACCAGGTGGCGGCCGCGGCAGCCCGCGCCGAACGGACCGCCGACGAGGCGCCCGAGGAGGCGTCCGACACTGCTCCGGCCGTTGCTGCTGTCCCGGCCGTTGCTGCTTCGGCCGTCGCCGTCCCGGCCGTCGCGGGCGAGGACGGCGACGAGGTGCGCGGCCTGGTCCGCGCCGCGATGGCGGTCGCCACCCTCGCCGGCCTGGCCGGCGCCGTCCTGATGGTCCTCATCGGCCAGGCCGCCACCTGGCTCGGACAGGACGCCGCCGTCGCCCACCGCGCCCAGGGCATGCTCTCCGCCCTCGCCCCCGGCCTGCTGCCCTGCCTCTGGTTCCAGGCCGTCCGCCAGTTCACCGTCGGCATGCGCCGCCCCCAGGCCCTCCTGCGGATCACCCTCGCCTCCGTCGCCGTCAACGCCGCCCTCAACTGGGTGTTCATCCACGGCACCTGGGGCCTGCCGAAGCTCGGCCTCACCGGCATCGGCGTCGCCACCAGCAGCGTCCACCTGCTCTCCTTCCTCGCCCTCTACGCCTCCGCCCGCCGCGACCACCAGCTCGCACCGCTGCTGGCCCTGGACCTCTGGCGCACCGACGCCGCGACCGTCCGCCGCCTGCTCGGCCTCGGCACCCCCATCGCCGCCACCTACGGCTCCGAAGCCGGATTCTTCTCCGTCACCGCCCTGCTCGCCGGCAGCTTCGGCCCGGCCGCGCTCGCCGCCCACACCGCCGTCAACCAGCTCGTCTACATCGTCTTCCAGGTCGCCGTCGGCCTCTCCCACGCCGCCTCCATCAACGTCAGCCGCGAACTCGCCCTCGGCGAGTACGCGGCCGCACGCCGCATCAGGAACACCGCGCTCGCCTGCGGCGCCGTCGTCACCACCCTGGTCGGCACCGTCTACCTCACCGTCCCCGACCTCGTCCTGCGCCCCTACTTCGACCCGGACTCGCTCGCCGACCGGCAGGGCCTGCACATCGCCACCGGCCTGCTCGTCGTCGTCGCCGTCCTCCAGCTCTTCGACTGCGCACAGAACATCGGCGTCGGCCTGCTGCGCGGCCTCGACGACACCGGGAGCGGCTTCCGCATCACCCTCGTCGGCTACTGGGCCGTCGGCCTGCCCGCCGCCTGGCTCCTCGCCTACCCCCTCGGCGGCGACACCCGCGGGCTCTGGCTCGGCCTCCTCCTCGGCCTCGCCACCACCGCGGTCCTCCTGCTGCGCCGCTACGACCTCGCCCTCACCGCCAAGGCCGCCACGGCCGCCACGGCGCCCCGGACGGTGGCCGCCGGCGCCTGACAGCCCGCCGGCGGTGGCGGAGCAGCGGCGGGCGGCCGGGCTCCGGGCCCCACCACCCGAGGCCGACCGGCCCGCGCCCCTGACGTCGGCGGGGGGGCCGGCGCCCCGCGGGGGGCGCGCCGGCGGGCGCGCGGGGGGGGCG
>NZ_JBHWBZ010000001.1:4825-120097 GCF_042735475.1 Kitasatospora sp. NPDC059577 | reverse complement strand
ACCCCGTTGCTCGGCCGCTCGCTTGGCTGCGGCACCCTCAGATGTGTATACCCGCCCGCCCCCACTTCCCCCGGGCGGCGCCCCTGAACCGGCAGGGGCCCCGCCGCTCCGCACGACGTGCGGCCCGGATGATCGATTCCAAGGGGTGGCGGTGCGGATCGAGCAGAGCGGCGAGTGTCACCACTCTGCTGGGGGAAGGACGGGTAGGCAGGATCGGCCTGCGTCCAGGCCCCGGCCACACAGTGAGCACCAGTCGAAGAGGGCAGCGGTGAGTTCGGGGACTGCGGCCCGCAGGGCGGAGGCGGCTCGGTCAAGAGCGTCGCCGTCCAGGGCGAAGCAACGCACGATCCAGGTGTCACGGTCCGTCCGCGGTGTCCACCAGCTGTAAAGCTCCAGGTTGAAGGCCGACCTGCCGTCGAACCACCACTTGTCGGCGGGGCCGGTTGCCTCGTGTACGCGGGGTGGCAGATGTTCCTCGGCGACGGAAGGGTCCACTCCGAGGCCAGTGGTGGTCCGCAGGGCGAGGTGCGGCCACCGGTACACGCTCGCCGACAGCGCGTCGGCCTCCAGACGCTGATCGACGCTGCTGTTGATCACCCTGTGCGGCAACCCCGGTACCGGTATCGCGGTGCGGCCGTCCGCGAGTACGTCCACCCGGCAGGTCCCGGGGCCGTCAAGAATTCCGGGAAACGCCCAGCCATGAGACGTCCAGTGGGCAGACGGAACCCCATCCAGACCGTACTCGTTGGCGTTGCCGCCTCGCGGCGAGTAGAACAGGCCGCCGTATCGCTCCTCGAACCGGATCATCGCGTCCACGATCTCGGGTTCCGCGTCGACCGTTGTCGCGTACTGCCTGATCCGATCGGCAGATGTCGGTGCATGTCGCCGCGCACGCGGCTCAAGGAAGCTGCGGAGCCGGGGCGACACGGTGGGGTCATCAAGAATGTGTATGCCGTACAGGGTACTCATGACCGAAACGGTCGGCCAGGCCACAACTGATTCGCCCCGCACCCCGACATGGCTGCAGGAATCGTTGCGCGCATGGGGGCGATGAAGTCCGACGTCGTTGTGTGAAACCGGAGTTGGACTCCCTCGCGACCGCACTCTACGTCAAGGCCGACGACCTCTGAAGGGATCGCCGATGCCGCCACGGCCGCCACGGCGCCCCGGACGGTGGCCGCCGGCGCCTGACAGCCCGCCGGCGCTGGCGGAGCGGCTGCGCCAGAGCGGCGGCGCGCGGCCGGGCTCCGGGCCCCACCACCCGAGGCCGACCGGCCCGCGCCCCTGACGTCGGCCGGGCCCCTGAACCGGCAGGGGCCCCGCCGCTCCGCACGACCTGCGGCCTAGGCGGGGGGTGGTGGGGGTTCGGGGGTGTCGAGGGGCCAGGTGGTGCGGTCCTCGCGGTGGTCGTAGGTGGGGAGTTCGGCGGCCAGGACGTCGAAGTGGGGCAGCGGGGCCCACAGGGCGCGGTCGCCGACGACGTAGAGCCGGCGTTTGGCGCGGCTGGCGGCGACGTTGAGGAGGTGGGGGGTGCCGGCGGCCCAGGTGCGGGCGCCGGGGCGGCCGGCGCCGAGGAGGAGGATGACGACGTCGGCTTCCTTGCCCTGCGCCTTGTGGACGGTGGCGCAGCGTTCCTCCAGGAGTTCGGCGGTCCAGCCGGGAAGGGTGCGGCAGGTGTCGCGGGCCTCCCGGACGAGGGCGCGGAAGGGGGCGATGATGCGCAGGCGTTCGACGTCGACGTCGTGGTGGTCGAGCCGGCGCAGGAGGAAGGTGAGGGCGCGGCGGTCGCGTTCGCCCCAGGGGGCGTCGGCGGGGCGGTCGGGGTCGGGGGTGTCGAGCCAGCGGCTGGGGAGCAGGCCGTCGTGCTCGGGGTCGGGGAAGGGCTGCGGGTGGGTGCCGTGGACCATGAGGCCGCCGTACGCGACGTCGTTGCTGACGGTGAACATGGGGTCCTCGCAGCGGCGGTGGACGCGCAGCGGTGAGCCGACCCAGACGGTGTCCTCCTCGGCGCCGGTGGGGGCGGGCAGGTAGGTGCCGTAGCGGTTGACCCGGTCGGCGACGGCCTGGGCGGAGGTGGCGGAGGGGAGCCACTCCTCGTCGACGCCGTGGGCGAGCAGGAGCCGGCGCTGCAGGGCGCTCGGCATGGTGACGACGGGTTCGAGCTGGAGGGGGTCGCCGACGAGGACGGCGCGGCGGGCCCGCCACAGGGCGCCGACGGCGGCCTGCGGGGTGGCCTGTCCGGCTTCGTCGACGAGGACCCAGCCGAGGGAGCCGCGGCCGAGCCGGGCGAACATGCTGCCGATGGAGGAGAAGGTGGTCGAGACGACGGGGACGAGGAGGAAGAGGGTCTGCCAGGCGTGCAGGACCTGCTCGTCGGGGACGGGGCCGCTGTTCCCGGCCATGAGTTCCACGAGCACCTGGAGGTTGCTGCGGATCCGCTTGGCCGTGTTGGCGACGAAGGCGCGGTGCAGGTCGAGGGCGCGCAGGAACAGGTCGCTGCGGGCGGTGCTCCAGGCTTCGTCGGCCCAGGGGGCGCCGAGTTCCTGTTCGTGGTCGTCGAGGTGGAGCCAGTCGAGGGGCAGGGAGGGGAGGGTGGCGGCGGCGGTGCGCAGGGTGCGGTGGGCGGCGTCGAGTCCGGCGGTGGCGCCCTCCAGTTCCTGGCGCGCGGCACGGGCGTCCTGCCGGGCCCATTGGAGGGCTTCGTGGGCGGCGGACTCCTCGGTGAGCGCGGCCCGTTCGTGGGTGCGGGCGCGGGCGGCGGCCTCGGCGGCCTCGGTGACGGCGCCGGTGGCGCGGGTGTGCAGGTCGGCGGAGGCGAGGTCCTCGGCGCGCGAGCAGCGGGCGATGTGGTCGTAGGCGTCCTCCAGGGCGGTGCGCTCCTGGACGAGCAGGGCGAGGAGTTCGGCCTGGCTGCGGTCGCGGTGCTGCTCGGCGGCCTGGCGTTCGGCGCCGCTCCGGAGCATGCGGCGCAGCCCCGCGCGCAGACCCGGCTGGCCGGCGGGCGGCTCGTCGTGGAGGGCGGTGAGGGCGTCGACCTGCCTGCGGTGCCGATCGGCGCGCTCGCGGGCGGCGGCCAGCTCCGCCCTGGCGTCGGCGAGGGCTTCGCGGGCCTGTGGGACCCGCCGGTTCGCCGTCTCGTGGGCGGCTTCGGCGGTGCGGGTGACGCTCGCGGCGGCGTCGAAGGCCCTGGTGGCGGTGTCGGCGCGGGCTTCGGCGGCGGCCGTGCGGCTGTCGGCCCGGGTGACGGCGGCGCGCAGGGCGTCGAGGCGGGGACGGGCCCGGTCCGCCCGGGTGTCGGCGAGGGCGGCGGCGAGGCGGGCGCGTTCGGTGCGCAGGCGTTCGACCTCGGTCTGGGCGGACGTGAAGGCGGCGACGGCCTCGGTCCAGGAGGGGACGGGCCGGGCGGGGCCGACGGGGGCGGGGGCGGTGGATGTGGCGGGGGCGGCGGACGTGGCCGCGGCGGACGTGTCTGCGGTGCTCGGGACGGAGGAGGCAACTGCCCTGCCCGCGGGGGTGGTTGTGCGACGGTCGCGCGGGCTGCGGGTGGGCCTGGGCGTGCTCGGGGGGACCCAGTCGCCGAGGACGGCGTTCATACCGCGCAGCGGCGGGAGCCCGTCGGCGGTGCGGGCCGCGGTCTCGTCCTCGGGCAGGCGGCCCCACCAGAAGCGCTCGGTGAACCGCGTGCGGTTGGTCTTGTTGCCGAGGACGGCGGCCACCAGGCCCCAGGCGGGCGCGCCGCCGAGCAGGGCGGAGGCGAGGTCGGAGAAGTGGTCGGGGCCGTCGTGCCAGTGCTCGTCGAGGGCGGCCGCGGCGGGCAGTTCGGCGGTGACGTTCTCCACGGCGCCGTTGTTGGAGGAGGTCACCACGATCTCGCGGCCGGTGAGCCTCGGGTCGAGGGTGGAGACGAAGCGGGCGTGGACACCCTGGCGGTCCTTGCCGCGCCAGGCGCGACCGACGAACGCCTCCTCGGGCCGCCGGTAGCCGGCCAGCACGGCGGCGCGTTCGACGACGAGGGCGGCGACCAGGTCGCGCAGCATGGTCGTCTTGCCGGTGCCGGGCGGGCCGTTGACGGAGAAGAGGCCTCCGGCGTCGGCGGTGGCGGCCGTGGTGTTGGTGGCGGCGGTGGCGCTGGCGGTGGCGCTGGCGCTGGTCGAGACGGTCCCGGTGCGGTCGGCGAGCATCCGGTTGACCGCGAACTGCTGGCTGAGCGCGAGCGGGTAGCGCGCCTTGGCGGGCCAGCGCCCGGCGGGCACGAGCGCCGGGTCGACGCCTTCGAGGACGGCGAGGCGGTCCTCGCGCAGGTCGGTGCGGGCGGTCACGGGGATGTCCCGGCGAGCGGTCAGGTACGCCTCCAGGGCCGGGCCGAGGCCCGCTCCCCCGCCGACCTGGCCGCCCTGGCCGCCCTGGCCGCCCGGCCCGCCCTGGCCGCCCGCCGTGAGGGAGGCGCGGACCCGGGCGAGGTCGGGCGGGAGGAAACTGTTCAGGAACGGCTGCGGGGCGGCGGGCTTGGCCTTCGGGTCGCGCGGGAGGCGGACCAGTCGGCTCCGGACCCGGATCACCCGCGGGTCCAGGTGCTCCTCGACGCCGCAGAGGTGGGCGATCTGGGCGGTCAGGGCGACGAGGTCGGCGAGTGCGACCGGACGCGGGCCGGTGTCGTCCGTGCTGTCGTCCACGGTCCCGTCGACGGCGTCGGCAGCAGGCTCGACGGGTGACGGCAGGTGGGCGGGTGACGGCACCTCGGCGGCCGGCCCCGGCACCGCGACCCCGTCCGTCTCCGCCCGCTGCGGACGGCGGGCCGCCGACCACTCCGCGACCCGCCGCACCAGGGGCTCCGTCGCCCCCTGCACGGCAGCCCCGGCGACCTCGCCGAACAGCGCCCCGACCGCCGCCACCGCAGCCCCGCCCAGGACCTCCGCCAGCAACTGCTGCCAGCCGGTTGCCGCATCCGACGCCTCCCGCACGAGCGGCGCGCCGCCCACCGGGCGGGACAGCACCGGGTTCGGCAGGAGGCGGGGGCCCGGCCCGTACGGGATCGGTGTGGCGGCCAGCCGCCCCACCGCCACCTCGAACGCCTCGCCCAACTCCTCGAAGCCGTCCAGCCATCCCGGCGCCGACGGCCCCGGGTCGAAGAGCCGTCCCGTCGCCCAGGCGCACGCCGAGACCACCGAGGTGTCCCCGACCGGCCGTCCGTGCTCGTCCAGGACCAGGGCGAACATCGCGCTCCGCCCGGACAGCTTCAGCTCCTCCTGCGGCACCCCCGGATCCGGGTCGGTGCCCTCGGGCAGGACGGCGATCATCGCCTGGCGCAGCAGCTCCAGCTCGAACACCCCGCCGTACACCTCGTGCCGCCACACCATCCCGCGCGGCGCCCGCAGCGCGGCCGTCTCCGGATGCTCCGGCGCCCACGGCAGCACCGGCGCCGCCCGGCCGGCGGCCGGGGTGACGTCGACGACGACCGTGTCCGAGGCCCGGGGACGGCCCGCGCGGCGCTTGCGCGGCACCTCCGGGATCGCCGGCGGGCTGAACAGCTCGATCGCCCGCCAGCAGTCCAGCAGATCCCCCGTCCGCCGGCCCTGACCGTCCCCGCTCCCCACCCGTCGCCCCCTGCGTCGAACCAGTGACACCCAGCCGCTTCGTGTGCCGATCGGCCGGCGGCCGAATCTACCGGACGTGGGGTGAGCGGGCCGAGTGCGGGCAGCGGGCCCGAGCCGCCGTCGGGCGGCACGGAGGCCTCGTCCGTACGGACGACGACCACGCCCGCCACCGAGTCATCGCGACCGCGCACTCCGACGAGCGGAACAGGACCGGGATCCCGGAAAACCCTTCGCGCCCGTTCGCCCCGCCCGGTACGGTCCCGACCGTGCTCGTCCGCCGGTGTCACGCCGGTTCGATTTGGCCCCACGCCGAGAGTAGGTCCCGTCCATGGCATGTCGTATCAGCGAACTCGTGCTCGGTTGCCACGATCCCGAGGTACTGGCGCGGTTCTGGTGCGAGGTCCTGGACTTCGTGGTGCTCGGTCGCGAGGACGACGGGAGCATCGAGATCGGGCCCCGCGAAGGCTTCGGCGGCGCGCAGCCGACGATCTTCCTCAGCCGTCGGGACGAGCCGGAGCGGGGGAAGCCCCGGCTGCACATCGACGTCAATCCCACCGACCGCGACCAGGACGCCGAACTCGAACGACTCCTGGGGCTCGGGGCCCGTCCGGCCGACATCGGCCAGACCGGTGAGGAGTCCTGGCACGTCCTCGCCGACCCGGAGGGCAACGAGTTCTGCCTGCTCAAGGCCCGCCTCAGCCCGCTCTGACGGCCCCGGTGGGGGCGGGCCGCAGCAGTGCCGGCCACCGGCGTCACGGCGGTCCTCCGCGCCCCACCGCAACCGGCCGTCCTCGACCGGGTACCGGTGGAGGCCCTCGACGTCCCCACCGTCGGGGAGCGCCCGCGCGACCGCGTGCAGGTAGCCGGCGAGGCCGGTCCGGGCGTCGCCGCAGCCGGCGGGGAGGGGTGCCTCACGCACCGCCTGCCCTCGGCCGACCGGGGCGGTGCGGGCGGGCATAGAGGTCGCGGCGCTCCGGTTCCTCGGCGGGGAGCCCGGTGTAGGCGCGCAGCGCGGGGCCGGTGTCGGGCAGCCCGAGGGCGGACAGGGCGTCACGGGTCGCCGGGCCGGAGAGCCGGGTGTCGTACCAATCGGCGGGAATCCGGTCCGCCACCGTCCGCAGGACGCACTGCAGTGCGGGCGCGAGGTCGGCGAAGGCGGCGGGGCCGACCGGTTCGAAGTCGGTGCGCAGCAGGCGCGCTGCGAGGCCGCGGACTTCGAGGACGTCCATGAACCGCAGGCAGTGCGCGACGGCGGTGAGGAGCCGGTCGTCGTCCGGGGCGAGGTCCCGGAGCGCGAGGAGCGTGCGGGCGGTGTAGCGGTGCAGGTCGTCGCCGTCGTGGTCGGTGCCGGGTTCGGGCACGGGAGCGGCCGAGGCGGCGGTGAGTTCGGTGATGACGCGGTCGAGCAGCCGGTCGTCGAAGGGCGTGCCGTCGGAGGGCGCTCCGCCGGAGGGCGCTCCGCCGGAAGGCGCGTCGCCGCCGGAAGGCGCGTCACCGTCGGGCAGGAGGAACAGGCGGGCCAGGGCGGTTGCGGCGGCCCACCGCAGCAGCGCGTGCTCGGCGTCCAGGTGCGGCAGGAGCCACGCGGCGTCGCCCCGGTTCCCGAGGAGTCCGACGGACAGCAGGACGGTGGCTGCCGCCTTCGGGTCCTGCTCGCCGGCGGAGCGGCGGACGAGCGGTGGCAGGCTCTCGGCGGAGTCCTCGGGGAACCAGGCCAGCAGGTAGGCGGTCCTGGTGCGGATCGTCGGGTCCGGATCGTCCAGGAGGGCACGCAGCCGGGGCAGTCGGGCGCGGACGGCGTCGTAGCTGCGGAGTGCGCCTTCGCGGCCGTCGACCGGGTGCCCGGCCGCCGCGTGGTCCCGGGCCTCGCGGAGCCTCCCGAGGCGCTGCTCGTCCGTCTCGGCGGCGATCTCGTCCTCGTACCAGCGCAGGCTCTCCTCGTGGGGGACGACCGCGGCCCGCCAGGCGGCGGTGTCGATGCCCAGGGGCAGGTCGTACGCGTCGTGCCAGTCGACGGCCAGCCGGGTCAGCAGCCACAGCGCGTCGACCCGTGCGGGCGGCGGGCCGTCGACGGCGATCCGGGCGAGGAACGGTACGGCGTAGGGGGAGGCCGAGTAGCGCGTCCCCTGGTGGAAGATGTTGCCGGAGAGGACCCGGAAGGCACTGTCGCGGGCCTTCTCGTCGGGCCCGCAGGCCGCGCGCAGGAGGGCGGGCACGTCCGCCGCGCTTCCGTAGGCGTGCCCCAGCGCGGCCCAGTCGATGTCGTCCAGGCCGGTCAGCAGGTCGTCGGGTCGGATCATGGTCGGCACTCAAGCACACGGCACCGACATCGCGAGGGGGCGTCAGCCGTGCGCAGGCCGGGTGAGCCGCGCAGGCGGAGGGCTCCGCGGTGCCGTCCGGCTCGCACCGCCCGTCGGCCACAGGTCGGCCCCGGATCAACCGTGGGTCAGCCCCGGGCGGCGGCTCGGGGAGTGAGGAACTCCCTCAGGTCGGCCGCGAGGGCGGACATTCCCTCGCCCGCCTCCAGCACGGTGGTCACGGACGTCTCCCACCCGTCGTCGCGCGTCATCCAGGGCGTGAGCGTCCAGGTCAGGAAGACGTGGCCGCCGGACTTGAAGGACGCCCGCAGCGCCAGGTGGTTGGTGCTCCAGGTGCGCTCGCCCTCCCAGCCGCGGAAGTCGCCGGCGAGACGGCCGAGGAAGTCGTCCAGGGAATCGAGGTCCCACACCCAGGTCTCGACCGAGTCGATGCGGGCGTGCAGCCCCGCCGCGCTGACCTCCACGGCGAAGCCGATGCCGAGTTCGTCGGGGAAGTAGCGGTCGCAGAGCCTGACCAGGGTGGCGGGGTCGTCCTGATGGCGAACGACGACGTCGGGGACATCGGGGACATCGGGGACATCGGGGACGTCGGGGTGTTCGGGGCTGCGCTCGGTCATCCCCGGAGCATAGGCGGTCGCCTCCCGGCCGCCCTTCGGTGCATGCCGACCGGGCGCGGGCCTCCGAGGTCCGCGGCCCACACGCCCGGCGTGGTCGACGGACCGGCTCCCTCCCCGGGCCGCGTAAGGTCGGCGATCGTCGGCGATCGTCGGCGATCGGCCCGCATCGGCCCCGCCCGCCCGATGGTGATGACGAGAGAGACGAGCAGCACCGTGTCGAACGCGCCCGTGATCCGCAGCGACGTCCCCGGGTCCTTCGCCTGGGGCGTCTTCCACGAACGCCACCCCGTGCTGGTACGGCAGGTCCTCGACGCCCTGCCCTACGGCCCCGCCGAGCGGGCGGCGGTCGAGCGGCTGCTCGCGGAGAGCACCACCGGCGTCCTGGTGCCGCCGCGTGCGGAATCCCCGGACCTCACGGACTCCCCGGCCGCCGCCGCGCAGTGGACGGCGTGGGGCGAGGGCCTGTGGGGACGGCCGTGGGGCGAGGCGCCGTTCCTGTGGGCGGAGAGCTACTTCTACCACCGGCTGCTCGACGCCACCGGCTACTTCCGGCCCGGCCCGTGGCAGGGCGTCGACCCGTTCGCGCCGTTCAAGGCCGCCGAGCTCGGCGGGACGGCGGTCGACGACGAACTGGCCGCGCTGGACGGGCTGGACGGACTCGATGAGCTCGACGAGCCGCCGCGGACCCGGCGCGCGGACGCCCTGCTGCAGTCGGCGTTGTGGGGCAACCGGGCGGACCTCAGTTTCCGGATGACCGCGGAGAAGGACGGAGCCTCCGGATCCGACCTGATCGCCGACGACAGCGCCCGGCTGTGGACCCTCCTGGAACGGTCCGGCGGCGGGCGGGTCTGCGTCCTCGCGGACAACGCGGGCCGGGAACTCCTGCCGGACCTCGTGCTGATCGACCACCTCCTGGGGCGCGGCCTGGCCCCGCAGGTCGTGCTATACGTGAAACCCCAGCCGTACTTCGTGTCGGACGCGACGATGACCGACGTCCTCGCCGCCCTCGAACGCCTCCGCACCGCGCCCGCACCGACCGCCGCAGCGGTCGGCGAGCGGCTGTGGCAGGCCATGGGCAGCGGCACGCTGTCGGTCCGCACCCACCCGTTCTTCTGCGCACCCCTGCCGTACCACGCCATGCCCGCCGACCTCCGGGGCGAACTCGCGGGCTCGGCACTGACGGTCGTCAAGGGAGACCTCAACTACCGCCGCCTGGTCGGCGACCGGCTCTGGCCGCCGACCACCCCGTTCGGCGAGGTGACGGGACACTTCCCGTCAGCCGTCGCGGCCCTGCGGACCCTCAAGTCGGACGTGATCGTCGGCGTCGACGCCGCCACCGTCGCCCGGCTCGACCGCACCGGCACGCCGTGGCGCACCAGCGGCCGGCTCGCCGTCATCCAGGTCGACGACGCACGACGCTAGCCGGGGACGGTGGACAGGGCCGTGCTCGCTCACAGTCCGGTGGCGAGCCAGACGGTCAGGGCCGTGGTGACGATGAGCCCGATATTGAGGCCGATCCGGCGGTCCCCGCCGGTCAGGTGGACGACGACCGCACCGAACTGGAGGAGGAGAAGGCCGACGGCCGCGGCCGTTGCCAGCGCGGGAGCGGTGCCGGTCAGCGGCGGCAGGACCAGGCCTGCCGCGCCGAGGACCTCGACCACTCCCAGTGCCCGTACGGCGGGCAGGGGCACGCGGTCGATCCAGGTCATCATCGGTCGGAGCCGGTCACGGCTGCGGACCACCTTGAGCACGCCCGCGTAGAGGTAGAAGGAGGCGAGCAGTCCTGCGGCGATCCCATAGGCGATGGTCATGATTCCCGTTCGTGGTCCGGCCCTTCAGGCCGCGTCGGTGGTGGACTCGGTCGCGCCGGTGGCGGACTCGGCCGCGCCGGTGGCGGGCACGACCGCATCGGTGGCGGGCACCGTCGCGTAGCGGCTCATCGCGTCGATGTTGGCTTCCGCGGTCAGTGGCCGGCCGGCGGTGAGCACGTCCTGGAGGTCCCGGAAGTACTGGACGTACAGGTCCGGGGTGAAGGTGCTGAGCATGACGGCGGGGTGGTCGGTCGGGTTGGCGAAGGTGTGCGGGGTGCCGGGCGGGACGACCACGAGGGTGCCGGCGGTGGCGTCGTGGTCCTCGTCGCCGACGGTGAAGCGGATGGTGCCGGCGAGGACGTAGAAGCCCTCGTCGTGGCCGGCGTGACGGTGTTGCGGCGGCCCGGCGGTGTGCGGGGCGAGGACGGATTCGGCGATCGCGAGGCGGTGCCCGGTGTGGCTGCCGTCCTCCAGGACGCGCATGCGGGTGGTGCCCAGGACGATCGTCTCGCCGTCGCCGGGGCCGACCACCGAGAGGGCTGGGGCGGGCTGCGGTGTACCGGTCTTCGTTTCTTCGGTCATGTCACGAGTGCACCGCCGGGGGGCCGCGGCTGTCCAAGACCTGTCCCGCGACGCCGATACCCGGCGGGTATCGTTGCAGCGTGGAGCTACGCACCCTGCGCTACTTCGTCGCCGTTGCCGAGGAACTCCACTTCGGCCGGGCCGCCGCACGCCTGCACATGAGCCAGCCACCGCTGAGCCGGGCGATCCGGCGGCTGGAGGCCGAGGTCGGCGCCCCGCTGTTCACCCGCTCACCCGCCGGGGTCTCGCTCACACCGGTGGGCACCGTGCTGCTCGACGAGGCGCGGGCGCTGCTCGACCACGCCGACCGCCTGCGGGAGCGCGTGGGCGCGGCGGCCGGCGCCGCGACCGTCACCGTCGGCATCCTGGGCGACGGCACCGACCCGGGACTGACCAGGCTCGCCGCCGCGTACCGGCTACGCCACCCCGGCGTCGACATCCGCGTCCGGGACACCGACCTGACCGACCCCACCTGCGGTCTGCGCGCCGGACTGGTCGACGTGGCCCTGACCCGGGCGCCGTTCGACGAGACCGGGCTGACGGTGCGCACGCTGCGGCGCGACCCGGTGGGCGTGGTCCTGCGCGCCGACGACCCGCTGGCCCGGCGTGACCGGCTGCGGCCGGACGACCTGGACGACCGCCGCTGGTTCCGCTTCCCGCCGGACACCGACCCGGTGTGGCAGGCGTACTGGCACGGCGGCAGGCCCCGCGAGGGCCCGGTGGTGCGCGCCGTCCACGAATGCCTGCAGGCCGTCCTGTGGAACGGCACGGTCGGCCTGGCCCCGCTCGGGCACGACCTGCCCGCGGAGCTGGCCGTCGTCCCGCTGACCGGCATCGCGCCGAGCCGCGTCGTCGCGGTGTGGAAGGAGGGCGACACCAACCCGTTGATCCGGTCGTTCGTCGACATCGCGGCCACCGCGTACCGGCGCTGAGCCGCACCGGACACCGCGGGCGGCTCCGGACACCGCCGACACCGCGGAGCGGCACCGGACACCGCGGACACCGCGGAGCGGCAGCTGCGCCCGGTCCGCTCCGGGCGCCACTGCCGCCGCCCGGGTTCAGGACAGCATGGCGATCCGGTACTGCATGATCCGGTAGTTCGTCGGGTCGTACCACTGGCTGACGACGATGTGGAAGTTGCCGAACGTCGAGCCCGGGATGACGAAGCCGCCGTACGGGCTGGCGACGAGGTTGCCGACCTCCTGGCCCGGGCTGCCGGGAAGGATCATGGTCTGCTCCAGCGTCCTGGTCAGGTCCGAGGTCGGGAGGGGGAAGACCATCGCCCTGATCGACAGCGGGTCCATGTTCAGCCAGGTGAGGACGTACTTGCCGTCCATGGCGCGGAAGCACATCTCGCCCCACCTGCGGGTGCCGAGGACGGTCGTCGGGGCGGGCGCGTTCCACTGCCAGCCGCCGTCGGCGAAGCCCCACGGCTCGTAGGCGTCCGGGTTGCCGAGGCTCTCCTTGCGGACCCGGTGCAGCAGCATGCCCGATTCCACGTCGCGGTTGAAGACCGTCGACAGGACGTAGCAGTAGCCGTCGTCGGCCACCGCGTACGTCTTCTGCTGGAACTGGCCGCCGTGCAGGTCCCCCGGCCACTGGCACAGGTACTCCCAGGACTCGCCGTTGTCGGTGGAGCGCCAGAAGTCGGTGTGGTGGGTGTCGTAGATGACGCCGCGCATGAGGTGCATGTACATCACGCCGTCGACGACGAACACGTCGGACGGGATCGCCGTCGTGAACTTGTCCCCGACCGGGTTGTGCGGCTCGTCGACGAGGCTGTTGGCGTGGCCGCCGCCCACGCTGCCGTCGATGCGCAGGTTGTTCAGGTCCGCGCTGCCGGAGCGCAGGCCCACCGGGGCCCGCCAGTCGGCGGCGCCCACCCGGTCACCGTCGAAGGTGTCGCCGCAGACGAAGAGCATGGTGCCGTCCGGGCACAGCACGGGGATGCCGAGGTCCGTCCACGGCGAGGCGAACGGCCCGGTCTCCAGCGGGCCGCTGAGGTTCTTCACCTTGGTCGCGATCGTCGGACCGGTCGGGTCGTTCGGGCCGCCGGCGACCGCCGCGGGTGCCCCCGAACCGATCGCCCCCGCCCCCACGGCGACCCCGATGCCGATCCTGAGGAGTGTGCGGCGGGACGGGCCGCCGGTCGTCGCGTCGTTCCCGCCCGATGAGTGGGTCATGGTGTCGATGGCCTTTCCGAGTCGACGGATCACCGGTCCCGCGGCCCCGGAGCTTCGGCGGCTTCGCGTTCCCGCTGCTTCGAACGGACCGCGCGGCGCGGTGGCGAGGGGTCGCCCCCGAGGCTACGGCGGCCGGTCGCCGTTCCGTCGATCAGTGAACAGACCTTCACTCACATGAGTTAAGCCACACGGAAGTTCACGATCCCGACGCGTGCGGACGCGCAAGTACCACGTGTGCGGACGCACCCGCGCCACGCGTGCGGACACCGCGCGACGGCTTGCTCCGCAGGGCGTGGGCGGGCCGGGTGGCCGGGTGCCGGCGGTCAGTGGGCCGCGACGGCGAAAGCGGCGGTGATCTCGGCAGGGGTGCGGCCCTGGCGGAGCAGGGTGTGCAGGAGGAGGCGGGCCTTGTGGGCGTCGAGGTGGCCGGCCCGGATCAGTCCGCGGGCCAGCAGGTCCTTCTCCGAGCCGGGGAAGCCGTACGTGCCCCGCAGGACGGGCCCGTTGCCGATGCGGCTGGCGAGGACGACGGGGATGCGCGACGCGGCCCGTTCCAGGATGCCGACGAAGCCCTCGGGGACGTGGCCGACTCCGAACGCGGCGACGACGAGTCCGTCGCAGGCCTCGGCCATCGCGGCAAGGAGGGTGCCGTCGTCTCCGAGCGTGGCGGTGTACAGGCCGACGCGAGCGGCGGCGCCGGTCGTCGGGCGGGCGAAGGTCGTGCGGGCGGCGAGCGGGGCGTGCAGGTGGACGCGTCCCTCGTGGATGCGGCCGAGGGGACCGGTGGCCGGGGAGGTGAAGGCGGCGGGGCTGGTGCTGTGGGACTTGCGGACGGTGCGGGCGGCGTGGATCTCGTCGCCGAGGACGACCACCGTGCCGGCGCCCGTCAGTTCCGGGGCGGCGGCGGCGATGACGGCCGCGTGGAGGTTCGCGGGGCCGTCCGGTCCGGGCAGGGTGGGATTGCGCATCGCCCCGGTGACGACGACGGGCTGGTCTCCGGGGAGCAGCAGGTCGAGCAGGTAGGCGGTCTCCTCGATGGTGTCGGTGCCCTGGGTGACCACGGCGCCGTCGCAGCCGGTGCGGAAGGCGTCGGCCAGGGCTTCCGTGAGCGCGTCGAGGTCGTCGAAGCCGAGGGAGGCGCTGGGCACGTTCCGGACGTCGTGGACGCGCAGGTCGACGTCGAGGTGCTGCAGGGCGGGGACGGCGGCGAGGAGGTCGTGGGCGGACAGCGCCGGGACGACGCCACCGGTGACCGGATCGGTGGTCATGGCGATGGTGCCGCCGAGGGAGAAGACCGCAACTGTCCTGGTGTCCAACGGTGTTCGCTCCTTCTCCGGGGTCCGGCTGCCGGCCTGCCGACGGGTGGCCGGGCGGCGAGGTGGCCGGGCGGCGGGGTGGCCGGGCGGCGGCCCCGGGGCAATCTACCGGGTGCCCGCACCGGCCGGGTGACGCGTGACGCCGGTCTCCGGATGCGGTTCCGGAGACCGGCGTCATCACCCCGGCCGAGGGACTCCCCGCGGGGGCGTCGCCGGGGCGTCGCAGGGGTGCGGTCAGCGCTGCTGGCCGGTCGGGGTGGTGGCCGGCGCGTCGGTGGTGTTCCCGGTGTTGGCGGGATCGGGCTTGGTGACCGGGTCCGGGATGTCGGCCATCGGCAGGGACTGCTTGGGTGCGCCGCGCAGGGCCTGGTTCATGGCGTCCCGCCAGATCGGGCCGGGGCCGTCGGCGCCGAACACCTCGGTGTGGTACTTGCCGTTGATGGTGATGTTGCGCATCTCGACGCCGCCGGCGGGGCCGCCGAGCCAGACGGCGGTGGCGAGCTGCGGGGTGTAGCCGTTGAACCAGGCGGCCCGCTTGCGGTCGGAGGTGCCGGTCTTGCCCGCGATCTGACGGTTGCCGTCGAGGCCGAGGTCCTTCCCGGTGCCGCTCTCGGTCACGCCGTTGAGGACGGTGTTGAGGGCTCGTGCCGTCTGGTCGGAGAACACCTTCTCGCAGCGGCCCGCCGGGACGGGGACGTCCTTGCCGTCGACGGTGGTGATCTTGTCGATGGCGACCGGGGCGCAGTGGGTGCCCTGCGCGGCGAAGGTCGCGTAGACGTTGGCCATGGTGAGCGGGCTCATCTCCTCGACGCCCAGGGCCATCGCGGGGACCTCCTCCAGCGGCTTGCCGCTGGCCTTGCTGGTGATGCCGAGCTTGTTGGCCATCTGCTTGACCGCGCAGAGGCCGATCTCCTGCTCCATCTGCACGAAGTAGGTGTTGACCGAGAGAGCCATCGCCATCTTCAGCTGGTAGGGGCCCTTCTCGGCGGCGGATTCGTTGGGCACCACCGTCTTGGGCCGGCCGTCGTTCTTCCAGGTCCCTTCGCAGGTCTTCATCGTCGGGTACTCGAGCTTGTTCGGGGACGAGTACTCCTGGGTCGCCGGTATGCCCGCTTCGAGTGCGGCGGCCGCGACGATCGGCTTGAACGTGGAGCCGGGCTGGAAGCCGTTGCCGCCGCCCATCACCTGGTCGACGTTGAGGTTGACGACGGTCTGGTTCTTGTTCGTGTCCAGGCCGTAGGGGCGGGTCTGGGCCATGGCGAGGATCTTGCCGCTGCCGGGCTCGATCATGGTGGCGGCGGCGGAGACGCTGTCGGTGACCTTCACGTTGCCGCTCACCGCGCTCTGGGCGGCAGCCTGCTTGTCGGGGTCCAGCGTGGTGTGGATGTTGAGGCCGCCCTGGTTCCAGAACTTCTTGCGGTCCTCGGCGGTCTTGCCGAAGGCCGGGTCCTGCTTGACGACGTGGCGGACGTAGTCGCAGAAGAAGCCCATGCCGGCCTGGGCGGTGATGCAACCGTTCTGCGGGTCCTTGTAGTTGAGGCCGAGCGGGGCGGCCTTGGCCTCCGCGGCCTGCTCCGCGGTGATGTGCTTGTTCTCCAGCATCTTGCCGATCACCACGTCGCGGCGGGCCTGCGCGTCCTGCGGGAACTGCTTCGGGTTGTACTGGTAGGGGTTCTGCACCAGGCCGGCGAGCAGGGCGGCCTCGGCGATCGTCAGGTCCTTGTTGCTCTTGCTGAAGTAGCGCTGGGACGCGGCCTCGACGCCGTAGGCGCCGTTCCCGTAGTACGTGATGTTGAGGTAGTTGGTGAGGATCTGGTCCTTCGGCAGGTCCTCCTCCAGCTTGATGGCGACCTTGAGCTCCTGGATCTTGCGGCCCAGGGTCTTGCGCTGGGCCTCCAGGACGGCGCCCTTGTCGTCGCCGGCCTGCTCCACGTTGACGTTCTTCACGTACTGCTGGGTCAACGTGGAGGCGCCCTGCGAGGTGGTGCCGGTCTCCGCGTTCTTGCTGATGGCGCGGAGGATGCCCTTGAGGTCGACGGCGCCGTGCTCGTAGAAGCGGGCGTCCTCGATGTCGACCTGGGCGTGCCGCATGAACGGCGACATCTGGTCGGCGGTGATGACGGTGCGGTCGCGCTCGTAGACCTTGGCGATCAGCCCGCCCTTGGCGTCGAAGATCTGCGTCGCCTGGGTCAGCGGCGGGGTCTTGAAGTCGTTGGGGATGTCATCGAAGTCCTCGGCCGTGCTCTTGGCGGTCAGCCCGATGCCGCCGGCGACGGGCAGGACGAGGCCCGCCAGCAGGACGCCGGAGACGACACTCACACCCAGGAAGGTCGCACCGAAGCGGGCCAGCCGAAGCGGCGACTTGCGGGACGGGCGGGGTTCCGCAGCGTCGGACGAATTCCAAATCGGGGGGAGGTTCGATTCCATTCCGAAATGCTAACCCGCAGAGGTCGCCGGTCGAACGATTTTTCGCAGGCGACTGTCACGGCTGTGCAACAGGTTCCGGAGGTCGACTCCACATGGAGAGTCGTATACGAACTGAATGGGCGCGAAGGAATTCGGTGATTGCACCGGATGTGAAGACCCCGCGCACGGCGGCGCTCCCGCAGCCTTTCCCCCGCCCCTTCCCCCGGCCCTCCCCGCGCGTCCGCTCCCGCGGCCCTCCATCAGTCTGATGCCCTGAGTCGGCAAAAGGTTGCACGCGGCCGGCCAGTCCGGCCCGCGAGAGGTCGAGCCGTCGCCCGCCCGCCCCACCCGGGCGCCCGGTTCGGCCCGTGCGGGGCAGTGGAGCGCACCCCGGCCCACGGGGCACCCCTTCCCCCGCCCGGCCGACGACGACGCCCGCCGACCGGACGCCCACCGCGGGCCCCGCCCCGGGTGGCGGAGGCTCCCCGCCACCCGGGACCCCGGCCGGGCCGGCATCCCGCACCGAGGCCGCCCGGCCCGGGCGGCCCGCCCCCACACCCCCGCAAAGCACACCTGCGACCCACGGTGAATGGCCCGGCGAATCCCCGGATTTCCACCGCGCACCCGGCAGGCAGTTGGTGGCGGAACCAGTGCCGTACATCCGGAACACGAGGAGTAGCGGCGCAGGTACGGGTCGGGATTTCCGGCGCGGTCCGGGCCGGCGCTATGGGGTTCCATTTCCTTTTTGGAGTTCCTGCCCCGATTGTCGTCGAGGCCACGGGTCAGCCGGTGAGGGATGGGGCGGATCCGTTCAACGGTCGGTGGGGGCGGGCTGCGCCGAAGCCCGCAGGAGCAGGTCACGCAGGGCCGTGGCGGCGTCCGACGGCTCGGCGGGGGTGAGGACGACCTGGTCGACGGTGGTCGACGGGCCGGTGAGGGGGATGACGCGCAGGCCGGGCGGCTGGTGGTCGACCGCGGACTCGACGGTGATGCCGATGCCGGTCCCGGCGGCAACGTGGGCGGCGATGGCGTGCACGCTGTCGGCGGTCCTGATGATGCGCAGGTCCGCCCCGCCGATCCGGAAGGCCGAGAGCAGGCGGTCGCAGAGACCGCTGTTGATCTGGTGGGGCCAGGTGAGCAGATCGGTGGTCGAGAGTTCGGCGGCGTTCAACTCGCACTGCCCGGCGAGGGGATGAGCGGCGGGGACGAGTGCCACGAACCGCTCCGTGGACAGCACCCGCGCGCGGACACCGGTGATGTCACCGGTCGCCCAGCCGACGCCCAGTCCGATCGTCCCGGCCCGCAGGGCGGTGAGCTGCGCGGTGGTGGGCATCGGCTCGGGCACGATCGTCATGTCGGGGAAGCCGTCGCGCAGTTGCGGCAGGCAGCGCAGCAGCAGCTGGTGCCCGGTGTACTCGGCGTGGCCGACGACGAGGGTGGTGCCGGTCTCGTCACCGGCGGCCAGGGCGCGTCCGCGCTGCTGGAAACGGCGCAGCTGGGCGAGGGCGGCGTGGGCGTCGGGCAGGAGCGCCTCGCCGAGGCCGGTCAGCGAGACCCGGCGGCTGGTGCGGTGGAACAGCCGTCCGCCCAGGGTGTTCTCCAGCCGCCGGACGGCTTCGCTGACGGTGGGTTGTCCCCGGTGCAGGCGTGCGGCGGCGCGGCCGAAGTGGAGTTCCTCGGCGACGGCGACGAATGCTTCGAGTTCGATCCTGTCCACGGGAGCAGGCTAGGTCCTGTCCGGCCGGACAGGACCGAGGGCTCCCCCGTGACCCGCGCGGGCCCGGGGTCCGTCCGTCGTCACACCGCTTCCGGGTCGGTGCCGACCGCGCCGGCCGAGCGGAGGGAGCGCCCGAGGTCTCCGGTGAGGATGCGGGGGTGTCGCCGCCACCACCACAGGTCCGGGCCCGGCAGCCGGTGGAATCCTTCGAGTGCCTGGCCGTCGTCGTCGACGGTGGCGGCCCGGTACCGGTCGTCCAGCGCCCTGATCCGCGGGGTCCAGATCCGGACGACGTGCTCGTCCAGCGGGAGCCACGCCTCGTGCAGCCAGTTCCTGCAGGAGAGGTCGTTGGTGTACTCGTCGATGTCGTCGTCGTAGCCGTGCTCGACGGAGGTCACCAGGGCGGCCCACGCGCCCACCATGTCGGCGACCGTGAACACCGTCCGCCAGCCGCGCCGGTGCAGCAGCTCCCCCACCTCGGTCTCCGTAGCCATTGCCGTGAGGCTTTCACATCGCGACCGGCCCGGCCACCGGCCCGGAGGATCCCGCACGTGTGCCGCCACACGGGCGCGGACCGCGATCGATCGGTGCGGCCGATCGCTGCGGTCCGGAGTTCGGCGTTGATGGTGCGGGGCGCGCGGGCTGAGATGGGTGGGCAGCCGGAACCCGGGAACCCTGGGCTCGGGCGATCCAGGGCCTTCCCCACCACCAGAAAGCAGTGAACAGTCATGGCAGTCAAGGACGTCGACCGTACGCAGGACGCGCCGGCGGTCACGGTCACCGTGGTCTACCACTCGGTGCACGGACACACCCGGGTCCTCGCCGAACACCTCGCCGACGGGGCGCGGCTGGTGCCGGGCGCCGACGTGCACCTCGTCGAGGTCCGGCCCGAGGACGTCGTCGCGGGCCGGTGGCACGACGCCGGGGCGATGGCGCTGCTGGAGCGCTCCGATGCGATCGTCTTCGGCTGCCCGACACTGATGGGCAGCGTGTCGGCGGTGTTCAAGGCGTTCATGGAGGCGGCGTTCACGCCGTTCGTCACACAGGGGTGGAAGGACAAACTGGCCGGCGCCTTCACCATGTCCGCCTCGCAGAGCGGCGACAAGCAGTCGGTCCTGGAGCAGTTGGCGGTGTTCGCCGCGCAGTTGGGCATGCAGTGGGTCGGCGTGGGCGACCTCCCGGGCAACAACTGGAGCGGCGGCTCCCGCGACGACCTGAACCGGCTCGGCTCCTGGCTGGGCCTGATGAGCCAGAGCCACGCCGACCGGGGACCGGAACAGGCCGGATCGCGCGGCGACCTGATCACCGCGCAGCGGTACGGCGAGCGGATCGCCCGGCTGACCCAGCGGTGGGTCAACGCCGTGCCGTACGAGACGCCGCGGATGACCGAGCACGAGGCCCGCGACCTGTCGGCCTCCCTCAGGGCCGGCCGGGACCGCGGCGAGACCGACGACGCACCGGCGGCACAGCCCGTCGGCTGACCGCAGGGGGCGAACGGGGCGTACGGGGCGTACGGGGCGGACGGGTTGCACCGAGCGCGAGGACGGGAGCGAGGACGGGAGCGAGGACCGCGCAAGCCCTAGCGTGATGCCTCGAAGCCGAGCAGCAGGGCTTCGAGCGCGAACGCGAACCGCTCGCCGTCGTCCGCGCCGACGCCCTCGCTCGCGGCGCGGATCAGCAGCGGGTACCGCTCCGCCTCCAGCGCGGCCAGCCAGCCGGCGCCGCCCGCCTCCTCGGCGCCGACCGCGATCTGGGCCTCCGCCGTCGCGTGGCCGATCACGAACACCGCGAGGGAGTTGAGCGCGTGCAGCGCCCGGCCCAGCGGGAAGCCGCCGGCCGTGAGCAGGCGCAGGAGCGCCTCGATGTCGTCGAGGGTCGCTGGGGTGACGGCGGGCCGGGAGGTGGCGAGCGGGAGCACGGCCGGGTGCCGCAGCAGACCCTCGCGCAGGGCGGTGGCGTACGCGCGCAGGGCCGCCCGCCAGTCGGCCGAGCCATCCATGGCAGGGGTGGCGGCCGTGAACACCTGCTCCACCAGACCGTCGAGCAGGGCGTCCTTGTTCGGCACGTAGTGGTAGAGCGTCATCGCCTCCACGCCCAGCTCCTCGCCGAGCGAGCGCATCGTCAGGCCCTTGAGCCCGTCCCGGTCCACCAGGCCGAGCGCCGCGTCGAGGATCTGCTGCCTGCTCAGCCCCACCCGCTCGCCCCGGCCGCGCCGGGCCGCCTGCCGCTGTGCCATGCCTGCTCCTCCTCGCCCCGGACGGGCTTGACTTTCTTACACGATAAGAGAACACTCTCCCTCAGTAAAACTTACAACGTAAGAAACAGCCGCAACGGGGGGAACCACCATGTCGACCACTGCCAACAAGCAGGTCATCCGCGACTTCGTCACCGCGCTCAACGACCGCGCCGGCGACGGCTGGGTGCGGCTGCTCTCCCCCTCGGTGATCGACCACAACAAGATCATCTTTGGCGAGGAAGACGCCCCCGGCGCCGCCATCGAGGGCTTCCGCCTCCAGCTGGCCGCCTTCAGCACCGAGGCCGAGGGCGACGGCTTCCACATCCAGCAGCTCATCGCCGAGGACGACGAGGTCGTGGCCCGCCTGCGGGTGGCCGGGGTGCACACGGGCTTCCACGCCCGGATGCCCGAGCCGACCAACCGTCGCTGCGACGTCGAGCAGATCTGGATCTTCACCGTCCGCGCCGGGCAGATCGTCGAAATCCGCGCCGTCAGCGACCGCCTCGGCATGTTCATCCAGCTCGGCTGGGACTGGCCGACCATGGACTGAGCCGGGGCGCCAACCAGCGGGGAGGGCACGTCAGCCACACCGTCTCCTCCGACGGGTCGACCCCGGCACACTGGGGTGCGGGCCGGAACCGGTACACGGACGTGCACCGCCTACTGGACCAGAAGTGGACGATCAGCGCCAGCACCCGCCACCTCGACCTGGACTGCAAGACCGTCCGCAGGTTCAAGACCACCCCGCTGGGCGAACTCCTCGCCTCCGCCCGGGACTTCGGAGCCAGCGGACAAGGGCTGATCTACCCGTTCAAGCCCTACCCGAACAGCAGGTTCACCGCCGGGTGCACCACCGCCCAACGACTGTTACCGCCGGGCGCGTCACGCAGGTCAGCAGGGCTCCACGGCCACGCACTGAGACGGCTGATGCGGCGGCTCCCGTCAGTCATCCGCTGGCCTCGGAAGTGGCCGGAACGCGGGCCGAACTGCCCGGGGCCTTCGGCACCTGAGCAGTGGGGATCGCGACCGGGTCCGGTCGGACACGTTGATGCAGTCCTTGAGCCTTTTGAGGTCCCGCCGCACTGCTCCCGGGAGCTGGCCACCGGAGCAGCAGCGTCACAGATGGGGGGCTGTGGGCAGGCGTCCGAGGATCGGTAGGGCGGTGAACGCTTCGGCGTAGAGGGCCCCGCTGCGTCTGCCCCACAGGACGGCGAGGTGTTCGGCCATGGGGCCGAAGTGGTCATCGATCGGCTGGGAGCGGTGCGCGCGCAGGGCCCGCATCTTGGTGTCGAAGGTGCTGGTCACGTCGACCATGACGGTGGGTGTCACGGGACCGCTGAGGGTGAGGGAGTTGTAGGTGTCGCTGGTGTAGAGGCGGCGCGGTCGGCCGGTTTCGATTTTCGCCTCGGGCAGCGCGTCGAGGACGGCTTCGCACACGCGGCGATGGGCGGTGTGGACGTCGTTGACCGGGTGAGTGATGACGACGGACGGCCGGAGCTCGACCAGTAGCTCCCGGACGGCTTCAGCGTGGAGCTCGGGCAGCTGGTGGAGCGTGGCGCCGAGGATGGCGGCACCGGCGCGGGCTTCGGCGTCGCGGATCGGGTTGTGGCAGGGCACGGCAATGCTGACGGGCGCGTGCTGGGCGTGCAGGGCGAGGGTGGCGCCGGCCCAGAGTTCGGCATCGTCGGGGTGGGCGAAGACGGCGAGCACGGACTGCGGGCCGGTGGCCTGGTCGTCAGGGTTGCGCGGCACGTGGACCTCCAGTGGACGTGGCGGGTGCGGGGACAGCGAGACGGCCGCCTCGGATGGTGAGGGTGCGCATCCCGGCGGACTGCGCCGCGGCGATCCCGTCGGCAGCGTCGTCGACGGCCAGGCACAGTGCCGGGTCGACGCCGAGCCGATGGGCGGCTTCCAGGTAGGAGTCGGGCGCGGGCTTGCCGCAGGGGACGTCGTCGGCTGTGACGATCACGGGCAAGAGTTCGGCCAAGCCGAGAAGCCGGATGCCGTGGTGAACGAGGACGGCGGCCGCGCTGGAGGAGACCGCCCGGGGAATGTCGAGGCGCCTGGCTGCGTGGAGGAGGTCGAGCGCGCAAGCGATGGGGGCGGGGGCGGGCCCGCCCAGCAGCGCGGCCCGGCTGCGCGCCACCACGTCCTCCACCGGCACGAAGCCGACGCCTGCGACGAGTGCCGCGATGACGTCGCACACGGGTAGGCCTGCGAGCCGGCGATAGCGGTCGGCGGGCACGTCGATTCCGTGAGGTGCGAGCGCGGCTTGGAGGGCGGCGTGTCGGGCGCTGGTGTTGTCGACGACGGTGCCGTCCCAGTCCACGATCAGCGCCGCGATGCCCTCAAGGTGCCGCTCTGCGGTCTGCATGGGGAACTGCCCGCTGGTGGAGGATCTGGCCTTCGGGCCCGAGGACCGCGATGGTCTTGGGCGGGGGCGGTGCTTGCGTGGGCCACAGCAGCACCCCGAGGCCCGGAAGGTCGATCATCTGGCAGCTGTCCGGCACGGTGGGGGGAACGGCGAGGTCACCGGGAATCAGCACCCCGATGGGGTGCGCGCGCCCCGTGCCAGCGGTGAGGCTGGCGGGCGCAGGGCCGTTCGGGCCGTGGAGGAGGATGGTGGCCGCGCGGCCGTCGGCGGGTTCGGTCCCGGCCAGGATGCGGGCGAGCACCCCGGTGGTAGCGAGTGAGTGGGCTCGTGCGACGCGCTGGGCGGGGACGGCGGGGGCGGGGCGGACGGTGCCGGCGCCGCCGTCGACTTCGACGACCGTGCCGGGGGCGAGATCGGTTAGGGCGGCGGTGACGTTGGTGACGCAGGGGATGCCGAGTTCACGGGTGATGATCGCGGTGTGCGACAGCTCGCCGCCGGTGCCGGCCACAACGGCGGCCGGTCCGGTGAGCAGCGCCGGGACGGCTTCGGGGCCGAGCGTGTGGCAGAGCAGAACCTGGTCGGCGATCGCGGGGTTGTCGGCGCTGGTGAGGAGGGTTGTGGGTCCGGTGCCGCGTCCGGGGGCGGCTGCGATCCCGTGCAGCACCTGGCCGTCGGTGGAGCCCGTTTGGCTGGTGGTGTGGTCGGTGAGTGGCGCGGTGAGCGGGCGGGCCTGGACCAGGTGGAGCGTGCCGTCGGCGGTGATCACCCACTCCACGTCGACGTGGTCGAGGTCGAGGGCGGCGGCGGCACGGGCGGCGGTGGCGAGCAACTGCTCACGTGCCTGGGGGGTGAGCACGGGCTCCTCGGCCAGGGTGGCCGGGGTGTGGAGGTGCAGCACGCCCGCGACGGACGTGAGGATCTTCGCCCGGGTTCCGGTGGCCGGGTCGAGGTCGACCCACTCACCCGGTGGCGTCGTCAAATCGGCGGGGCATCCCGGGAGTTGGATGGTCTCCTGTGTGGTGGACCGGACGGTGGGCCGGGGGCCGGGGCCGCTGGTGTGGATCTCGCCGGTCTGGGTGCCGCTGACGAGCGGCTCGGCGAGGCCGCGGACGGCCTCGATGCGCCAGCGGGTGCACCGGCTGTTGGTGACCTCAGCGGCCAGGACGCCCGAACAGGCCGGGCGCAGGGCGGGCTGAACGAGGACGGCGATGGCCGGCAGGACGGGGGCGGCGAGGGCCTGGCTGTAGGCGATGACGGTCGGGTGGTGGGCGGAGGCGCGGACAGCTCGGACGGCGTCCAGCAGCGCGGTGGGCTCGGCCGTGCTGATGCGGGAGGTGAACAGGCCGGCGAAGGAGGCGGTGGCGCCGTCCTCGGCGACGGCGGAGGAGCGGGCGATCAGGCCGTGAGGGGCCGGGCAGCGGGCGAGGATCTCGGCTGCGGCGGCCTCCAGGTGCTCATCGGGATGGCCGACAGGGATGACGATCCCGGGGGGAACGGGCAGGCCGGCGGCGACCAGGCGGGCCAGGGCGGCGGCCTTCGCCCCGGCGACCTGAGTCGTCAGCGCGTGGTCGAGGGCGGGCAGGGCAGTGGCGGTCATCGGGCGGCTCCTGGGGCCAGCAAGTCGGCGGTGGTGACGGTGGCGGGGTCGGTGCCGTGGCGTTCGCACCAGCGGCGGGTGGCGGCGAGGAAGCGGTGCCGCTGGACCTTGCGGCTCTCCTCGCTGCCGGCCGCCCACCGGCACACGCTGGTCAGCGCGGCCACCCGCGCGGTGGCGATGCGGTCGCCGGCGGCGGCGAGTTGGGCGGCCAGCGCCCACGCGTCGCGAAGTTGGACCGCGCGGCGGCGGGCCCCGTCGACGGCGGTGCGCTGGCCGGTGGTATCGGTGGTGGTGGCGGCGGTGAGCAGGTGGGCGGCGCGAGCGTGGTCTTCGAGGGGCATCGCGGCGGCGGCCGGGGAGCCGTCGCCGTACAGGGTCCCGGCACGCGCGGCGAGGGCGCCGGCCGCGGTGGCGAGGTCAGCACCCTCGGTGAGGGCGGCGGCGCCGTCCAGGAGCGCCAGGTGGGCGTCCAGGAGGTGGCCGGTGACGTCGGGGGTGTTCAGTGTCAGGCGGCATGCCCGGCCGTCGGCGTCACTTCCGAGCAGGTCGGCGAGCAGCTGCTGCCAGTGGTCGTCGGGCAGGAGCCAGTTGACGATGTGGGCGCTCATCACGCCGAGGAACGCCCCGGTCGCGGCGGCCAGCTGTGGCTCGGCGGCCTCGCCGTGGTCCAGCTGGTGTTCCAGGGCGAGCAGGGTGGCGTCGGCACGCTGGTGGCGCTGCTCGGCGGCGGTGACCATCGCGGTGGCGTAGGCGGGGTCGGCGAGCAGGTGGTGCCAGCGGGCGGTGAGGGCGAGGTGGTCGCTCTCGGGGATGTCGACGATGCCCGCGCGCCGCAGGCGCCCGTACGGGCGGGGGTCGTCCATGAAGACCAGCGGCCAGCGGGTGAGCGAGGTGGTGTACAGGTCGAGCTCCAGCGTGGTGCTGCCGGGTCTGGTGTGCTCGTAGTCGCAGGTGAGCAGGCCTTTCCAGACTCTCTCCACAGGTTCCTCCCTTGCCGGGGCCGGTCGGCGCGGTGGCCGGATCGGTGACGTTTGGTCATCTGGTTGGTGCGGGGTGTGAAAGGCTCGGCCCCCTGCCACCCGGGGGTGGGTCCGGGCGGCGCCGTGGGCCGGATGCCGAGGAGTTGAAGTGATCAAGGAATCGACGGCCAGCGCGTTCGTCTTCCGCACCAACGGGGACGGTGTCCCGAGGGCGGCTCTGGTGTGGCACCCGCGGCTGGAGCTGTGGCTGCCGGCCGGCGGACACGTGGAGGCGGACGAGAGTGCGGCCGAGGCCGCGCTGCGCGAAGTCGGGGAGGAGACCGGGCTGCGGGCCGAACTGCTGCCCGGCCCGTCGCTGCCTCTTCCGGCCGGTTTCCCGCACAGCGCGGTTCCCGCTCCGTGGTGGGTGGTCGAGATGGACGCCTGCGCCGACAACCACACCCGCGAGCAGCACGTCCACATCGACCACGTCTTCGTCGCCCAGGTCCACGACGGCACGGTGGACCAGGGCGCGGTGCACGAGGTGCGGTGGTTCACCGAGCAGGAGATCGCCGAGGTCGAGGGCTTGTCGGAGGACTCCCGCCTGCAGGTGAAGCAGCTCCTCGCGATGATCGCGGACGGGTCGCTGCGCCTGTCGGCGTGAGCCCGGGGTCAGAACAGGGCGCTCTGCTCCAGCACCGGCTCGGGGCTGAGGCGCTTGGGCTGCAGCCCGGCGGCCGCGTCGAGGTCGAGGAGGGTGCGCCACCGCCCGGTGGCGCAGCCGTCGGCTAGCAGCCGGGCCAGGATCCGGGCGGTGACTTCGACGTCCGGCATCGCCCGGTGCCGGTCGGCGGGCCGCGGGATGCCGTAGTAGCCGAGCAGGTTGTCCAGCCGGTAGGTACCGAGGCCGGGCAGTGCGGTCTTCGCGAGGCGCAACGTGTCCAGCAGCGGTGTGGAGGCGAGGGTCGGGCAGTGCCCGGCCTGGTGGGCGATCATTCCGGCCTCGGTCGAGGCGTGGTGGGCGACCAGCCGGTACGGGGGCAGGCTCAGGTTTGCGTCCAAGCGGGCCATCACCTCGGCTGGCGCAGGTGCGGTGGCGAGCATCTGGGCGGTGATGCCGGTCTGCGCGGTGTCCATCGGGGTGACGGGGACGTCGGCGGGCGGGCGGATCAGGGACTCGAACCGTCCGACCTCAACCAGGCGGCCGCCGTCGGCGCGCAGTGCGAGGGCGGCGATCTCGATCGGCTCGGCGGGCCGGCCGGCCGGGGTGAGTCCCTCGAAGTCGATCACGACGAAGGTCGTGCCGGTGAAGCGCTGGTCCTGCATCAACCGGTCCACGCAGCGGCCTCCTGTCGGATCGTCAACGCTCGCTGCTGGATGGTCTGTTCGGTGTCATGCGCGGTGAAGGGGACGGCGAGCAGGGCATCCACGGTAGCCTCCGCGCGGGCAAGATCGCAGGTCGCGAAACGGGCGCTTGCCGGGTGGCGGTGGGCCGCGGTCAGGCGGTGGGTGCCGACGCTGTTGGGTACGCCCGCTTCGGCCAGGCGGGTGCTGAAGGCGCGCGGTCGGGGCAGCGTCAGTCGCCACAGGGCGCTGTAGCCGTTGGGCTGTTCGTCGCCGGCTGCCGGGATCGGTTCAAGGCCGGGTGTGCCGTCGACCGCTTGGTGGAGGGCGGCGGCCTGCCGGCGGCGCAGGGCCAGGGCTTCGGGGAAGCGGGCGAGGTGGTGGCGGGCGAGGGCGGCGAGTGGCTCGGCCAGGCGGTGGTTGAGGCCGAGGCGGCTTCCGGCCGGGGCGCCGGGGGCGGGGGTCTGCCAGTGGGTGCGGTGGGCGGCTGCCCGGTCGGCGAGGGCGTCGTCGTCGGTGAGGAGGTAGCCGCCCTCGCCGCAGGAGATGATCTTCCCGTCCTTGAGGGAGAAGCAGCCGATGTCGCCGATGGTGCCGGCATTGCGGCCGCGGGTGGTGGTGCCCTGGGCCTGGCAGGCGTCCTCGACCAGGCGCAGCCCTGCGGTGCGGGTGTAGGCGGCGAGGTCGTGGATGCCGTCTGTGCGGCCGGCCAGGTGCACGGCCACCACGGCCTTGGTGTCGGGGCCGGTCTTCGCCGCGAGGTCCTTGAGGTCCATGGCCAGTCCGTCGTCGGCGGCGTCGACGAACACTGGGCGGGCGCCGGAGGCCACGACGGCTGCGACGGTCATGACGACGGTGACGGCGGGCAGCAGGACCTCGTGGCCTGCTCCGATGCCGCAGGCGGCCAGCGCGGTGGTGATCGCCGCGGTGCCGGCGGAGACGGCGACGGCTCGTCGGGCGCCGAAGACGTGGGCGAGTTCGGCCTCCAGGAGGGCGGTCTCCTGGTAGCTGGTCGGGTCTGGCATGCGGGCGACGGCGGCGGCCATCGCCCGGTGAGCGGTGTTCTCAGGCACGGGTGACCTCCGGTCCGGTCGGCGCGAGGACGGGGAAGCCGGTGAGCGGCCACATGTTGACGCAGTCCACGGAGAACAGTGCGCAGTCGCTGCCGCAGCCGGTCGGGGCGGGAAACAGCTCCCGCGCACGGGCGCCCTTGATGCTGCGGTGGCGGCCGGGCGGGGTGGCGGCGATCTTCAGGAACGACGGGCAGTCCCACACCGTGCCGTCCGGCTGGACGAAGTGGAGCGTGTCGCCGCCGAAGCAGCCCGGTACGAGGTCGGTCGGCCGGGAGACGGCGGAGGCGATGCGGCCCGCGTAGCTGCGCTCAGGCAGGATCAGCGGCAGCTCGGCGGCGTACAGGTCGTCGAACCGCTCCCGCAGCTCGGGCAGGTGCTCGGCGGTGAGGGACAGCTCGGCGGCCAGGCGGTGGTCGGAGCCGAGGGCGATCGGCTGTGGGACGGCGTAGTCGCAGCCCAAGCTCGCGGCGAGCTCGGGCGCGGCGACGATGTCCGCGAGGTTGCGGCGGGTGATGACGCTGTAGATGCCGACCTTCGGCCGGGGCCCCGGGCCGCGGGCGTCGATCAGCGCGCTGATGCCGGACACGACGGCTTCCCAGCCGTCATCGTTGCGGCGCGGGGGCCGCCACCGGTCGTTGTGGACGGGGTCGGCGCTGTCCAGCGACACCGACACGGCGTCGACGCCGAGCTCGATGAGCGGCTCGCGCAGGTCCGGGCGGTTCAGGGCGACGCCGCTGGTGCACACCGCCACCTCCAGGCCGCCTTCCTTGAGGACTTCGATCAGCCTGATGACCGGCTTCCACAGAAGCGGCTCGCCGCCGGCGAGGAACACCCGGCCGACCGGCGAGTCGTGAAGCGTCTCGGCGAAGGCCAGCACGTCGGCGGTGGTCAGGTCGTTCGGCGACAGGTGGGAGAGCACCCCGGGGGCGGTGGGCATCTGCTCGCGGTGCTCGCTGATCGTCCCGAAGTAGCAGTACAGGCAGCCGTGGGAAGCGCAGTGCGAGCGCAGCCCCCACAGCAGGCTGATCGGCTTGACCAGTTTCACGGCGTCGCCCCTTCCGGGGTCGTGGCGGCCGCGGTGCGGCACGCCTCGGTGATGGACTCAACGGCCTGGTCCTCGCCGAGGACGCGCCGGTCGAGCACGAGGTACTGCTCGGGCCGGTCGGCGGCGAGCAGGTGGTAGATGCGGCCGGCGCGGGCCATCAGCGCTCGCTCGCCGGCGCTGGCGGGCTGGCCGGTGCGCTCCTCGAACCGGGCCAGGCACACCGCGGGGTCGTCGGTGAGCAGCACGGTGGTGGTGGGCGCGGGCCGCCAGGCGGTGATGGTCTGTTCGATGGCCAGGGCCTGCTGCAGCGCCCAGGTGTCGGTGGTGTCGGCCGTCTCGGCGAGCACGGCGGCCTGGTAGACGGCGACCGAGGCGGGGCCGCGGTCTTCAAGTACCACCCGGCCGGCGGGCACCGGTGCCAGTGCCTCCCAGCGGTGGACCTGGAGCGCGGCCAGCAGCAGCGTCTCGGTGCGCGGGTGCCCGGTGCGCAGGAACCGGTCGCCGGCGCCGTGCAGCGCGGCGATCACGTGGCCGTGCAGGCCTGTGGGCGGGGAGTCGGGCAGCTCGACCAGCGCCGCGCACCGCGAGCCCAGCGCGGCGGCGGCCCGGCGGCCGAGGTGGCTCTTGCCGACCCCGTTCACCCCTTCCAGCGCCACCCAGGCGGTCACCGGCCGGCTCCGGTCATCGCCGCCGCACGGCGCAGTCGCTCGGCGAGCAGCGCGTCGCGGGCCAGGACGGGAAGCAGGTACTCGGTGGCGGTGCGTGCGCCGTGGGCGCGCACCCCGCGCACCGTCATGCACTGGTGCTCGCCCACCGCCCACACGGCGACGGCCTGGCTGCCCGTCAGCCGGGCGACCTCTTCGGCGATCTGGGCGGTGAGGCGCTCCTGCAACTGCAGGGTGTGGGCGTGCTGCTCGACGATCCGCACGATCTTCGACAGGCCCAGTACCTGCCCGGCGGGGCGGTAGGCGACGGACACCTGGACCGTGAAGGGCAGCAGGTGGTGCTCGCACATGCTGGCGGTGCGGATGCCGCCGACGGCGACGCAGTCCTCGCCCTGCACGGTGTGCTCGAAGACGGTGCCGGTGGCGCCCGGCTTGTGGTCGAGGAATTCGGCCCAGAACCGGGCGACGCGGGCGGGTGTCTCCAGCAGGCCGGGCCGGTCGACGTCCTGGCCGAGTGCGCGCAGCAGCTGGCGCACGCAGTCCTCGACGGCCGCGGTGTCGACCGGCCCGGCGCCCGCCGGGGAAGGGGCCGGCGGGGCAGGAATGGTCAGGGTGTGGGACACGGGGGTCCTCCTCTTGTTCCGTGGGAAGGAGCGGCGGGGCCGCGCGGTGCGCCCGCGCGGCAATGCGGCGGTGCTCGGGTGTGTTTCGTTACAGGCCCAGGGCGTTCAGCAGCGCGCGGGCGGAGTTCTCGGGGGTGAACCGGGTGACCTGCCGGGGCGCCGTGGTGCTCGCCTGCCGGTAGCCGACCGGGTCCGCAAGCAGGTCAGTGAGTGCCGACCACAGTGCCTGCGGGCCGGCGTCGAGCGGGACGGTGCGTCCGGCCGCGCGGGCCAGTAGCGGCACGTTGCCGAGGTCGAAGCCGACCACCGGGGTGCCGACGGACAGGGCCTCGGCCGCGGTGAAGCAGAACGTCTCGGGTACGCGGGTGGCGATGACGGTGGCCGCTGCACCGGCGAAGAAGCCGGGCACCGCGGACCAGCCGAGCGCCGGCCGGATCGACACGACGTCCGGGCGCCGGGCCGCGACCGCCCGGCAGGCAGCGAGGGTCCGGGCCTGTCCGCCGGGCTGTAGCTCGAAGCCGGCCTCGGCGAGGACCAGTTCGACGGGGCGGCCCCAGTCGTCGGGCAGGGCGTGAAGGAGTTCGGCGAGTCCCTTGGCCGGGTCGGCACGCGAGACGATGCGCACCGGCCCCGTCCCCCGCAGCTTCTCCCGCTCGCCGGCCGGTGTGGGCGGCAGCAGAGTGTGCAGGGCATTGGGGACGGTGACCCAGCGGCTGGTGTCCAGACCCGCCGCGGCACCGCCGTCCGCGAGGTAGCCGCTGGCGGGGCAAATGACGTCGGCCGCGGTCAGCGCGCGCTGCCACCGATCCTCGCCGCTGGGGCGGATCTTGTGGACCATCAGCGCCGTGGTGACACCGCCGGGTGCTGGGTCGAGGTAGCCCAGGCCCCAGAGGGTGTCGCCCCAGCAGGCGGCGTCCGCCCGGCAGTCGGTGAGGATGCCGCGGACTTCTTCCACCACCGGGCGGGGGGCGGCGAGGGCGGCGAGCACGTCGGCGTTGGTCGCCGGCTGCGGCAGGCTGACGCTCTTCAGCCGGATCACACCCGGCTCGGGCCGGCGGGGGGCTGGTCCGGCCGCCAGGACCAGCGGCGTGTGTCCGAGGCGGCGCAGGCCCTCGACCAGGGCGCCGATGGACCGGTCGATCCCCGAGGGCTGGTCGAGCCGGTAGGACAGCAGGCACAACGCGACCGTACTCACGCGCGCTCCCCCGTCCGGGTCGCGGCGCTCTCCCACGGGAAGACCACCCAGCACTGCACCGTCTCCCCGATCGAGGTCACCGTCTGGTCCGGCGGCCGGTCGCCGGACCAGTTCGCCGTGTTGACCACCAGCACCGCGCTGCGCACCCGGGCCGCACCGGCCTGCTCGACCAAGCGCGCGGCGGCGGCGAGGGTCTCGCCGGTGCCGGCCACGTCGTCGACCACCAGGATGTCGAGTTCGGCGACGTCTCCCAGCGAGGCACTGTTGCGGGTCACCGGCCGGGCGGTCTTCGCCGCGTTGGTGGAGTCGTCGACGGTGTGGGTGATCTCCAGCGCACGCACGTCGCGAACGCCGAGCCGGTGCGCGAGGATCACCGCGGGCACCAGGCCGCCGCGCACCACGCCGACAACGGTCTGCGGGAGAGGGGCTCGCAGCAGGGTGCGAGCGATCCGTTCGGTCTGCTCGGCGATGTCGTCCCAGGTCAGATGCTTGGTGCTGGTGATGTCAGCGGCCACGTTCGTCCTCCCAGATCAGGGTGTGCAGGCGCCCGGAGACGTTCCAGCCGCGGTCGATCGCGGGGGCGGCGATGGCCCGCAGGCCAGCGATGACGGCCGCGGCCGTGGTGGCCTGCGGCATGACCCACACCCGCTCCAGTCCGTGCTCGTCCTGGAGGGCGGCGACCTCGTCCACGTCGGCGGGGGTGTCGAGGACGAACTTGAACACCGCCCGGCCGGTCGCCTGGAACGCCTTGATCACGGCGGGCTTGATCCTGCGCGGGAGCGGCATGCCCATGTGCGCGAGCTTCGGCGAGACGACGTACAGCGAGACGTGCCGGTCGAATGCGGGATCGGGGGCGATGGTGCCGTTGGTCTCGATCTCGATGCGGCGCCCGGCGGCGCAGAGGCGGCGGGCGACGGGCACGAGCTGGGGCTGCTGCATCATCGGTTCGCCGCCAGTGATGATCACCAGCTTCGTCGGGTGCCGGAGAAGTGCGGCGGCGACGTCCTCGGCCGGCACGCGGCTGGTCTGCACGGCGCGGGAGTAGCGCCTCCAGTCCCACGAGTACGGGGTGTCACAGGTGTTGCAGGCGAGGTTGCAGTCGCCGATGCGCAGAAACGATGCGAGCTGTCCGGCCGACGGTCCCTCGCCCTGGATCGTGGGGCCGAACACCTCGCACACCAGCAGATCCCGCGGCCGGGTTCGGCTGAGGACCACGTCCGTCGCCGTCATGCGGGGACCCGCCCGTCCGGCGTGAACTCCGCCCAGGTGCTCTCGGTCTCCGACACCCGGACAGCGAACGGCCGGCCCTGCGCGTCCGCCAGACCGCGGCTGGCCAGCCATCCGGCGAGGTACGCGGCGAGGTGCTCCGACGTCGGGGCGACGTCGACGACCCGGTTGAGGACCTTCCCCTTAAACCCGGACTCCAGCAGAGCGCGCAGCTCGCCGGGCACCGGCAGCAGCCGGTCACTGCCCGGTGCGGACGGCAGCGTGACAAGGTAGGAATGGCCGTGCTGCCGGGCGCACTTGTGCCCGTGCGGCAGGCCGTCGAGCCAGTGCCGGGCGCTGAACTGGATGCTGTGTGCTTCGTCGGCGCGCGGGAGCCGGCCGGTGAGGACCCGGACCGCATGCAGGCGGTCGCGGGCGCCGTCGGACAGGTGCGCCGCCGCCCAGACGTGCAGGTGCTCGGCGATGCCCTGATCACTGGTGTCGGCCAGGACCTGGTCGAGGTCGTGGTGGTCGAGGACCGTGTCGATGTGGGTCCGGAACGCGGCCAGGTCGCCGAAGTCGGTGACGAACCCCGGGGCGGTGAGCTCACGCGCCGTCAACGTCACCTCCACGGTGATCAGGTCGCTCTCGTCGACTCCGCGCACCGTGCGGGCGGCGTCGAAGCCGACGAGCTTGCCGATGGTGTAAGTGCCGACCGGGCGCGGCTCCCGAAAGGGCGCGCCTGCCTGGGGCGAGGGCCGGAGCATGGGTTCGGGATTCGGCATCGTGCCCCCTTCTGGACTGGCCGACCGGCCAGCCGTCGTTGCGCTCTGTGCTGAAACGAGCACACACCGACAGCGAGTCGAGGACAATGGATTCGGGCGATCCAACAGCGATCCCAAATCCGAGGAGCGTCGCGATGTCCGAGCGACTGCGGAACGCTATGAGAGAGGCGCGCCGGGAGTCCGGTCTGTCCTGGGAGCGCTTCGCCCGGGATGTCGGCTTCAGCCCGGCGTACCTGCGCAACGTGGAGAACGGAAACCGAGCGGTGACCGCCGACGTGGCCGCCGCCTACGACCGGGTTCTGCGGTCGGGTGGAAGATTCGCCCAAACACTGGCGGCTGACGGTCCGTCGACCGCAGGCTGGGACCAGGACGCAACGGCCCTGAGCGTCCTTGCCGAACTGGTGGATGGGAGAAGAGTGGATCGCAGGAGCTTCGTCACCGCCGGTGTCGCACTGTCGGCCTCGGCCGGGCACTGGGGGAACGCCCTCGGCCGAGCCCGCTCAGATCACCCCGCCCAGGCCGACGGCGGCCCGGAGCTGCTGGCGAACATCGAAAACCGCCTGGACCACCTTCGCCGGGTCGACGACGAACTCGGAAGCGGTGAGGTCCGCAAACAAGCAGCCAGCGAACTGTCCCTTGCAGTGACCCTGCTCAAGACAGGCCGCTACCCCGGGCCCGTCTCCACACGCCTGTACCGAATCGCCTCAGAAGCCGCCCGGCAGGTGGCGTGGTGCAGCTTCGACCAAGGGCGACCCGGCACCGCCCAGTGCTACTTCGACGCCTCCCTGCGGGCTTCCGCCGAAGCCGGCGACGTCATCGGCGGCGCCTACGCGCTCTCCTTCGCCGCAGTGCAGTGCTACTCCACGCCCGGCCAAGCCCATCGTGCGGTGGCGCTCCTCGACGCAGCCCGGGCCGAGGTAAGGGGACGGAGCACCCCGCGGATGGAGGCCATGCTCGCCGCCCGCACCGCCCGCGCGCTGTCGAAGACCGGGGCGAAGACAGCAGCCGGGCACCAGCTCCACCTGGCGCACGCCGCCCTGGACAAGGGCGCCAGGGACGACGACCCCGACTTCCTGTACTGGGTGACCTACGGCGAGGTCGAGATGATCGCCGGGTCCTCCGCGCTCGACCTCGGCGACCCGGGCGAGGCGCTGCGCCGCTTCGAGGCCGGCATGCGGGCGTACCCCGGAGTTGGGGAGTTCCGCCGCAGCCACGCCATCTACCTGGCCCGTGCTGCGGAGGCCCATCTCGCGCAGGACGACCTCGACGCGGCCGTCGCCACCGCCCGCCGCGCGGCCGCCTGCCTCGGCTCCGTCGACTCCGCCCGGTCGGCCTCCCAGCTCAAGGGCCTACGCGACAAGCTCACCCCGCACACCGCTTACCGTCCCGTCCGCGACTTCCTAGAAGAGGCCGGGTAGGCACAGCAACTCGCGCAGCCGACCAGCCACCACCTTGTCGTCCAGCCCGAGCACCGGGGTGATTCCGAGCTCCGCTGCGGTGGCAAGGTTCTCCTCGCTGTCATCGACGAACAGGCACTCCGCGGCCGGCACGCCGAGCCTGTCCAGCACGAGGCGGAAGATCGCCGGATCAGGCTTGCGCAGACCAACCTCGGCCGACAGCACCACCTCGTCGAACGAGCCGGCGAGGTCGAACCCGGCGTAGGGGTCGTAGGGCTCTCGCCCGAGGCTGTTCGACAGCACCGCCGTCCTGACCCCGGCGGCCCGGGCCTGCCGTGCGACCCCGATGACCGGGTATGCAGGGAAGGCATCGTGCAGGTACCGGGCCATCAGGTTGCCCGGCGCCACGCCCAGCAGGGCCGCGAACCCGTTGTTCCAGTCGGTCTGGGAGATGCGGGCCAATTCGAGCTGACGGAAAAGGCCCTGCCCCCGAGGATCGGCCCAAGCACGAAGGAAGGTTCCACGGGCGAGCCCTTCGCGGTCCTCGAACGAGGAGATCACTTCGACCATGTTGAAGGTCACGACGCCGAAGAAGTCGAGGATCAGGCCACGGTAGGCAGACGCTTCAGCTTTCACCATCCCCAGAGCCTACGGCGCAACACGACGCCCCGGGCGGCCCCGCCGAGAAGGTCTTCTGCACCTGCGTATCGTCCAGGACCATCATCGCGGACGGATCGCCCAGGTGTTCGGCAGCATAGGCGCGCAGCCCGGCCGGCAACGCGTCCGCCGACCACGAGGCCGCGTTCAGGAACTTCTGGATCCGCGAGGGGGTGGCATGGCCCGCGGGAGCGGACATCGTCCACGCGTTCTACTTCTGCGGGTCCGACAGCAGCCCCTCCAGCAGGTCCGCGAACACCTCCCGCGGCTCGGGCCGCGCGAACAGGTTGCCGAGCCCGCCCAGGAAGATCGCTAACTCCTCGGCCCACTCACCGAGTTGCCCCTCTCCAACGAGAGCCAGCATGAACGCCCAACGACACAACCGATCAGCACTCACATGATCTGCCGCTGTAGTACGAGGAGGTCTCCGGCCTGCTGGAGCGACTACACGAGGCGCCCGACCCGGTCGGATCCATTGAGATGCAGCATCCCCGGTTTCAGGTCCCGTTCAAAAGGTTCGCATCTCTCATCTTGGCGAGAAGTGCGTTGAAATCTGCCCTCAGCTGGTCAATGTCCGTCGCTCTCGAGTCCGCCTGTCCTGTCACGCCATGAGGAAGCGGTTCAATGAGCCCTGGATTTGCATCCAAGTCATAGATCGTCTGCCATTGAAGGTGATTGTCGGAAGTCAGGCCTCCGACACTCTGCCCCGGCCCCGGCTCTTTCCAGGACCGCGGCTCCTCCGGACCGGATACCTCGTGCACCTGGGGGCCACCGGTGTAGGAGATCAGTCGATACACGAAACCATTGACCCTCGTCGGCTTGACGGTCTCCCCTATCCTGTAGTGCTTTCCGCTAGTCCAGTCAAGAGCCGCTGACCGCCTTCCACACGGAGCGTTCACCGCCCACCCGATCGGGCCTTGGCGTGCCGATGCTCCGGTGGCATTGAGAAGCAGATCACCCGGACTGTAAAAGTTGCAACTACCGGCGCGAGTATTCCCGGGAGTTCCATCATGAACAACAGTGATTCGCCGCTCACCGTAGAGGTAGTTTCCGATCCAGGCTTCCCGGAACGTCAGCGCACCGGGCACCGGACCATTTTCGTACGCGGTTTGATAGTACGTATGGAACGGTTCTGGGCTCACGAGGGACGTTTCAATCCTGCCCTTGACAGCGAGGGGAGATGTCTGAACTTGGGTACGGAAGATGGAAGTCCCCACTTCGGTCCCCTTGTTGTCCAGCGTGATAGAGCCGTAATCCTGAATGATCGTGGAATCCGTAGCATCCCCGAGCTTGTTGGACGTTGAGAACTCAGGCCTGTATTCGCCCTCACATATCCATACCAAACCCTCGAGCTCTTCGGTCTCCCCGGTCGGATTCTGGAAAGCGGGGACACCCTCGGGGTGTTCAGGAGTTATTCCAACCGTATGCCCGGCGTGGATTGCTCGATATACGTATCCGTCTCCGGGCGTCTGCCTTTCACCTTCGTCGATATCGACCCCCTCCTTGGCGATCCAATACCTACGCACGCTGGAATAATTGTTTAGCACTTTCAGTACAGAAGGCCCTTTTGTATTGTAGCCCCAGTATGTCGAGTCCGGGGTGATCTTTATGTTCCCTCCGACTACAGCGATGTTCCCGCCCTTGAACACCGACGGTGCGTCCCCTTCGGCGTAGCAGCCGACGTACACGGCGCACTGGATACCGGTGTTGTGGTCGCAGCTGAAGTTTTGGTGTCGATTCCCTGCCGTGTGACACGAAACGAAGGTGCAGCCCGAGGACGAATGGTCATGAATTCCATCGCGCCCATTAGTCGAGGCAGAAACGTTCATGATAAGCATGGTATTGGTGTTGTCGTTGCCATGGCTGCCGATGTCGAGCCCGTGTTGGCCATTGTTATCGAGAACGCAATCGCGTATCTGGGTGAGGTTGGCGTTGACTGTCGGCCCGAAAAGGCGGCCGAAGCTTGCGTATATTGTTGTTCCGTTACGCCTGAAGCCGGAAACCCCCACCGTCTCGATCATTGGGCCGTGCGCCAGAATTCGTACGCCATCCATCTGCGGGGCCTGATAGAAATCGAGGGCAGATTTCCCTTGGTCGGGTTCCGACTTGAGGGTGAACTGGCGAAGCACAGCATAGTCCGCACGATCACGATAGGGATCTACAGCAGGCGGTCCGGAGGTGAAAGGGCCCACCAGGGCAATTGCGCAGTAGACAACCTCCCCTGCGACTGGACCGACACCGGTCGCAGAGAGGTTGAAATCTCCACTTTTGACATCTGCGAGTAGGCGAGTATTTTCAGTGACACCAAGACCAGCTCCCCCGGCTCCCTCCAGAATGCAATGGTGCTTGACAACAAGAGGCTTCGTAATCCGGTAGTCTCCCGGCGGGAGGTAGACGACTTTGCCTTCGCGCACCGGCTCATCGGTTTCGAATCGCGTTGCGCAGTCCAGAGCGCTTTGAAGTGGGACCGTGTCGTCGGCAACTCCGTCCCCTGCCGCTCCGAAGTCGAGCACGTTCAGCCGGGTGTCACGGCGGGGCCGGATCGTCACCGTACCCGAAGCGTCACAGTCACCGATCCAGTTCGGAGCGCTCCTGCACTTTTCATCCGAAGCACGTACAATTCGCCCCGAGATGTCGACGCCAACCGCGCCGGCCAGACCGGAGCCGATCCGGTCGGGGAAAGCACCGCTTATTTGAACTTTGACGTCATGATCACGCTCCACCGTCTCCTGAGCAACCCCAAAGAACGGACTGGTGTGCAACTTTCCCTTCTCGTCAGCAGGGGTGACGGTGTGAAATCCTGTGGTGCGGACCGCCTGGCCGGCTGCTATTCTGAGCGCGGCTTTCATGATTTCGATGTCCATCGGAACGTCTCTTCCGTCGAGGCTTCGCCGGTCGGACGGGTAGGCGAGAGCGCGGCCGAAGCGCGCGACCACTTCGACCGCGGGGGCGAAGGCGGGAATCCTTCGATAGGGCTTTGCAACACCACCGCTCGCGCCTCTTGCGCTATCCCCTGCACCTCCACGCTAGGCGTGATCACCAGTCTGCGCAGATTGGCAAGGCCTGATGGCAATCCCCACGGCAGTCACTGTCTGCACTCATGCGCTGAAGGCATTTGGCGGAATCCAGTATTGCTCGCCGCCAGCAGTCAGTCTCCGGACCTTGACCGGCTCCGCCACCGTGCCTCCCCGTACCGGATCGGATGTTTGTCCCCGTCCAATCGGTTCGGACTCGCTGTCGCCCGCCAACCCGGGTGAACGTTGCCGGTCAGAGCACTACGGTGTGATCCCGGACGAAGGGGGTCGCATGTCGGAGCAGCAGTCGAAGCACCTGTCGGGGCACACCACCGGGGCCGGAACGGGAGCGATGCCGGCCGAGATGCCGGGGATCACCTTCCGCGCATGGCAGGGCGCCCACTACGTGACGCTGGCCGAACTGCTGGTCCGCCTCGGCAGTTTCGGCCTGGGGCTGCGGTGGCGCGTCGCGTGCGAGGAGACGTGGGACCTCACCGCCGAGTTGGAACGCCGTTCCGCAGGCGACGGGATGGACACCCTGACGCTGCTCTCCCTGGTGGCGCCCGGTGTGCAGCTGATCGACGCCGAGGCCCGCGGGTTCAGCAGGGACGACGCGACCGGCGGGGACCGGCCGACGGTGATCCTGACCGAGGTGGACAGCTCCCGCTGGGACGTCAGGGCCGCCGACGAGCACGTGCTCAGCGAACTCCGGCGCCACTACCCGGGCGCCTCCACGCTCTGAGCGGGCGCTCGGCACGGTGCGAAGCGGCGTCAGCGGTTCGTCGGTGGAGCGCCGACGAACCGCCCGCACTCCGCCGAACGTCCTTCCCCGGCGCGCCGGTCGCGGAACGGCGTGCCCGGGGTCTGTCGGCCGTCACCCGTCCCCGGCACAATCACCGGTATGACGGTCACCACGGGCGCTCCGCCCACGCACCGGACGCCGGCCGCCCGCGTCCTCGCCTTCGCCGGCGGGTTCCTGACGGGTGGTGTGATCGGGGTGTCGCTCGCCGCCTTCACCGTCGGCTGCATCCTGGAGCACGTGCCGCTGGTCGTCACGGGAGTGGCCCTGCCCGTGGCCTACGGCCTGCTCGTCCTCGCCGCCGGTGCGCCGCGGCGCGCCCGGGAGGCGGCCGTCGCGCCCCGCACGGCACTCGCGGTGATCGAGGCCCTGGAGGCCCGCACGAGCGAGTACAGCGACGTACCGGTGCGGTTCGACCTGACCGTGGCGCCGGACGACACCCCGGCGTACCGGGTGGAGATCACTCAGGACATCAACCTGGTCGACCTCCCCGACTACCGGCCGCGCGACGTCCTGGTGGTCCAGTACCCGCCGGACCGGCCATGGCGGGTGACGATCGTCAAGCGGCCGACACCCGCATGGGAGGAACGGGCAGCCGGGGCGCGCATCGACTCGGCTCCCGGGCCGGCCGTGCCGGGCGAGCCCGGGGAGGGCCGGGCCGTCGGGTTCGTCACGCTCCTCGCCCTGCTGCTCGGCGCCGCCGCCGTGGTCCTGCTCTTCCGCGCCGACCTGTTCGACCGGGACGACTCGGCGCAGCCGCCCGCCGCGGAGCCGTCCGTCTCCTCCACGGTGTCCACCTCCCTCGTGATCCCGGGCTCCGGCACGGTCACCCTCGGTCCTGGCCGGTCGATGCTCGACACGGGGGAGCTGCGCGGAGCCGTCGACTCGCTCCTCGACGGCAAGAACGCCCCGCAGGCGCTCACCCTCGTCGTGCAGGACCGCCTGCTGTCGGTCGTGTTCGCCCCCAGCGGCACCGGAGCCCCGCAGTTCGACCCGCGCTCCCTGCCCTTCGAGCGCGTCCCCGCCCTGGTCGAGGAGGCCCGCACGACGCTCGGCATCGGCGCCGCGCAGACCTGGCAGCTCGCCGCCGACCGCCTCACCGGCGCCCTCACCCTCAGGGTCTCCGTGACCGGCACCGGGGGTGCGGCCTTGCTGGAGGCGAACGCGGAGGGGACCGTGGTGCGGCGCAGCCCGGCGCACTGATCCCGCGGCCCGGCGGGGCACACCCGGGCTGCGCGGCCCGCCGGCGGCCGCGGAGCTGGCATTCCGGTGCGCGGGGCTCGGCGTTCCGGTACACGCGGGGCTCGGCGTTCCGGTGCGCGCGGGCTCGGCGGCCGGTCCACCGGCATCAGGACCCTTGGTTTCGAGGTGACGTGAGAACAGGAGGAAAGGCGCATGGACTGGCACGGCTTCGTGGCGTTGTGGTGTGCCGTGCTCGGCGCGGTGGCGCTGGTCGGCTACGGGCGGTCGCTGACCGGGATGACCAAGGCCCAGCGGGCGGTCCGGGTCAGGGGGCGGATCGAGCGGGTACGCGAGCCCCGGCACGGCGGCTCCCACCGCGACGGGATATCGGTGGTCGTCTCCTACCGGGACCCGTCCACCGGGCAGGACGTCACCGTGACCAACGACGGCGACCGCGGCGAGAGGATCACCGCCGCGTGGACGGACCGGGAGATCGAGGTCAGCTACCCGCCCCGCAGGCCGCACGCCTTCCGATTCAGCACCGACCTCCGACCGGTCGGCCGCGGGCTCGGCCGGCCGAACACCGCGCTCTTCTTCGGCTACCTCGGCCTGGTGGTCGTCGCCGCGATCGACTGGGGCTGGCCGTGGGCCCTGGTGGGCGTCTGCGGGCCGTGGGCCGTCACCATCGCCTGCCACCTCCCCGGGAACGTACGGGACGTGCACCGCCGGCGCGAGACGACGGACTCCATGGTCGCCGTTCCGGGCCGCGTCATCGCCGTCCTCAAGGACGTCAGCAGCGACGCGGAGGGCGGAACCACCACCACCATCACGCCGGTCGTGGCCTTCACCACCCGCGAGGGCACGGCCGTGACCGCCCACTGCACCGCGGGGCTCCCGAACCCCGCCGGCTCGCACCGCCGGGAACTCACCGTCCACTACTCGCCGGCCGACCCGGCCGACTTCACCCCGGACCTCGAAGCCCGACGCCGCTCCCAGCGGACGGACGTCACGGTCAACGTCCTCGGCCTCGTCGTCATCGCGGCGGCGGCCGTCGTGGGAGCGGTACTGCTCTGACGCTCCGCGCACGGGTCTGCCCCTGCGCCCGTGCGCCCCTGCCGCGGAAGCGCCGGCGCCATTCTCCCCTACGCGGCGCCCGCATGACCCTCCATCAGGATTCCCCTGACCCGGGACCGCTCGGCGCACTACGCTGCGAACGTACCGCGCTACGGACCGTAGCCGTCGGAGAGTATGGAGAAGGAGCCCCCGTGGCATCGCCCTGTGACCCCCAGTACGCTCCCGTCGGCGACGTGAGCGCCGCACTCATGGTGATCGACTCCCGGCTCAAAGCCGTCTACGACGGCAGGACCGGGACGGACGCCGAGCAACAGCGGATGATCAAGCAGGTCGCCGCGTCCCTCGGCTCCACCGGCCTCGACGAACTCGTCGACGGCACGTGCACCCTCATCTACGTCTTCATGAACTGGCTGCGAGGGTCGCTCGAACGCCAGGAGGAGGACGTCGTCGAGTACGTCGTGCCCAGCCTGGTGGCCACGATGCGGATGATGCCGAGGACCTTCCGTCCCGAGGTCGTCCCCACCATGGCCGGGCTGCTCATCGCCGCGGGCACCGGGCTGAGCCCGTCGCTGTGGCGCGCGCAGTACGGGCCCTGGACCGGCGAGGAGATGAACCCCCTGGAGGCCTTGGCCGTGATGCTCGCGGAGCACATCAACCGGGTCGCGGGGAACAACGACCACGAGTTCGCCATCCGTCTGGTCGCCGACGCCCTGGCCGGGCTGGAACAGGACTGACGAACGGCCGGCCGCCGCCCGGGGAGCCGCGGGGGGCGGCACCGGGACCGGGACCGGCCGCGGCACCGGGACCGGCCGCGACCCCGCGAACGGCCGCCGCCTCCCCGGTCGGCGGCTCGCGCCGGCGTCAGCCGTCGGCGGCGGTGCCGCCCGCCGAACCGTCACCGGCCCGCTCAGCGGCGTAGCGGGCGGCGGCTTCGGCCAGCTTGCGGGTGTGCCGCTCCGACCGGATGTCGGGGTGGCCGGTGGCGGCACGCCGGGCACCGTCGAGGTCGCCGCCGAGCAGCTCGCTGGTGACCACCAGGATGTTGTCCGGGCCCAAGTGGCTCTGGGCGATGCGCTGTTGGACCTCGTCCATGCCCTCGCCCGCCAGGACGTCCGCAAGCTCCTCGGTCAGCGGGGCCAGCCACCGGGCGCGTAGCGCGTACTCGCCGTGGTCGCCGAAGGTCGGGTGGAGCGCGGCGAGCAGCTGTGCCGGGTACTCCTCGACGGGCGCGGCGAACTGCGGGTAGTCCTTGGCGAATTCGTCCCAGTCGACGTAGAGCCCGCTGATCTGCTGCGGGAGGAGGGGCCAGCGCGACCAGCTCTCCTCGGACCGGGTGAAGACCTCCCGCAGCAGGTCGTAGGGCACCTCGGCGGTGCGCGAGAGCAGGATCGCGTCGTAGAGGTCCTTGCCCTGCGGGTGGTTGTCGGAGACCAGCCAGAGGACCTTCCACGCAAGGGAGAGCTGCGGCGTGGCGCCGAGCAGCGGGCCGGTCACGCCGGGGAGCCGGTAGGACTCCGGCGGAACGGGCAGGTGCTCGGTGAAGACGAAGTCCAGCTGGACCGTCCCGCCCGGAACGCCCGGTGCGGACCACGGCAGGACGAGCCGGCGCCCGGGAATCCGGCTGTACGTCCAGATCTCGTCGCTGACCGCCTGGTCGGCGTGCAGCCGCACCGTACCCGAGAGGCGTTCGGCACCGGCGGCGAGCTCCTCGAACATGCGGTCCGTGCGCTCGTCCTCCAGTTGCCACTCCACCGGACGGACCACGAAGTCCAGGTCCCCCGGCTCCCGTGCCTCGTCCCCGTACCAGGCCCGCAGCAGGATGCTTCCGCGCAGCACCAGGTGGTCGGCCCACCGCGAGCCGGCGACGGCGGACAGCACGGTGTTCAGCGCCTCGCGCCGCGCGACGAGCCAGCGGTCGGCGACCTGCGGGTCCGCGAAGGCCGGTTCGCTGGGCCGGAGGGCGCGGCCGTACCCGGCGAGCGCGGGGTCGAAGACCGGCTGCTGGGTCACCGCCTCGTCGTCGATCGGCCGGATGCTCCTGGGCAGGTCCTGCCCCTCGCGGACGTCCTCCGACGGCGGCTGCCCGGGCAGCACGACGTCCTGCCACGGCCCGTACTCCAGCTCCTCCCACGCCACGGGCGTCCGGTCCCGGGGCCGGGCGTGGGGCTCGGGCTGGTCCTGGGCCTCCGGCCGGACCTGGTCGTCGGTCATCTCGGGTCTCCCTCTCCGTACGGACCGGCACGGTGCCGCCCGTGCTCGGTTATCCACCCCGCGTCCAGGGTCTCGTCGCTGTCCACGACGACGAACTCGCGTTCCACCGACACCACGTCGCGGCCGTCGGCGGCGAGGTCGTCGGCGGCAAGGTCGTGCAGCAGCGCGTCCAGCCGGTCTCCCGCGGTGGCCAGGCCGACCAGGCGGCATCGCTGGGTCACGAACCACTCGCGCCGGCCGTCCTCGCGCACCCGGCGCGGGTTGCGCGACAGGTGCGCGTCGTGCCGCTCCACGAGTGCGGCCAGACCGTCGCGGCGGGCACGGTCGGCCGCCGGATCCGGATCCGGGGCCGGCAGCAGCAGCTTGACGTGGTGCTCGAAGTACCGGCCGACCCCGTGCCGCGCGGCGGCCTCGTCCGAGGCCGGGACGCCCTGCGCCCACGGCGTCGCCTCGATCTTCGCCCGCAGCACGGTGAACCCGTCCGCCGCCAGCCGCCCCGCGGTCCGGGCGGTCACCGCCGCGACCTCCTGCACCGTCCCGGCGGCCCGCAGGGTGAGCATCGGCTGTGACGGCGACGCACCGCGCTCCAGCAGGATGTGCGTGAACTTCAGGCCGTGGCCGCCGGCCCACGCGGCCAGTGCCTCGGCGGCACCGGGCCCCACGGTCAGGTGCACCTCGAAGTCGCCCCGGACGTCGGGCGGATCGGGCTGGGCGAACTCGCCGGGCAGGCCGGCGAGTCGCTGGTCAGGACGAGTGGCGAGCATGGGGAGCATCCTGCCAAGCCCCTCTGACAACGGCCCGCCCGCGCCCGGCCGTACGGCGGCGACGATCCCGCCCGGGGCCCACGGCGATGCCGCCGGCCCAGCCGCCGAGGCATTCAGGCGCTCAGGCGCTCAGGCGCTCAGGCGTTCAGCCGTTCAGACGGCGGAGAGGCGCAGCTTGAACGGCGCGCCGTCGGCGTCGGGCGTCCAGCCGTTCGACCGCGCGGCCCGGATGCCCGCGGCGACCTCGCGCGGCAGGACGAGTTCGGCCGGCACCGGGTTCGGTTCGGCGACGGCCGGCCGCCCGGTCTCCACGACGAGCGTCGTTCCGGGGCGGGCCGCGTCCTCGACCGCGTACCCGAGGGTGCTGCCGTCGTAGTCGCAGCACCAGTGCCTGCTGCTCACCCGCCAGCGGTACTCCACGCCGTCGACGACGATGCGGCGGGAGCCCTTCTTCGTCAGTGCCACGCTCTGCCCTTCACTTCCGACTGCCGGTGACCGTCCGTCGCCCAGTCTCCCGTCCCGGCGCGCGCGTGTCACCGGGTTTGCCCGGAGCCCCGGCGCGTCCGCCCGGTGCCCGCCCGGCGTCCGCCCGGTGCCCGCCCGCGGATCACACCCGCCCCTGCCCGGAACGCCAACCGGGAACGCCGACCGGGACCGGCGACCCGGACGGTCCGGCGTGTGACCCGGATTACTTGTGTCATGACACATGTGTCGCGTAATGTATTCGATATGAACACGAACGAAACAGAGAGCAGTCCGACCCTCGTCTTCATCCCCTGCTTCTCCGGCGCCCCGTGGAGCGCCGAGCAGCTCGCCCCCTACGGCGAGGCACCCAAGCGCACCCTGCGCCTGCCCGAAGGCGTCGACGACATCGAGCGCTACGCCGACCACGTCGAGACCGCGATCGCGGACCTGGACGACTACGTGCTGGTCGGCGACTCGTTCGGCGCGAACATCGCGCTCGCGCTCGCCACCCGCCGCCCCCGGGGCCTGCGCGCCCTGGTCCTGTCCGGCGGATTCGCGGCCAACCCGGTCGACTCCAAGCCGTGGAAGGCCCTGATGCGGGTGGTCGGCAAGGCCCGCGGCCCGCTCTACCGGCAGCTGACGCTGCGGGCCCACGCCCACCGCCTCGCCTCCCCGTTCGACGACAACGGACAGGTGCCCTGGAGCGAGGCGCGCAGCCGCGACCTGTTCCTCGCGAACACCCCGGCCACCTCCTTCGACGCCCGCCTGCGGGCCGTCCTCACTGCCGACTACGTCGACGCGCTCGGCCGGGTCCGGGTCCCGACCCTGCTGCTGACCCCCTCGCACGACGTGCTGATCGGCGAGAACGCCTCCAAGGTCATGCTCGCGGGCATCCCCGACGCCCGCGAGGTCGTGCTGCCGAACACCGGCCACATGTTCCGTTTCTCCCACCCGGCCACCTACGCCAGCGCGGTCAAGGACTTCCTCGACGCGCTGCCGACCACCCGACAGGGCGCCGATGCGTAAGGCCGAGCACCTGCGGTTCGCGATCCTGGCAGCCCAGCGCGAGGGCAACCGGTTGCTGATCCAGGCGCTCAAACCCCACGGCATCACCCCGTCGCAGGCCGAGGTGCTGCGGCTGCTCCAGCAGCACGGCACCCTGACCCTCAACGGGCTCGGACAGCTCCTGGTGTGCGAGAGCGGCACCAACCCCAGCCGGCTGGTCGAACGCGTCGTCGCGGCCGGGCTGGTCGAGCGCCGCACCGACGCCGCGGACCGCCGGTACCTCCGGCTCAGCCTCACCCCTGAGGGCGAACGCCTGGCCACCGCGGTCGCCGGGATCGAGGAGTTCCTCTACAGCTCGATGGACGCCGCCGCCGAGGGCCTGGACACCGACGCGATGCTCGACTTCCTGCACAGGTTCATCGACACCCTGCCCTCGGGCGAAGCCCTCAACAAGCGCCTCGCCCTCGACTGACACCACGACCCCCACGGGACCCGCACGGGACCCGTCGACCGCGCGCCGAGGAAGGAGCGACCCCTGCACCCCCTGGCTGCCCGCGCGCACGGCCGGTCGGCGAAGGTGGGGGACGACAGGTCGGCGAACGGAAGGCGGAGGCCTTGCAGCACTTCACATTGGCGTCCAAGCAGGAGGCCCGCTGCCCCGTGTTCCTGAACGGGGTGATCCACGAAGAGTTCTCGGACGACGGCTACGACCGGCCGATGCACTACGCCTGGCACTACGCCACGGGCGGCGCACCGACGGCCGACCTGCCGCCCGAGCTGTGGCTGATCACGAAGGACCGGGCCTACGACTTCGACTTCCACACGTCGTTCGGCGGGCACGTCGTCAGCGGCGACTTCCTCTCGCTGATGCGGTCCACCGACACCGGCCGGTGGCAGGCCGCGAGGCTGCACCCGGTGTCCACCACCGGCCGACGGATCGCGCGCAAGGACTACTTCTTCGTGAAGTTCCCCCCGGCCGAGCTGCTGAAAGTCGAGGACGTGGTCGACCTGGAGAACTCGAAGATCGACTTCCGTCGTGACGGACAGATCAAGAAGGTCTGGGAACTCCGCTTCAGCAGGCCGCCGGAGCGCGACCTGTTCCTCCTCGACTGCATCCCGCTGCTCGGTGTCGCCTTCTGCTCGAAGCGGTTCGCCGACGGCGCGCAGGAGTTCGGGCCCAAGGGCGTCGACTTCGTCGCGCTACCCGACATCGGAACCGTCCAGAGCGCCTGAGCGGCCGCCGTTCAGCACACCACCGGGACGGGCCGTCGGGAGTTCGGCACCGCTCCGGCCGCACGCCCGGCCCTCCTCGCCATGGTCGACCGGGTCGCGAACCGCCTGGCCGAGTCAGACGCCGGCTGAGTCAACCGAGGTACGGGGCTGCCTCGTTCCGGAACCCGTGGTCGAGCCGAAGCCGGGTCGTCGGGGCGATGTCCAGTCCTTCGAGTTCCACTCGCTGCACCCAACGGACCTCGAAGGACTCGGAGCCGGCGGCGAGCCGACCGCCGACCGGCCTCGCGTGAAAGCACAGCGAGAACTCCTGGCGCACCTCACCGTCGGAGAACTCGCTCATCTGCGGAGACCGCCATGAACCCGCAAATCGCCAACGACATCGTCCGCACCGCTGGTGTCCTGACCGCCATCCACGTCAGCCCCGAGGGCCGACGGCGAACTCACCCTGGGGAGGTGGCGTGAACGCGACCGCCCCCTCGAACCTCGACGGGAACCCCAGCGGCCTCCTCTCCTCCGTCCAGCCGGGTAGTACGAGCGTTGTCGTGGCGCGGCAGCCGCACCCATTGCCGCGGCCGTCGCCGTGCTCACCGGCATCGTCACCCTGCCTCCCGCCCTCGGGAGCGTTCCCGCCACCGGGAGCCCTTCGGTCCGGACCGTTTGGGCCCAGTGATCGATGCGGGGTGCCGTTCTCCACACCGAGCGTGAGCGGCACCCGCTCCACCGGCTGGGGCAGTTCCTCCCAACCGACCGCCACCCATCGTCCCGGGGGAGTGTGAGTTCGCCGTGTTCATCGCCGTCCAACCGTCGGCCCGGAGGTCAGGCGGCTAGCTCCGCCCGCAGCCGCGCGAGAGCCTCGTCCGCCTGCTCCCGGACCTCGGGCAAACGGCGGCCCGCCCGCACAGCTCGTTGCAGCTGGTGCGGCAGCCGGTGGAGCGTCGCACCGTCGATCGCGCTACCGAGCTGCTGCGTTGCTCCGACCGGATCTCCTTTCCTCAACAGCACCTCGCCTGCGGTGATCGCCGCGATGATCCGCCACTGGGAGGTCGCTGCCGGCCCGGCCGCCGGCGCCCGGTCGAGTCGGTGAACCGCTTCAGCAACGCGGTCGGTCCCCATGAGGCCACGGAGTCGGACTTCGTGCAGCGTGAACTCGGAGAACAGGGCAGTGGGCGCTGCCTCCACCAGGAGTCGGCCGGCCTCCTCGATCGCGGCGTCGAAGACGGCGGCGTTCCCAGCGGTTCCGGCGGCGCGGGCGAGCAGGACGACCGCCTCGGCGCGTTCGGTGCTGGTGCGGGCGGTGTCGCGGGCCTGGCCGAGCCGGTCCAGCGCGCGAAGGTGGAAGCCGGCCTTGCGCAGCTCGTTGCCGTGGTGGCGCAGCGCGTGGGCGTGAAGGCCCGGGTCGCCGAGGCGCCGGGCGACGTTCAGGCCCTTTCCGGTCCAACGGGCCGCGGTGGCCAGGCGCTCCTCCGGCAGCACGTGGCCGAGGGCGACGCCGAGACCGACCTGGGCTCGGGCGAGCAGGCGCAGGGTGTCGAGGTCGGCGTGACCGTCGGCGGTGCGTACCTCCAGACGGGCGACCAGCGGCCACAGCTCGGCGACCGCGGTGGTGGCCTGACCGGCCTGGCGTGCGATCTCGGCCAGGCGCAGCACCGAGTCGGCGAGCTGGATCACGAGTTGGTGGTCTCCGTCGGCTTCGTCGGTGATGCCGAGGCAGTGCGGTGGCAGGCCGAGGCGCTCGGCGATGTGGCGCAGGGCCCCGATGTCGGTGATGGTGCGAGAGCCGGTCTCGATGCGGGAGACGTAGCTGGTGGAGTAGCCGAGGTGGTAGGCGAGTTCCTGCTGCGAGAGTTCGTGGATCTCGCGGTGGAGCTGGAGGATCTCGGGCAGGGCGCGGCGGCGCAGGATGTCCTGGGCCCCGGGGGTGGTCCAGTGCCAGCGGATGCCGCCGTAGGGGTCGGTCCGCACCGCTGGTCAGGCCCGGTCGCGCAGTTCGTACCAGCGGGCGACGGAGTCCTTGTAGCCCTGCGGCATGACCAGGCCGGGCACCTCGTCGCGGTGGAAGAGGCCGGCCTCCTTGTGTTCGTGGCTGACGACCGGGGACCGATCGGCGTCGGTGGCAGTGCAGCCGTAGGTGACGATGAAGACCTTGCGGCCGGGGACCGGCTCGTACATCCACACGTCCAGCAGTGGACCGGCGGTCGCCGTCCAGCCGCTCTCCTCCTGGATCTCCGTGACCACCCGCTCCTCGGGTGTCTCCGTGCCCTCAAGCTTCCCGCCGGGCAGCTCCCACTCCCGGCGCTCGTTCTTCAGCAGCAGCACCCGTTGCTGCGGGTCGAGCACGACGCCCTTGATGGAGATCGGGAAAGCCATTGGCACGTAGGGCTGTTCAGTCTGTCCGGTCATCGCTTCTTCCGGGGCGCACGGGCGGGTTCGGGCCCGTCGAAGGTAGCAGTTGCGCGGCCGCGCGAGGCCTCACAGCCCGGTGATCCCTCTTTGACAATCTGTCACTTTCCATCGGGGTGGTGGGGCGTGGAAAGTATGTCGCCTCCCACCAACTCGGTCCCACGAGGGAGCTTCACCATGCCGTCTTCCGATTCCAACAGTGAGGAGTTCACCGCGGGCCTGCTGGCCGGAGCCGCGCACGAGCACGCCGGCGAGGTGCTGCGCGAGCACGGGATGCTGCGGCTCGCCAGGCTGGGCAGGCGCGACGACGTGCTCCTCGCGGCCGACCGGCTGATGTCCTCGTTGTGGAATCACCGGGATGCCGACCCGGACGGGCTGACCGTCATCCGCGACACCGGCCGCCACGACGGACGGCCGGGCTTCGCCGGCCTGGGGCACAGTGCCCTGGCTCTGCACACCGAGCCCGAGAGTGATCATGATGGCTGCTGCCAGCATCGACCACTTGGTGATGAACCCACAGGTCAGAGCACTACGCCGCGCTCCATGATCCCGCCCGGACCGCCACGTGCTACCCCGTCCGCTCACGCACTCCGTTGCTCACATCGCTGCGGCGGTGCATCAGCGGCACTACTCAGGTTGGTAGCTCATTGAAGATCGATTGTCCGTAGCGCGGGAGGCAGATCCGCGCGGTAGGGGATCAGGCCCAGGCGCCGCTGCCTGACGGTGGCGGCGACGGAGACGTGCGCTCGCACGGCCGCGCCAGCTGGAGCTTTGACCACAATGGTCAGTGTCTCGTCCCCAATCAACGGGGCCGCGCTCGTCGCCTTGAATCGCCACTCAGGGTCGCTGTCGCGCTCGCCCATACCCACCAGGAACAGGTGCTCGTGCTGCTGATTGGGAGTGACATCCAGAGTGGACTCGACGATGGCCAGCTTGGCGGTCAACGCGATCCGTCCCACTCGTCCGGCAGGACTGGCCCGCTTCTTCGGGGCGATGGACCAGGCGATCGGTTGTCGGTCCTCGGGCTCGTCGGGAGCCTCCAACTGGATCCCGACACCTGCATCGACGAATTCGTCCTCGTTGTCGGCTGGCCGAAAAGCGCAGACCAGGCTGAGCAGCAGGTAGTCGCTGTGGGCGGACTCCGACTCAAGGTAGCCGAGCCACTCCTCATCTCCCTGGGACGCCTGCTCGGCCGTGAGCCGCTGCACCGCGGCCACCCCCAGGGAGACCCGTCCGCGCAACGGGGCTGACGGAGTCGGGGTATGGAGCCGCGGCACCGGAGACAGCTCGACGTCCATGAGGACAGGTGCGTCGATGATGATTTGGTTCACTGCACTACTCCTCGAGATGTGTGCGGCGCGCGCCAGTCGCCGATGAAACAGAACGCACCCCAGTCCCGGTACGCGGGGTGCTTGATACGCGTGTGGCACTGGGCGGCACGGAACGCGGCCCGCCGGTCATCATTGCCAGCCAGCTGTCCGTACAACTCGGCGAAGAAGTCGGTGGCCACGTCGGGATGGACCGGCCACAGGCAGCCGACGACGGCCGAGGCCCCGGCAGCCAGAAAGGCCGCCGGCAGGCCGCGCAAGTTGTCGTTCACGTCGTAGCGGCCCAGCGCCGACTCGCACGAGCTCATGGTGACGAGTTCGACGCCACGCAGGTCGGTTCTGAGGATGTCGTGCGCGAAGACCCGGCCGTCGTTGTCGGGATCGGGCGACAGGAAGAGGCACTGGTACCAGGAGGCCCACTCGTTGTGCGCGCCGTGCGCCGCCACGTGCACGTAGCGCGAGGTGCCGAGCTCGCGTAGGAAGCGGCTGGGCGTGGCGGCGGCTCCGAGCACGGCTCGGCCACCCATCGACGCCGCGACCGAGGAAGCATGGTACTCCAATGCCGTCTCGGCAACCAGGCCGTGCCGCACACCGCCGCTGGCCGACCCGAACGCCACGAGCTCATGGCGTGCTGCGGGCGGCGTCAGCTCTCCGGCGGTGGTGCGGAGCGAGGCAAGGCTCGAAAGCTGCGTCACGGTCCAGTCGTCCGCCACCAGCCCGTCTACGACAGGAAGCAGCGGAAAGGGGACGAAGTGGAGTGGCCCGTTCGGCCAGATGCACAGATGCCGCTTGCCCTCGTCCGGCCAGCGCCCCATCAGCTCCGTGAAACCGGCCAGGCATTGTGCGCCAGCGTGGTCCAGAGCGGTGCCCGCCTCCCGGCTCACCGGGCGGTGCAGCGGATCGGCAGTAACGGCTTGTCGCAGCACGGAAACGGGGCTGGCCACCGGGTGGATCAGCATCGTGTGGAGACCGCGGGTGAGGCGAAGCAGATCGCCGCCGACATCGTTGAACGCGACGGTCCGCAGGCGGACTTCCTCGCGAGTCACCGCCAGGCCAACCGTCCCGGTACGGAGGCCGGTCGCATTCGGTCCCGGGAACTGCCCGAGGAACAACGACAGCAGCACCGTGTCCTCCGGGAGCAGCGCCTGGACTTCGTCCAGATCCAGGAGGGCGTTACGCGGAAGATTCCGGCTCAGGTGGAGTTCCATGCTGATCCGGCGGTCGACGGCCCGCTGCAGGTTGCGCTGCCAGGCGTCAGGATCGCTCTCGGGTTCGGCCTCGCCAGTTCCGACGTAACAGAGGATGGCGTCGTCCGGGCTCAGCGCGCCTTCCGCAGGCGGAGGTTGGGCGGCGTCGAGGCTCGCCCGGTCGATCGCGGCGGCGAGCGCACGTGATGGTGTGAACGGACCAGAGCGTTCGGTTGCGATCGAGAAGTCCATGCCCTTGGCCACCTGGTGCAGCAGGAGAACAGTGCTCGCATCGACCCGGGCATGCGCAGACAGGAGGTTGCCGAGGGTGAGGCACAGCTCTCGGAGCTTCCAGGCGATTCCCTCGTCGGTGCTCGCTCGGAGTGAAGTCATTCTGCTGAGCAGTGCGTTGGCAGCACCGCTCGCCGCCGGATGGTCACAGCGCCCGACGCTGGCCAACCCGGCTTCGAATGCGTCCAGCGCCAGATCCTCCTGGTCGGCCATCGTGTACTGCGCGCCGGCCACGGCGAAGCACTCGGCCGCCGTCACCCAGTCCCCCGCGCGGTCGGCGCGCACGGCCAAGTCGTAGGACAAACGGCCGTACAGGTGCGCCACCATCTCGACGTGCTGGTCCACCCAGTCCGGAGCCGATCGGGCGGCCTCCAAAAGCAGGGTTCGGCCCAGGGCCTGCTCGTCGTCCTCACCGCAATGCGCGGCGAGGTGGACCAGTGCCGCTGCCCGCTCGGCCGGCTTCCGGGAAGGTTCTGTGGTGAGCTCCTCCGTCGCGGCCCGGACCCCGCCCGGCACCGGGCAGTCGAGCGTGTCCTCATGGAGCAGGTGTACCTCGCTGGCCCAGCGCACCCGCTGCTGGTCGGGCTTCCGGAGCCGGAGACCCGCCCCGTCAGCGGCCTCAATGAGTGCGACCTCCAGATCCCGGTGCCCCGTTTCGGTGGCGAGGACCAGTGCCTCGGTGAAGAGGCTCGCCGCCTCGTGCTCGCCTTGGCGCTCGCGGACTTCGTCGAGCGGGACTGGCAGCAGGCCGTCCAGCTCGTGGGGCAGGACCAGTTCACCAAGCAAGACGAGGATCTTCAGCAGGTACAGGTAGCCGAGCGGATCGCGGAACGGGTCCAGGGTCCCGACTGCCTCCCGGGCCGCCGCCCTCGCCTCCTGGTCGTACGAGGTCCCGGTCAGACCGGCGAGCATGGAGAGGGCCTCGACCAGGGCCTTGAGCGTTCGGCCGCGCTGGTGGCCGGTGGCAAGCGCCGCCGCTTCCCCGAGCCGGGCCACGGCCTCCTCGACCGCATGCCGCGGGTCCGGCATGGTGACGCCCTCCCACCGCACGGTGTGGACGCCCATGTACCGGGCCTCGCGGTCGCGCCGGAGTTTCTGGGCTGAGGCGAATGACAGGTCCACCAACCCCCCGGTGTAAGGGGTCAGGCACAACAGGCCGTCTGCGAACAGGGTCTCGGCGAGTTCGGCGACGTCCTGAATGGCATCGCGGCCACGTAGTTCGTCGATCTGTCGGCCGGCCACCTCACGCGCGTGCTGGAACAGCACCGCGTCCGACTGCTCAGCCAGGGTCAGCCGGGCCGCCTCGACGAAGGTGTCCGCCACCCACCACCATGGGCCGTCCCTGTCGGTCCCCCAACGCTGCTCGGCCGCCGCCAAGGTCAGGGCCAGCACGGCAACCGCCCGCCGTGGCGTGCCAATCCTGACCAAGTCGACGGCCACCGCCACCACGATCCGTACGGCGGCCTCCGACAGTTCGCTGCCCGACTCGCTGACCCGCCGCAGTGCCTCCTGCTCGGCGACAACCCGTTGGTCCACCTCGTCACCGAGGGCGATCAGGCGACGTGCTTGCGCTGCCTCGGCCTCGGTCGGTGGCGGTGCTGGAGCTGGCGCGTCCTGTGTGCCCCGGTCGGTGACGGCGTCGCCGTCGCGCCCCAGTCGGAGTGTGTGCTCCAGCAACAGCCCGGTCGCCTTGGCCAGGTTCGTACGGTCGGACCGCCGGCCGTGCTCCAGGTCGAGGTCCGCTGCCCGACGCAGCCAGTCGACTGCCTCCCGCAACTGGGCGACGACGTCGCTCCGCTCGGTGCCCGGCAACTCGGCCCGGCGGCCGAACCCCGTCCCCACGCCGATCATCGCTGACACCTGCTCGGTAGACCCCGGTTGTGCCAGCTCCAGGGCGCGACGGTACGAGCGTTCGGCATCAGCCAGATCCGCCGGGAGTCCAGTCAGCTCGTAGCGGCCGACGTGGGCGCTGCCGAGGGTCAACAGACGCGTGGCGGTGCGCGAAGCCGACTGCGCCGGCAGCGCCGCCACAGCACTCAACAGCTCAACGGCCTGGTCCACGTCGGCTAGCCGTGCCCGGTCGTCCCGAGCTAGCGCTGTCGCACGGTACTGGTACGCCAGACCCAGCAGGGTGTCCTGGTACGCACAGTCGCTACCCCGGGGAATGCGCTGTAGCAGCCCAAGAGCCTCGTCCAGAGCAGCCCAGTCCTGTTGTTCCTCGAAGTCCACCACCAGGTCAGCCGCATGCTCAAGCGGATCGGCCCACGGGTCGTGCCTGGTCTCCTGCACCAGCCTGGGCCAGAGCTCACGCGGGACCTTCCTGCGGTCCGCGAGGAATAGCAGACCGAAGAGATGGATCGCCATCTCGTGCTCCATCTGCGCACGGTCACCATCGCCAAGCACAACTGCTCGCGCCCAGTGGAACGCAGCCGCTGTGTACAGAGCCTTGGTGTCAACGTGGCGTGACCCCTGAACCTCCTCGGCGAGGAGGGCCACGAGTCTCATGGCAGACTCGCGCCCCGCTTCGTCGAGTAGCGCTTCTGTCTCCGACCGGTAGGCGTACTCGGCAAGCCGAGCATCCAAGTCCTCGACAAGTGCGTCCCGCATGGCTCCCCCGTGGTGACCGACCGCCATCGTGACACGATCCGACCCACATGGCGGCGGAATGCCAGCACCTGTTCCCCTCCCCTAGGCCGACTCGGGCTCCCTACAGACGCGACGTTGGGCTCAGGCCAGGTAGGAAGGTCCGGACTCGCGAGGGGTTACCTCAACACGCTTTCCAATTCTGCGCAGGGGTGTTCGATGAGGTCCGCACAGGTTCTGACCTGCTGGTCTCTGGTTGTTGGAGCGGAGGTTGAACCCGCATGCACGGCAATGAATGAGACCAAGACTGAGACCAGGGATGCTCCCGTGGTGAGCGCGCGGAGGCGTGAAGTGCAGCCTCTCACTTTGTACGGAGAAGCTTGAACGGATCGGCCTACCGGCTGGCCGCGTCCACAGCCGAGAGGTCTGCGGTGAGTGCCAAGCGGTCGATGATGTCCAGGCAGCGTTCGCGGTCACCTCGACTGGTTTGCCGGTACAGGCGCAGGACGAGCGGGATGACGTAGTGGCCGGCCAGCTCTCGGTCAGCCACTCGCTCACATGCTTCGAGAGCGCTCTGGGGCAGTCGAGTGGTCTGCCGGTTGAGGGTGATAAGGAGGTTCCTGCTGTTCTTCGGGAAGGACGTGCTGTGGGTGAATGCCTTGACGAAATCGTTGAGAGCGGTTCCGTCCAGTTGGTCGATGTTGGCTGTGGCCCTTGACGCACTTTCGCGGACGGTAGCGTCGGCGTCATCGAAGAGGGGGGAAAGCCATGGGAGAGAGCGCCCCGGGTACTGGGCAAAGAGCTGCGCGGCGCCGCTTCGTGCGGGCTCGCTCAATTCTTGGACGGTCTGGGGGAGTTCTGGTGTGAGGACTTCCCAGATCGCAAGGATGGCCCAAATCTGGCCGGAGTTGCTGCCGGAATCCGCTGGGAGCTTCAGGGCTTCAGAGAGGTAGTGGCTGAAGCGTGCCATGTCCTGTTGCAGCGCCAAGACCAGAAGGTCGCGCACAGTGTAAGCGCTGTAGAGGTTCGCAGTGGGGTGGGCCAGCAGTTCGTCAGCGAGGTCCAGGGCCGTGTTGGGGTCGTGCTTGTGGAGGACGTGCACCGCCAATGCCGCGCAGGTCCGTACGGCGGGTGACGGGTCGCTGGCAAGGCGCCGCACAATCTGGGTGAGCGCTGGCAGGTGCTGGTCGCTCTGTGAGAGTAGTGCTCCGGCCGTCCAGACGGCGTGCCCTCGACTGGTGTTGGTTCCCGCAGTGACCAGGTCGTCAGTCGCGCTGTAGCCGGGGGCGGCCGTCTGGTCTTGGGAGAACCTGTCGAGGAGTTCAACAAGGGCCTGGTTGGTTTTAGTGCGGTTCGAGTCAATGGTGCGACAGATATCCGGGATGCTGGATGGACCAACGCATTGGTAGACGTGCACGCATAGGTCGGTGAAGTGATCTGCGTCCAGGGACGGCGCGACAGCGCGGAGGATAGCAGCGAAATAGACCAGGGGCGAGGCGCTGTCGAGCGTCAGGGCCATGCGAGCGAAGCGCTGAGGCTCGCGCTCTGCTCGGCGGCCCAGCGTCTGCGAGAGTTCGAACGCCCCTCCTTGCGTGCTCCATTGATCATTGTGCTCAGGCTTGGCGTAGATGGCCAAGGCGTTCAGCCAGTGGCTGTCCTTCATTCGTGCACCAGCCTCATCGCTGATCGGCGGTGCGACAGGGCGCACCTCCGACGCCGGCGCGGGAGCAAGAACACCCGGTGCCTCGAACTTCCTCTCCCATTCGCCAAGTCGCCGACGCGCCAGATCCGTGAGGCGGGTCGGGTCTACCGCTGACAGGAGCCGGTACTGGGTAATCCCGAGCAGGCCCAAGCCAAAGCCTCGGTGTTCGGGGCGACGACGCTCCCAGGAGGGGTAGAGCTCCAGGAGCGCCGTGAGAAGGGAATTGAACGTTTCGCTTGAGCACCGGCGGGATACGAATTTGATCATGTCCCGGGTGGCCCACAGGACGGCATCCCAGATTCCCTGCCGGAGGGCGTCGTCAGCAAGCAGCCATCTCACGGCCTCATCAGTCCGGTCGGCGGTTGTGTGCACCCGGGCCACGATGTAGTTGGTTTCGGGCCCATTGATCGCCATGAGCTGCCGCAGGGCGTCATCAACGATGCCGGGTTGGCTTGCAGCAAGTGCGCCAAGCGCCTGTTCGAGGCCTCGGATGAGGAGGGATCCTACGTCGTACGCGCCCAGATACATGTGAGCCCAGGGGCTCTGGCCAGTGTCTTTTCCGCGAGCTTCCTTAGCGGCGGCGATCTTGAGGACGAAAGGCAGCACCTCGGTGACGAACGCTGCGGGTGCCCCGGCGGCGCATGGAGTGATCACATCGCGGGCAGAGGGCGTGTAGTCGGTGAGGAGGCCGGCTTTGAACGGGTCCTCGTGCCCGTCTTGAGCAGCGCGCACCGCCGTCCGACGTAGGTATGCGCCCAGAATGCGAGTAGCGCTCTGTGGATCTTGGCTTGTAAGGGATTGCAGATTGCTGAGAAGAGCGATGCCACCAGCCTCACGCCCGTGGGGGTCATCGAGTTCCCCCCGGTCGATCAGTTCCGTCACGAGCGACTCGAGGCCAGCGCTCATTGCCCAGAAGACCAGGCGCTGCAGCCGTTCACGCCAGACATCTGATACACCGGCATAGGGGTGCACCAAGGCGGAAACCCGCTGTGGTCGATAGCTGACAACACTGACAAGAGAGTTGAATGGCTCTGCTGCCGTGGCAGGATCCGCCAGCAGGCGTTCCCAGAAACCATCGTGGTCGGCAGCATCGAACCACACGGGGTGCCCCAGCAGGGACCGGATCTTGGGCGCCAGGGGCGAGGAGCTCCAGGCCAGATCCTCCAGTAGCTGCCAGTCAGCGGAGGTGGCCTTGAGTTGGCGCAGCACGGTGATGACTACGTCGTTGATGTGCGGGCGGATAGCATGCGATTCGAGTAGATCGCGGACATCGGCGCGGAGACGGCTGGGGTCGATCGCCTCCGTGTATTCCAGGATCTGCCGGGTTTGGGCGCGGCGGAATAGGGCCTGTCCGGAACCGGCGAGGAAGTCGTGGAGCGATGTGGTGCCGGCCATGAAAGCGCGAGCGAAGAGGTAGTCGAAATAAGACTCGTGGAAGAATCCGATGCGGTCGTCGGTCTCCATCGCGAGGATGCCCTCGGATTCGAGGACCTGGACATCGGCCTGGTTGAAGCGGTCGAGAACCGGGCGGGGTGCGCTTAGGGTCTCGTGGTCGCTCAGATGTTGAACAAGGGCCGTGGTGATCCGGTGCCATGCCTCGGGGGTGAGTTTGCGCTCCACCGCGTTGCGGCGCTCCTTCGTGAACTGCGTGTACAGCTGCTGGAGGGTGCGATAGGTGCCTGTGCGGGCGTCGGCGGAGAGGCGGCTGAAAACCGACAGGTGTAGAGGGACCTTAAGCAAGCGCAGCGTCTCAGGGCTGAGGGCAGAGGGGTCGGTACCGTACTCCGCCAAGGCTGTCCGAAGCGATTCGTCGGTGAGTTCGTCCAAAACCAGCCTCGCGACACGGTCGCTGGTGGCCAGTGCCCGTAGTCGGGAGTCCTCCTCGACATCGACCTTGCGGGCAACCAGCACCACTTTGACTGAGGGCTCGTACCGCAGTTGCTCGATCACCTCGGCCACGGCGCCGTACACCTCGGACATTCGACCGCTGTAGGTGCTAACGGCGTCCAACTGGTCGATCACCAACAGCGAGGGCTGGCCACCAGCGGCGTTTGCCAGCACGACGGCCGGGGAGTCGGAGAGTTCCATTACACGGCCAAGGGCAGCAGCGCTCTGCACGTTAGGGCTGGCTGCGCTCATTCTGACCGCAGCCGCGTACCAGCCGCGCTCTTGCAACAGCTGTACCACATCGCTGACAACCGTCGATTTGCCCATCCCGGCGCGGCCTTCGCAGAGCACGATCTGAGGACCGTCCGGTTGCAGGAGCCGCTCCATCAGCTCTTCTGTATAGGGCCGAACCGCTAGCCCCAGCGTGGGCCGATTCTCGCCTGCATGCCGGGTGAAGCGGCCGACCGAGTCGGAAAGCGCGAGCGCGGTGGTCTCGTCGCCGATGAGGTAGCGGCGCTTGACCTTCTTCTCCGCCAGGTAAGACCAGATCTGAGGTGCGGTCACCACTTGGTGCAGGTGATCGTCGCAGAAATCCCGCAGGAGGGAGACCACGGTCTCCGCGTCATCCCGCACAAGGAACGAGTAGCTCAAGACCACCTCGCGGCGCAGGCTCTCCCCTGGCTGGTGCCACACCTTGATCTGCTGCAGGTACCGCCATGCGTTCTCTTCCGTCGCCTCTGGCCAGTTCGAACGCACCGCTGCGAACTCGGTGGCCTGGTCCTTCGTTCGGATCTCTTCAAACTCGGCGAATGTTTGGGCAGCAACAGCTCGTTCGCAGAGCGATTCCAGTTCCCCAGCATCCGTTGACAGGATCAGGCGGACGGTCTTGCCTCCAGCAAGATGCCTCGCCACCTTTTCCAGCACCGGGGCCAGCCGTAGCAGCGTCCAGCGTGTGCCGCTGTCTTTGACCTGGTCACAGCACGGCCCATCCGGGAACTGGATCTCGAACTCGATGCCCTCCCCCGCATCGCCCGGCGGCTCCAATCGCATGCTCGACGCCTTGCCCCGCAACAGCTGGCCGATCTGGAGGGCTGTCCACCAGTGCTCGTACCTGTTAGGGAGCTTGTCCGCGGCCCCGCCTGCCATCGCCATTCAGTACCCCGCACAGCACCGTGATATCCGAGCCCAACCACCCGGAAGTTAAACGCTACCTGCCACTACCGACTAACGCCGCCAGGAAGATTCAGACCGTGATCGAGACGGCCGCTAGCTCGGCCGTGCGGAGCAACCCCTCGAAGGGATCAGTACGAAGCGGTCCGCTGAAGGTGCCCCGCGGCCCCATTTCGCTGATTAGCACGTCCAGGTCGAGCCCGTGCCTCGGTACTCCTCGACCGGGATCGGGTGGATGTCGGGGCGCATGCGGGCGGTGTAGAGCAGGCCGTCGAGGCGGTCGATCTCGTGGGCGATGAGGCGGGCCAAGCCGAACTCGTAGGTGACCGTGGTGATGGTGCCGTCGAGGCTGGTCGCGGTGACGCTAATGCGGAGGGGACGGGGGACCAGGCCGCGGACGTCGAAGAAGCTGAGGCATCCATCGTACTTCTCGTCGGTCTCGCCGGAGGCGGCCGTGATCGTCGGGTTGAGCAGGATGATCGGCTCGGCGCCGACGGTCGGGGGAGGACGAGGGCGGCGGCGCGGGGGATGCCGATCTGCGGGGCGGCGAGGCCCATGCTCTTGGCGGAGGAGTGGACGCGGCCGATGCGATCGACGGCGACGAACAGCTCGTCGATCGCGGTCTGGGCTGCGGCGTGTTCGGCCGGGAGCTCGAAGGGTTCGGCGGGCCGGTTGAGGATGGGGATGCCCTTTGGACGATGCCGAGGGACTGCATCTGTTGGCTGGGCCGCACCTCGATCACTTGATCTCCTTCGTCTGCTGCGGGTAGTTGGCGGTGGCGGTCCAGGCGCCGACCAACGTCGGCTCGGGCCGGAGTTTGATCCCGGTCGCGATCTCGACCTGGGCCGAGAGCTCGGTGAGGGCCCGGGCGAAGCCCGCTGCGGTCGCTCCGTCGTGGGCGGTGAGCGTGAGGGTGCGGTGTTCCGAGCAGCGAATGCCGTCCGCGACCTTGTAGGCGGGGCGGTAGCCGATGTGTTCCAGCAGCCAGCCGGCGCTGGCCCGCAGGTGCCCGTCGCTGTCGGTGTGGACCGGGCAGCCGGCAGTCGACCAGCGGGCGGCCTGGGCGGCGGTGACGGGTGGGTTGAGGAAGACCGATCCGGCCTGGCGGGCGTCGGGGCCGTGGGGGTCGAGGAGGAGTCCACGGCGGTGACGGTTGGCGAGGACGGCGGCGGCCACCTCGGCCACGGGCGGTCGGGCGCCGACGTGGACGCCGAGTTCGTCGGCGAGCGGCTGGTAGCTGATCGGGGCAGCCGGTGAGCGGGTGAGGTGGAACGTCGCGGTGAGGATGGTCCAGCGGCCGGGGTCGTTCTTGAAGCGGCTGTCGCGGTGGCGGAGGCGGCATGCCTGGGCGGGCAAGGTCCGCAGTCGGCCCATGTCCCAGTCCCATGCGGTGAGGTGGTCGAGGGCGTCGGAGACCTGCTGGCCGTAGGCGCCGGCGTTCTGGACGGGGGCGGCGCCGACAGTGCCGGGTATGCCGGCCAGGCACTCGATCCCAGCGAGGTGTTCGGCTGCGGCCCACTGGACGAGGTCGGCGAGCGGGTGGCCGGCCTGGACGGTCGCGGCCACCGTGTCGTCGTCCACCCGCTTCACGGTGATGCCCCGGGTGTTCATCACGGCGACGGTGCCCTCGTGGCCGGTGTCGGAGGCGATGACGTTGCTGCCGTGGCCGAGAGTGAGGGGCGCGTCCTCCTGCCGGTCGCCGATCGTACGGACCCGTTCGAACCAGTCATCGGGATCGGCGACCCGCAGGACGTTGCTGGCCGGGCCGCCGAGCCGCAGGGTGGTGAGGGACGCGAGCGTGGTGCTGGGCACGGGTGGCCCTCCTAGGGTTCGTCGGTGATCGCCTTCAGGGAGAGGGTCCGCAGCGGGGCGAGGCGGGTGCGGTTGTCCTGGTGGTGGTAGACGGCATTGGTGCAGATGGCCAGGTAGCGGCCGGTGGTGGGGGCGAGGTAGAGGCTGGTCCCGGTGAAGCCGTGGTGGTATGCGACCTTGCCCTCATCGGCGAGGATCCAGGCCAGGCCACGGTCGAGGCCCGGCTCGATTTCGGCCTGCGGCTGCGTGCTGGCGGTGAGCCAGCGGCCCAGGGGCCCGCCGGTGGCGTGCGAGGCCAGCAGGTGGGTGGCGAAGGTGGCGAGGTCGGCCGGGGTGGTGAACACCCCGGCGTGGCCGGCGACGCCGCCGAGCAGGGCGGCATTGTCGTCGTGCGGCATGCCCCACAGCCGGGGCCCGCCGGTCAACCGCTGCTCGGTCGGGGCGACGTGGGCAGAGCGGGCGACGGGCCCGTAGGTGGTGGCGGTCAGGCCGATGTGCTGCCAGAGCTCGGCCGCCAGCTCGTCCAGGCGCTGGCAGCGGTAGTGGGCCAGGGCCAGGCCGAGGAGGATGAAACCGCGGTTGATGTAGCGGTGTCCGGCTCCGGGTTCGGCGATCAGGTCCTCGCCGCAGATCAGTTCGGCCAGCGGTTCGGTGCGGTTGCGGTACTGGTCGAGGCGGGTGTCGGCCCGCAGGCCGGAGGTGTGGGCCAGCACCTGGCGAACCGTCACCTTGCCTCCGGGCGCCTCGGCCGGGATACCGGGGAGCAGTTCGCGGATCGGGGTGTCCAGGGTGAAACCGTCCATGAGGGAGGTGCCGACCAGCGGCCAGGTGGCCAGGACCTTGGTCAGCGAGGCCACGTCGTACACCGTGTCCGGCCCCGGCCGGGCGTCGCCGCACTCGGGGGCGACGACGCCGGAGGCCAGGTAGCCGGGCTCGGTGTCGAAGGTGCCGTGGGCGATGACTCCGCCGGGCACGGTGCCGTCAGCGGTCATCAGGTCCAGGCACTCGCGCAGGTCGGCGAGCGCGTTCGGCTTCCACGGCACGGTGTTGGTCACGGTTACTCCTGGTCGATCGTCAGGTCGGCACCGAGCGCGGCCAACTTCGGCAGCAGGCTGCCGTATCCGCGCCGCAGGTGATACATCCCTCGGATCGTAGAGGTGCCTTCGGCGGCGAGGGCGGCGATCACGAGAGCGGTCACTGCTCGGATGTCCTCCCCGGCCACGCCAGCGCCGGTGAGGGCGGAGCGGCCCCGCACGGTGATGACCGAGCCGGTCGCGTTGACGGCCGCGCCGAACGCTGCCAAGGCCGGCAGGTGGGTGTCGCGCTGGGTGTAGATCCGCTCGTCGATGCGGGAGGTGCCCTCGGCCTGGGTGAGGAAGGCGGTCAGCTGTGGCTGCACGTCGGTCGGGAAGCCGGGGTGCGGGCCGGTGGCCATCTGTACCGGCCGAGGCCCGGCCGGGGTGCTGATGGCCGTGCCGCCGTCCAGCGGGTCGAGCTGGATTCCGGCGTCGGCGAACACCGACACCAGCCCGTCCGGGAACGCGGCCGGTGGGAAGCCGTCCAGGTGGACGGTGCCGCCGGTGATGGCGGCGGCCAGCGCGAGGGTGGCGGCCTCCAGGCGGTCCGGCGGCACGTTGAACACCCCGCCCCGGATGCGGTCGGTGCCGGTGACGTTCAGGGCCGTCCTGCCCCGCCACTCGATGCCGACGCCGGCCTGCGAGAGCAGGGCGGCGGTGTGGGTGACCTCGGGCTCCACACTGGGGCTGAGGATCGCGGAGGTGCCCGGGGTGCGGGCGGCCAGCAGCATCGCGGTGACCGTCGCACCCAGGCTCGGCCCCCAGGAGCGGGTCTCGGCGTCGGCGATGAAGGGCAGCCGCTTGCCGGTGAAGCGGGCCCGCACCCGGCCCCGGCTCACCTCGACCTCGGCCCCGGCGGCTTCCATCGCGGCCAGGTGCCGGTCGATGTAGCGGGCGCAGAAGGCGTCCCCGCCAGGGGTGGGGAAGGTGACCTTGCCGGCGCGGGCCAGCAGAGCTCCGCCCATCACCGCGGTGGTGCGGATGCGCCGTCCGAGGTCGTCCGGGATGACGGGGAAGTAGGAGTCGGCCGGTCGGGTGGCGAACTCGTCTCCGGTCACGGTGGCGCGGGTGCCGGTGCGGTGCAGGATGTCGGCGACGACCAGGGTGTCCAGGATCTCGGGCGCACCGGCCAGGGTGAGCGGGTCGTCGGCGAGGATCGTGGCGGCGTACAGGTGCAGGGCGATGTTCTTGCTGCCCTGGACGGTGGCGGTGCCGGCCAGGCGGCGGCCTCCGGTGATCCGTACGGCCCGCTGGTCTGTCGTCGTGGCGGTGTCGGTGGTGGGCATGGTCACCTTCCCTGGCTTCCGGCCGGGAAGAAGCCCCCGACCTGGGTCTTCGGGTAGAGCAGGGTGTGCGCGCCGATCAGGGTGGCGGGCTGGAGCACGGTGCCGGCGGGAACGATCACGCCGTCGCCGACCACCGCGCCGAACTTCGTCTGGCCGGTGGCGATGCGTCGGCCGTCGAGGTGAGCGCAGACCTCTTCGGTGGCCGGTTCGGTGACCGGCCCGGAGGTGACCCGCAGGCCGGTGGTGGACACGAACGCGCCGATGTTGACGCCGAGGCCGAGCACGGAGTCCCCGACGAAACTGGTGTGCTTCATGAAGACGCCACCGGTCAGCAAGGAGCGGGTGACCTCGGCGCCGAAGCCGATCCGGCAGCCGGGGCCGACGACGGTGTTGTCGCGCACCCGGGCGCCGGCCTCGATCACCGCGCCGGGGCAGACCAGCACCGGGCCGGTGACGAACGCGCCTTCGGCGACGACGGCCCCGGGCGCCACGATCACGTGGCCCCGAACGGTGGCGCCGGGCTCGATGGCCCCGGTGGCCTCCGGCAACGGGATGTCCAGGTTGCCGGCCAGCAGGTCGGTGATGGCCTTCTTGATGCCGAAAACAGTCGGGCAGCGGCTCAGCAGGTGCAGCACCACCGGGTCGGTGATCTGCTCGGTGTCGAAGTAGTACGCGGGGGTGGTGCGGTAGTCGATGCGCTCCAGTTCGGTGTGCAGCGCGGGCGCGTCGGTCAGCCGGTGCATGACTGGTTCTCCTCTCGGGCGAGCGAGTGGAAAAGGGTTGGGGCGTTGTTGCGCCCCCGTGTTGGCGGGTGCGACTCGCGCGGATCAGCCGGCGCGATGCTGCGGGCAGGTGCAGGCGGGCCAGACCTCGATCCGGGCGACGTACTCGTCGGGGCCCGGGTAGGCGCTGGTCACGCCGGAGTCGTCGTAGCGGGTACCGTCCTGGGCGACGCTGAAAGTGCGGACGGTCAGACCCGGGCGACGCCCGGTGCGAGTGAGGCGGCCTTCTTCGGCAGTTGCGTTCGTCTCGGTATCCGCCAGGGACCGCGCTTCGGCGGTGTCTTCGGTCGTGGCGTTGTCCATCGGATCCCTCCCACCTCGATCTCACGCTTCGCTGTCGGTTGTGCGCGGATTGCGAAGGCTGTTCAGCATGGCGGCGGAGAGTTGGGCATGGATACGACATCGCCGCCGTCATGGCGGCGTCGTCGCCGGAGCTGGTTCGCGCGGCAGACGGCGTCGTGCGTCATGACCGCCGTCATGGCTGCCGTCATCTGGCCCGTACGGTCCTCGATCGTGTTTCCTGCCGCCTGACCATGGCTATCGTCAGAGCAGACGAACGGGGACGGAGAGGATCCGCAGTGGTCGAAACTCCAACGCTCTTAAGGGTCTTGACGCTGCAGCGGCACTGGCAGGTCTACGAGACCTTCCGCCTCCGGTTCGAGGCGACCGCGAACTCGGCCGCCGAGCAGGAGAACGACCCCCGGCTCCGGGGTTTGTCGGTCTCCAAGCGGCAGTTCGAGCGCTGGTACGCCGGCGCGGTGAAGACCCGTCCCTACCCGGACCAGTGCCGAGTGCTGGAGGCCATGTTCGGTGTCAGCGTCGCGCAGCTTCTCGCGCCCGCACCGGCCGCTTCGCTGCCTGCGCCCGCAACCGCTGCCTCGTTCGTCGTCCCGCCGCCACGGCCGGTCCCTGTCCTTCTCCCCTCCGAGCAGGCAGCGGTACTGCCTGCTCGTGGCCCGTCCAACAGCGAGACCCGCTTCGACGCGGGCACCACGGAATTGGAAAGGCAGGTCGCAATGGCGGCTCGTCGTGCACTTCGGTTCACCGCGATGGCGGAGGGCAGCAGCATCGGCCCGGAGACTCTGGGACAGATCCACGACGAGGTACGGCGGCTGACCGTCGCCTACCCGAAGCTGGCGCTGCCGACCCTGCTCGGCGACCTGGTCGAGGTCCAGGACCTCACCTTCCGGCTGTTGGAGCACGGCCGGGTCAAGCCCCTGCAGGCCCGCGAGCTGTACCTGCTCGCCGGGATCACCTCCGGCATGCTCGCCAAGGCCAGCCACGACCTGGGCAACCCGAGCGCCGCGATGATGCAGGCCCGCACCGCCTTCGTCTGCGCCGACAACGCGGACCACCACGCCATGCGCGCCTGGGTCCGCTCGCTCCAGTCGCTCATCTCCTACTGGGCCGGCCGCCCGGCTGAGGCCGCCGACTATGCCGACCTCGGGCAGGCTGCCGCCGGCAGCGTCCGGGGCACCACCAGCGTGTGGCTGGCCTGTCTCTCCGCCCGCGCCCACGCGCTCCTCGGCGACGGGGAGGCCACCCGCGCCGCCATCCAGCGCGCCGAGGACGCCCGCGCCGCCATCCAGCCCGACGACCTGGACGGCTTCGGCGGCATCATGACCTTCCCGGAGCCCCGCCAGCTCTACTACGTGGCCGAGGCCACCGTGCACCTCGGCGAAGACGCAGCCCTCGGCGAGAGCCAGTCCGAGGCCGCCGTCGCCGCCTACCGCACCGCCCCCGAGGAGGAGTGGGCCTTCGGCGACGAGGCCGGCGCCCAGACCGACCTCGCGCTCGCTCGCCTCGCCCGCGGCGAGATCGAGGGCGTCGCCGAGGCCGTCCGCCCCGTGCTCGACCTCCCCGTCGAACAGCGGAACTTCGGCATCACCAGCAGTGCCCAGCGCGTCCACGCCGCGCTGCCCTCCGGCGGTCGACGGGCCACCGGCGTGGCGGCCGACCTGCGCGAGGAGATCGAGGCGTTCACCGCCAGCCCGACGTCCGTCCTCATCCGGTGAACGCGCAGGTAGGCTCCGCGGCCATGACCCCAGTTCACCTGGCCGGCCCCCGCCTGGCGATGCGCGAAGTCGAACCCGAGGACACCGACGACCTCCTCGCCGTCTACGGCGACCCCGAGGCCACCCGGCACCTCAGCTTCGAACCCCGCACCCGCGAGCAGGTCCAGGCGATCACGGACCGCTCCATCGCCGCCGCGAACGCCAGCCCCAGGACCGAGTACTGCCTGGCCATCACCCGCCTCGGCGAGCACCGGCTGATCGGGTATGCCCGCCTGGCCACCGAGCCGCAGGAGGCCGCCACCATCGGCTTCGCCCTCCACGCCGCCGAGTGGGGTAAGGGACTCGGAACCGAGACCGTCCACCTGCTGTGCGCGCTCGGGTTCAACGTCCTCGGTCTGCACCGCATCTGGGCCGCCCGCTCCCCGCTCAACGAAGCGTCCGCGCGGACGCTCCTGCGCGCCGGTATGACCGAGGACGGTCGCATCCGCGACCACGTCTTCGTTCGCGGTGCTTGGCGCGACTCGATCATCTACTCGATTCTGAAACATGAGTGGGCGCCCATCCACGGGCTGGAGTCCAGCGGAGGCGTCGAGCTCGGCGGTGGACGCGGGCCGGGAAGGTGACCCGTGCTGCCCGAACTGGCCGTGTCGCACATGGTGATACCCGGCATCGCTGAGTTCGCTCGCGGTGGCGTGCCTGACCCGCCCACGACCGATGACGGTAACCCCTGGGTCGACGGCTTCTGCTGGCTGTACTGCGGCCAGCAGTGGACCCGGGTGCTGTGGATCGGCCCCGCAACCGTCGCCGGAGCGCAGGCACCCATGTACGCCTGTGATCCCTGCATCCGTGAACTCCAGGAACGGGTCTGGCGCTCGATCCTGCTCAACGACGGGCCACCGTGCCAGGCTGCGAGCCCACTCCCGCGCGGGCATGACCGTGAAGCGACTGGACGACGGGTCGGCCGCCACCGCCGCGCCAGCTGGCTGCTATCTCGCCGGTAGATCCATCACCCGCGCGGGACTGGCAGATTCGAACCTTCGGTGCACTGCCTGCACCGGGCCGCACCCACTCCTTCGGGGCCAGCACCGTCGTCCGGTGTTGGCCCCGAAGGTGTTCCAGAATCAGTCCCACGTGGTGCCGGCGAGCAGGCCGTCGAAGGCGAGTGCACGCATGGCGGTGTCGTAGTCGTCCCATTCGTGTTCGGGGGCGGCGAAGTGCAGGTCGAAGTAGGCGCGGGTGAGGTCGGGCTCGTGCCACTCGGTCGCGCAGCGGCAGCGGACGAAGACCTGGTGGCGGACGTTGAGGAGGAGCCAGTCCCGGCGGGCGCGGCAGTCGGGGCAGGTGATGGGGATGCCGCGGGCGTCGAGTTCGCCGGGGTGAGGGACGGCGCGGATGACGGCTCTGTGGTGGCCGTCGTGGTCGGTGCTGGGGTTGGTCAAGTGGTGCCCTTCGGTGTCGGGTGACGGTTGGCAAGCACACAAGACGCACGGCGGCCGGGATGGTTCCCGGCCGCCGGAGAAGACATCGAAGCGACATCTGTGCGCACGGGCGTTCCTGTGGCTGGGTGGGCGGGGCTCGAGGCATCGGGTGTTTCCGGTCGGGGTCAGCGTCGGCGGGTGGGGTCGTTGGCGGCCCTGGTGCCGGTCGGCACGGCGGGTGTGGTGGGTGCGGCTGTCGGGGTGGTGCGGCTGCCTGTACGGGCGCGTGCGGCCTGGGTGCGCTGGTCGATGCGGTCGCTGGTGGCGTTGCGCAGGCGCCAGAGGAGGACTTCAGCGGGTCGGTCGGCGGTGGTGAGTTCCCGTTGCTGGGCGGCCTCGGTGAGAGCGCGATGGGGTGGCTGGCCGGCGGATTCCGCCTGGCGAGGGCGGTGGCCAGGGCGGGCCAGGAGCGGTCGGCGAGGATGCGCTGGGCGTGGTCGGGGACGGCGGCCTGGACCTGGGCGGCGAGGCGGGCGGTGGTCTTGGGGGTGGGGGTGCGGCGGGTGAGGTCGGCGATGACCGGCTCGGCCGTCTGCCGGTAGGCGGTTCGCAGGTGGACAAGGGACTGCTGGGCGGCGTGAGCCTGCTGCTGGTGGCCTCGGGTCTGGTGCCAGTGGGCGATGGCGATCACGACGAAGACGGCGGTGGACAGCAGGGCGGCGGCGGTGGCGCCGTCGTCGCCGGAGCCGGCGGTGTGCAGGAGTTGCTTGGCGGCGGTGCGGAAGGCTGCGGCCTTCTGGTGTTCGACACGGACCTTGGATCGGGTGGCGCGGTTGAACGCGGTTGCGGCGGCTCGTAGTTCGGCGCGCCGGCGTCTCGGTCGGCCGCTTCCTCCACCTCCTCGAACCGGAGCGCCAGGCGGCTTTCACCGCCCTGCTGACGGGCCTGCCGACGATGGACGAGCACGCCGTCACCGCCCAGCTGTCGTTCCCGCCGTTGGATCCGGCCAGCGGGCACGTCGCCCGGAGCCTGGCGACGGGCCAGCTGGTGATCAGCCTCGCCGAGCACCGCCCCACCACCGACGGCGTCCTCGGACCGCAGTACCTGGCCGTGGGCTGCGACGGGCGGCGCATGTACCTGGCGGCGCCGACGCTCGGCGTTCGGATCGAGGCCGCCGCCACCCACGCCCTGAACCTGCGCACGCACACCCCGTCGTTGGCCCGGTTGATCACCGAGCTGTCCCGTGCCCAGGCCGCACAGGTCACCCGCTTCGACTGGGGTTCGCTCCACGCCCTGCCCTTCCGGCCCCGGCTGCGGCACGGTCGGGTCATCCTCTCCCCCGCCATCTGGCGCCTCATCGCCGCTGACCTACCCTCCGGCAGCACCTCGCAGCAACGGTGGGATGAGGCGCTCATGGCATGGATGGCCCGGCTCCGGGCCCCCCGGCACGTCTTGCTGACCGCGAGCAGCCAGGGCCTCCCCCTCGACCTCGACAATCCGGGCCACCGCGCCCTGCTACGCGACCACCTCTGTTTCGCCTCGCACGCCGTCCTCGTCGAGGAACCCGATCCTGCCGACCTCGGCTGGGCCGACGGCCGGGCCCACGAGATCGTTGTTCCCGTCACCGCCGCCCGGACGCCGACTGGCCGCGCCTGCCCAAGCCCACCCCGGCCCGCGTCCTGCGGCGTGGCCACGGTGACGCCCCCGGCGCCTCCCGCGTGCTCCTCGCCTCTCTCTACGGCGACCCGGAACGTCAGGACACCGTCCTCTACCGAGGCGACGCTCGACAGCATCACAGTCCCCGCCCGCCTCACCGAGACCACCGAACAGCGCGCCGAAGTCGTCGCATGGCTGTGGCGCGTCGTCATCGCCGACGGCACCCGCGCCCTCACCTCCGCCGGCCGCTGGACGGACGCCGTGCGCCACATCGAGGCGCACCGAGGCTTCGGCCGACGCATCCTCGACGGCCGCCAAACCGCCATCCTCGCCGCCGCCACCACCGGCGACCTGCCCGGTGCCCTCGCCCTGCTGGCTGCCACCGAGCCGGGCGAGGCCTGGGAGAACGCCGTCACCGCCGTGCTCACCGCGCTGTGCCGCCCAGGCGACCGACACGCAGCCGAGACCGCCATCGGCCACTGCCTCGCCTTCGAACCGGACGATGGCCTGGCCGTGTTCAGCACCCACCTCGCCCTCACCGCGATCAACGCCGCCGGCACGGACACACCCTCCGCCCGAAACCTGATCGAACAGACGGCCAGCAGAACGACTGAAGGTGGCGACGGCTACGCGTTGCGCGACCTTCTGGCCCATCCTGGCGTCCTCGACCACCTCCCCCCTGGCCGGACGGCCGAACTCGAACAGGCTCTCGTCGCCTGCGCTTTGGGCTCCGCCACCCTGCCCGAGCCCGTCCGCCGACGGCTGGAGACCTCACTCGCCGCCGCCCGGGCAGTGCTCCAGACCTCCTCATCCGACCCAGGCTTGTCCGGAGACGACCCGGTCGGCGCCACACTCCCGGACCGTCACACACCTACTGGGGTCTTCGTTCGGCTGTCGGGTGGTGACAAGCTGTGCTTCCACCCAGCAGAGCGGGATCCTGTACGACACAACGGGCGTTCCGAACCAGGCCGGGTCGCCCACGCCGAACGACAAGTGCGCCGAGGTGACACCGCTCTTCGAGAACGGTCAGTGGATGATCTATGAGACCTATGTCAACAGGCCGGTGACCGGGAAGGAGCACAGCACTCGCCGACACGTGCCGAGGGCACAGAACAGCCTCGCCGGCACCGAGTTGTCGAACTTCATCCAGGGGGAGCGCGTTCTCGGCGGCGACTTCTACGTCTTGCAGGTCGCGGCCTGATCGGAATTCCCGCAGCGGTTCCCGGGGCCCGCGAAGCCGGCGGGCCCCGGGAACCAGGCTCACAAGGCCGGGCGGATCGAGGAACTGCTGGAGGCTCACCCTCTTTCCAAGGTCCTGACATCGATGCCGGGCATCGGTGTCAGGACCGGCGCCCGGATCCTGATCGAGGTCGGCGACGGCAACACCTTCCCGACCAGGACGCCGCAGGTGCGGCGACACCTCGGGTGCGTGGGTGAAGGTCGCAGGCGGGACGGCGGCGGGCGCCGGGGCACCGGGGGCGGCGGCGAGGGGGCCTCGGGGTCGGGGCGACGACCGGCGGGGTGCCGGTGAGTGCCACCTCGCCGGGGCGGTCGCTGTCGTTGCCGTCCCCGCCGGTGTCACTTCACGGATCCGGCCATCGCTCCCTGGATGAAGAACCGCTGGAAGCAGAGGAACACGCCCACGGGGACCAGCAGGGACAGGAACGCACCGGGTGCGAGGACGTCCATGTTGCTGCCGAACTGCCGCATCTGGGACTGCAGGTAGACGGTCAGCGGCTGCGAGTCGTTGCCGGCGAAGATCAGCGCGACCAGCATGTCGTTCCAGACCCAGAGGAACTGGAAGATGCACAGCGAGGCGACGGCCGGTGCGGCGAGCGGCAGGGCGAGGGTGCGGAAGATCCGCCACTCCCCGCAGCCGTCCATCCGCGCGGCTTCCAGGAGTTCGGCGGGGATCTCCAGGAAGTGGTTGCGCATCAGGAACACGGCGAACGGGAGCCCGTAGCCGACGTGGAACAGCACGACGCCGGGGATGGTGCCGAACAGCCCTACGGCGCCTTCGAGTTTGGCGACCGGGATGAGCCCGACCTGGACGGGGACGACCAGCAGGCCGACGACGCCGAGGAAGACCGCGTCCCGGCCGGGGAAGCGCATCCAGGCGAAGGCGTAGCCGGCGCCCGCGGCGAGGGCGACGGTCAGCAGGGTCGCCGGGACGCTGATGAGCACGGTGTTCCACAGCGCCTTGGGGACGTCTCCGCCGCCGAGCAGCGCGGTGTAGTTCTGCAGGGTGAGCTGGGCGGGGTCGGTCAGCGCCGTCCACCAGCCTCCGGTGGCGGCGACCTGCTTGGGGCGCAGCGAGGAGACCAGCAGGCCGACGGTGGGCACCAGCCAGGCGACGGCGGCCACGGTCAGCACGGCCTGGACGAGGCCGCTTCGGGTGAGGGCGGCGAGCCGGGTGGTGAGCGGCAGGGCGGGCCGGCCGCCGGGCGCCGGTGCGGGCGCGGTGGTGCCGGGGGCGGACGGAGCCGCCTGGGTGGTGGTCATGTGCGGCTCCCTCGGAAGCGTCGGACGTTGAGAAGCATCACCGGCACGACGAGGAGCAGCAGCAGGATGCTGAGCGCGCTGCCGAGGCCCTGGTCGTTGCCGCCGCCGAAGGAGACCAGGTAGAGCCGGAGCGCCAGGACGCTCGCGTCCTGCTGCACCGGTCCGGGCGCGATGATGTACACCAGGTCGAAGATCTTCATCACGTTGATGACCATGGTGATGAACACGACGCCGAGGACCGGGGCGAGTTGGGGCACGGTGATGCGGCGGAAGATCTGCCATTCGCCGGCGCCGTCGATCCTGGCCGCCTCGATGGTCTCGCGGGGCAGGTTGGCGAGGCCCCCGGCGATGATGACCATGGCGAAGCCGGCCCAGATCCAGATGTAGGCGCCGATGATGGCCGGGGTGATGAACGCGGGGCCGAGCCAGTCGATGCCGCGGTAGGGGGCGGCGAAGTTCGCGGCCGGCATCACGACCGAGGTGGTGGCGGACGGGGCCGCGCCGAACCGGAAGGTTCCGTCGGCGGCGGTGGTGGTGGTGCCGACCGTCCTCCCTCCGTCCCGGAGTTGGACGGTGATGCCGGGCAGGCCCTTCTTCCCGGCTTCCAGTCGGCCGGGGTGGCCGCCGCCGCCCGGGACGAAGTCGAGGAACACCGTGCCGCTGACCCCGTCGCCGCCGGCCGGCTCCTGGGCCGTCAGGGCGGTGGCCGGGAGCGCTCCGGGTTGCACGCCGACGAGCGGCAGCAGCACGACGCGCGTGCTGGTGGGTGCCGTGACGTCGCCGCCCTGGGCCTGGTCGAGGCCGGTGCCGGGGCGCGGGTGGGCGCCGGGGTAGGTCGGCCGGTCGTCGAAGGTGTCGTGGACGGCGACCGCGGCGGCGTTGAGCACGCCGCGGTGCGGGTCCGCGTCGTACACCGTGCGGAAGATGATCCCGGCGGCGAGGAAGGAGATCGCCATCGGCATGAAGACGAGCAGCTTGAACGCGGTGGCCCAGCGGATCTTCTCGGTGAGCACCGCGAACACCAGACCGACGGCGGTCACCAGGGCCGGGGCGACGGCGACCCAGATCGCGTTGTTGCGCACGGCGGTGAGGGTGGCGTGGTCGGTGAAGGCGGTGCCGTAGTTGTCGAGTCCGACGAAGCGGTGGCCGGAGGCGTCGAAGAGGCTGCGGGCCACCGAGTAGCCGATGGGGTAGACGACGAGGGCGCCGAGCAGCAACAGGGCGGGCAGGACGAAGAGCAGGGCGAGGCCCCGGTGGCGCCGGAGGGCGACACCGGATGCCCGGCCGCTGCGGGGTGAGCGCAGGGACATGGTGGATCAGCCCTTGTAGGCCTTGGCCGCGTCGGCTTCGAGCCTGGCGGCGGCGCCCTGGACGTCGGAGGGGTCGGCGAGGAAGTCCTGGAGGTCCTTCCACTCGCCCTGGCCCGCGGTTCCTCCGAACGCGGCGGGGGCCTGGTCCGACATGTCGAAGCGGAAGGTGTCGCCGGCGTCGATCACCGACTTGGCGAACTGCCGGGTGGTGTCGTCGGGGTAGACGGAGGGGTCGACGGCCTTGTTGGGCGAGATGAAGCCGCCGGCCTTGGCCCAGACGGTCGCGGCCTCGGGGCCGGCCAGGAACTCGACGAACTTCTGCGCGGCTTCGGGGTGCTTGGCGCCCTTGAGGACGACGGCCGCGTCGCCCGCGCCCATGACGGGGGCCTTGCCGCCGTCCACGGCGGGGAAGGGGAACACCTTGGCGTCGGTGCCGACCTGCTTCTTCAGTTCGGAGGTGATGACACCGCCCACGAAGTCGCCTTCGTGGGTCATGGCGGCCTTGGGCTGTGCTCCGAAGACCTGCTGGACGGACGTGGGGAAGTCGGTCTGCAGGGCGCCCTGCCCGCCACCGGCGACGAGTTGCCTGTCACCGAAGACCTTGCCGAGCGTGGTCAGGGCCTTGATGACCGACGGGTCGGTCCACGGGATCTCGTGCCGGGTGAGCTTGTCGTAGAGCTCGGGTCCGGCCTGGGAGAGGTAGACGTTCTCGAACCAGTCGGTCAGGGTCCAGCCGGCCTGGCCGCCGATGGCGAACGCCGGAGTGCCGGAGTCGGAGAGCGTCCGGCCGACGTTCAGCAGGTCGTCGAAGGTGGTCGGGGGCTGGACGCCGGCGTTCTGGAAGGCGGCGGGGCTGTACCAGACGGTCGACTTGTCGGCGGCCTTGAAGTAGAGGCCGTACTGCGTGCCGTTGACGGTGCCGAGGCCGGACCAGATGCCGGCGTAGTTCTTCTTCGCGGCGTCGGTGACGGCGGGTGCGAGCGGCGCCAGCCAGCCCTTGTCGGCGAACTGCTTGATCACGCCGGGCTGGGCGACCATGACCACGTCCATCGGGTCACCACCCTCGATCTTGCTGCCGACCACGGTGGAGAGGTTGTCACCGGTGGAGGTGTAGCTGACGGTGGCGCCGGTCCTGGCCGTGAAGGCGTCCAGCACCTTCTTGAAGTTCTCCTGCTCGGTGCCGCTCCACACGGCGGCGACGGTCAGGGTCTGGCCCTTGAGTTCCTGGGTGGTGGAGTCGGCGGCGGTGCCGCCTCCCCCGCTGCCGCAGGCGGTGGCGGTGGCGGCCAGCACGACGGACGCGGCCAGGGTGGGGAGAGCGCTACGGAGTCTCATCGTCGAGTCCTCTTCCGTGAGGCGGGTGCGGGTTCGGGGCTTCGTGGTGCGGTGGACGGTCAGTTGGGGCCGGCGGCGCAGTGGTCGATCCACCAGGCGGCGGTGGCGGGCGGCAGGACGCCGTCGGCGCACGGGCCGCTGGCCAGCAGGGGCGGGCCGAGGACCGGAGCCGGCGCGGGGGTGTCGCCGAAGTTGACGGCGCACACCAGGCCCTCGCCGCGGACGAACGCGAGGACCCCGGGCGGGGTCTCCAGCCATCGCAGCGTGCCCTCCCCGAGTTGCGGGAGTTCACGGCGCAGTTGGAGGGCGGTGCGGTACAGGTGGTAGACGGATCCGCCGTCGGCCCGTTGCCGTTCGGCCGTGTGGGCGGCGAAGGAGTCCGGCTGCGGGAGCCAGGGGCCGACCGGGGTGTCCGGCGGGCTGAACCCGAACGGGGGTTCGCTGCCCGACCAGGGCAGCGGTATCCGGCAGCCGTCGCGGATCCCGGTGCGGCTGCCGGTCCGGCGGAAGATCGGGTCGGTGATCGACTCGTCGGGCAGGTCGAGGACTTCGGGCAGGCCGAGTTCCTCGCCCTGGTAGATGTAGGCGGCTCCCGGCAGGGCCAGCATCAGCAGGGCGGCGGCCGTGGCCCGGGCGGGGCCGGAGGCCGGGTCGTCCCCCGCGAACCGGCTCACCGTGCGGACCTGGTCGTGGTTGTTGAGCACCCAGGTGACGGTCGACCCGGTGGCGGTGATGTCCCGCACGGCGTCGTCGATGACCCGGTGGAAGTGCGCGGGGTCCCACGGCGCGTGCAGCAGGTGGAAGAAGAAGGCCTGGTGCAGTTCGTCGGGCCGCACGTACAGTGCCTGCTCGGCTGGCGTGGGCACGGAGGCCTCGCCGACCAGCAGTCGCTCGCGGCCGTCGCGGACGGTGTACTCCTCGCAGACCGCGCGCCACCGCCGCCAGACCCCGTGCACCTCCGGCTGGTTCCAGGCCAACGGGTTGACCGAGTCGCGGGTGCGCTCGTCCACGTCCGGGTCGGGCGAGTCCGGCAGTTCCGGGTGCTTGTACAGACCGGCCGCCACGTCGATCCGGAAGCCGTCGACGCCGCGGTCGAGCCAGAACCGCAGCACCTCCTCGAAGTGGGCGGCGACGTCGGGGTTGCGCCAGTTGAAGTCGGGTTGCTCCGGGGTGAACAGGTGGAGGTACCACTGGCCGGGCCGGCCGTCGGCCTCGGTGACCCGGCTCCAGGCCGGGCCGCCGAACATGGCCCGCCAGTTGTTGGGCGGGAGTTCCCCGTCCCGGCCGCACCCGTCGGCGAAGTGGAACCGCGCCCGCTCGGGACTGCCGGGACCGTTGGCCAGGGCCTTCCGGAACCACGGGTGGTCACGTGAGCAGTGGTTGGGGACGACGTCCAGGACCAGCTTGAGACCGAGCAGTCCGCAGTCCGCCACCAGGCGGTCGAACTCGGCGAGGTCGCCGTAGACCGGGTCGACGGCGCAGTGGTCGGCGATGTCGTAGCCGTGGTCGTGCTGGGGCGAGACGTAGAACGGGTTGAGCCAGACGCCGTCGGCGCCCAGCTGCCGCACGTGGTGCAGCTGTTCACGGACGCCGGCGAGGTCGCCGACGCCGTCGCCGTCGGTGTCACGGAAGCTGCGCACGTAGATCTGGTAGATCACCGCGTCGCGCCACCAGGTACGGGCGGCGGTGGTGGTGGGGGTGGTGGGGGTGTGCGGACGAGCGCGCGGCAGGGTGACCGCGTCGCCGTCGGGGAGGGTGGGGTTGTGCATCTCGCTACTCCAACGGTTATGCATTCGCGTTAGGTATAGCAGGCAGATGCGGACGCTGTTAAGCCCTTGTTTGAGGGAGTTTTCCAGAAGTTACGGGACGACGCACCGGGCCATGCCTAGATACGTGTTAGGTACTCGCGGGTAGGGGTCCTCGCGCGGCAGGGGCTGCACGCCCCCGGGCCGTCGTCGGCGTCGGCTCAGCCGACGACGACGCGCAGGTCGGCGGCCAGCCTCGGCAGCGCCGCCTCGGCGCTCCGACGGCCCGACACGACCTCGAACGCCGTCTCGCTGAACGCGAGGCTCAGCTGCTGGTACTGCGGGACGGCGGGGCGCGCCCCCGCCGCCAGGATCGCCGTGCGCAACACGGGCAGGTAGGGGAAGCGGGCCGTCAGATCCGGCTCCGCGTAGAGGTCGGCCCAGACCGGTGGCAGCCCGCCGTCGGTCAGCACGCGGTACTGTGCCCGGCGACTCGTCAGGTAGGCGATCAGTGCCCGCGCGGTGCGCTGGCGCCGGGAGAACCGGCTCACCGCAAGCCCCGAGCCCCCCAGCACGCCGCTGCCCGGGCCGTGCGGTCCCGGCAGCGGCACCACACCGAACCGTCCCTCCACCGGGGAACCGGCCGCGCCGACCTCGTGGTAGACGTACGGCCAGTTCCGCAGGAAGAGCAGGCCACCCCGGCCGAACGCCGCGCGGGACTCCTCCTCCTGGTAGCCGAGCACCTCGGGCGGGATCCAGCCCTCGCGCACGCCCCCGGCCAGGAACTCCAAACCGGCCCTGGCCTGCGGGCTGTCGACGACGACCGTCCCGTCGCCGGCGAGCAACTCCCCGCCGGCCGAGCGGATCGCCTCCAGGGCGTTGACGGAGAGGCCCTCGTACGGGCTCAGTTGCCCCGCGTACCCGGACAGCCCGTGCGCGGGCGCCAGGGTCCGTGCCTGCCGTGCCAAGTCGGCCCAGGTGCTCGGCGGTCGCTCACCGGCGGCGTCCAGCACGTCGCTGCGGTAGTACAGCAGAGCGGCGTTGGCGACGAACGGCACCGCGTACAGCCGCCCGTCGTAGCGGCCCGTGCGCACGACCGGTGGCAGGAAGCTGTCCAGTGCGAAGTCCGACTCGTCCAGCGGCACGGTCCAGCGCCTGGCCGCGAACTCGGCCGTCCACACCACGTCGAGGTTGAGCACGTCGAAGCGGCTGCCGCCGGCCGACAGCTCCCCGGCGAGTTGGGCGTGCACCTCGTCGGCCGCCTCGGGCAGCTCCACCAGTTCGGCGGGCTGGTCCGGGTGCTCGGCGTTCCAGTCGGCCAGCAGCCCGCGCAGGTAGCGGGTGGTGTCCCGGCCGGTCGCCAGCGTGACCGGCCCGACACCGTCCGGATCGCCCGACGGCTGCGCTCCGCCCGCCAGGCCGTACCAGGCGGACCCGCCCCCGGCCGCGAGCACCGCCGTCCCGCCCACCAGCGCGCGCACCACGCGCCGACGACCCGCGTCGGGGCCGGTGGGCGGCCGGTCGTCCATGGAGCTCCTTCGATCCGCCGGCACGGGTGGGCGCCGGGGTACGTCCCTTTATACGGCCTCCCTGCTGGTGGGGGCCCACCTGCCCGTACTGTGTGACCGAGGTGTAACCAGCGAACAGGGACGACAAGGAAGAGGTGACGCCCGGTGCGCCATCAGCTGCTGGCGCTGCTGGCCCGGCAGCCCGCCTACGGGTACGAACTCAAGCAGGGGCTTGAGCAGACCTTCGGCGCGGCGTACCCTCAGCCGAACATCGGCCAGATCTACGTGACCCTGAGCCGACTGGAGAAGTCCGGACTGATCCGCGGCACCGAGGTGACGCAGGAGGGCAGGCCGGACAAGAAGGTCTACGAGATCACGGAGAAGGGCACCGAGGAACTCTCCGGCTGGTTCGAGGCGCCCACCGAGGGCCCCCGGGTCAGGGACGAGTTCTTCATGAAGCTGATCCTGGCCGAAGGCATCGACCTCGCCGACCAGTTGACGCTGATCAACAACCAGCGTCGGCACTGCATCAACATGATGCGCGGACTCAACAAGCTGGCCGCCACCGAGCGCGGCAACCGGACCTCGCTGCTGCTGATCGAGGGCGCGGTCCTGCACCTGCAGGCCGACCTCGACTGGCTGGAGCGTTGCCAGGAGGAGCTCACGTGACCGGCTCGGAGCCGACACCGCCATCGACACCGCCGCTGCTGACCGCCGACTCCGTGGTGCGTTCGCACCTGAGCGGCTCGACCGTGATACCCGCCGTCCGGGGCATCAGCCTGCGGATCGACCGGGGCGAGTTCGTCGCCGTCACCGGCCCCTCGGGCGCCGGCAAGTCCACCCTGCTGCACCTCCTCGCCGGACTGCTGCGGCCCGACGAGGGCGAACTGTGGCTCGAAGGCCGCCGCGTGGACCGCCTGCGGGAGTCCGCCTGGGCACGCCTGCGCCGCCGGCACTACGGAATGGTCTTCCAGAGCGGCAACCTGCTCCCCGACTTCTCCGTCGCCGACAACATCGAACTGACCGCGCTGCTCGCGGGCATGTCCGGCCGCACCGCCCGCGAACGCCGCGAGGAACTCCTCGAAGACCTCGGCCTCGCCCACAAGGCCACCGCCGGGCCCGGCGAGCTCTCGGGCGGTGAGCGCCAGCGGGTCGCCCTGGCCCGCGCGCTGGTCAACCGGCCGCAGCTGCTCCTCGCCGACGAACCCACCGGGAACCTCGACAGCCGGAGCACCCGCGACGTCCTCGCCCTGCTCAGCCGCTACCACGAACAGGGCACCACCATCGTGCTGGTCACCCACGACGCGCGGGCGGCCAGCACCGCCGACCGCGTCGTCAGCCTCTTCGACGGCCGGATCGCCGACGACGCCCGGGTCGAGGAACCCCCGGCCGCGCGGCGCGCCGTCGGGGTCCGTGACGTCATCGATTTCGGCAGGTGAGCCGGTGCGCGCCCTCCTCCGCTGGATCCGCGCCGACCTGCGCTCGCACCGCATCCACGCGCTTCTGATCGTCCTCGCCACCGGCGGCACCGCCGCCGCCCTCCTGCTCGCCGGCACGCTGCTCGGCGCCGCCGCCGACCCGTGGCAGCGGCAGTTCCGGGCCGCCGGCTCACCCGACGTCCGGATCGACCTGCGCCCGCCGACGACCGCCCGGGGCAACGCCGACGAACCCTCGGCCGCCGTGCTCGCCCGCGAACCCGGCGTACTCTCCGTCTCACCGCCCCAGCACACCGCCGAGACCACACTGGTCGGCCGACGAGCCGACGGCGCGGCCACCACCGGCCCGCCCGGCCGCACCACCCTCGTGCTGCGCGGGGACACCCCGGGAGCGGCCCGCCCACTCCTTCGCTCCGGCACCTGGCTCGTCCCCGCCGACACCCGCGGCATCGTGCTCGAACAGTCCGCGGCCGACGCCGCCTGGGCCCACCCCGGCGACCACCTCACCGTCCTCGACAGCCGCGGCGCGGCCGTCGAACTCCGGGTCCTCGGCATCGCCGACAGCCCCGACCAGCTGCCCAGCCAAGCCGCGGGCTACGACCTCGGCTGGGCGTCGCCCGCCACCCTCGACCTGATCCAGCCGGACCAAGCGGCCCAGGGCCTCACCCTCGGCCTTCGCCTGGCCCGCCCCTCCGACGCCGCGTACACGGCCCAGCGGGTGGTCAGCGTCCTCGGCGCCGGGCGCGTCTCCCGCATCACCACCTGGCTGGACGCGCGGGACGCGCGGCAACAGGACGACCGGCTGGCCGGCCTGCTCCTCGGACTCAGCGGACTCGCCGCGCTGCTCGCCGCCGCCCTCGCGGTGGCCGGCGCCGCAGGCGGGCGGATCAGGGCGAGGACGGGCGACATCGCCCTCCTCAAGGCGGTCGGCTTCACCGCCGGCCAGGTCGCCTGGATGTTCATCGCCGGGCAACTCCTGCTGGCCGGCGCCGGAGTCCTGCTCGGCGCCGGCGGTGCCGCGATCGCCGTCCACACCGTCCCGGCCCTCGGCGGCGGAACCGACGCGCTCCACGGACTCGTCCCCGGCGGCACGGCGACCACCGTCGCCGTCGCCGCGGCCGCGCTCCTCGCCGTCGGGGCCGCCGCGGCACTGCCCGCACTGCGGGCCTCCCGGGTCGCCCCCGTCCCGCCGACCGACGGCACCCGGCCACCCGCCATGACGGCACGGCCGGTCCGGCTCGGCCCGCTCCGGCGGCTGCCCCCGGCCCTCGCGTTCGGCCTCGGCAGCATCCTGCGCCGACGCTCGGACCTGGTCGGCAGCGCACTGCGCCTGACCGTCCCGGTCGTCGCCGCCACCCTGGCCCTGAGCACCTGGGCGACCCTCGACGCCGTCACCCGGCCCGATCACGGCGCCACCGTCCCGTCCGTCACCGCCCGCCGGACCACCCCCGACCAGACGCCCGGCGACGGGCAGCTCGCCGCCGCCCTGGCGGCCGACGCCGCCGTGAGCGGCGCCTACCCGGGCGCGGAGATGCAGGCCCTCGCGCCCGGCCAGTCCGCGACACTCACCCTGCGCGCCGTCGGCACCACCGACGCGCCGTACCCGTACACCGTCGTCGAGGGCCGGACCATCCGCGCCACGGACGAGGCGGTCGCCGGACAGGGCGCCCTCGACCTGCTCGGCGCCCGGGTCGGCCAGTGGGTGCGGCTCACCACCGGGAACACCCCCCGCATCCTGCACATCGTCGGACGGAATCTCGAACCCGAACACGGCGGCCGCGTCCTGTCCACCGGCTTCGACACCCTGGACCGGCCCGGCGACCCCACCCACCCCGACTTCTGGCAACTGACCCTGCGCCCCGGCCAGGACCCGGCCGCCGTTCAGCGCGACCTCCCCGCCCGCGTCGGCCTCGCCGGGCGGACGGAGATCCGCCTCCCCACCGGCCCGGTCACCAGGCCCGGCGCCCTGCGGGCCAGCGTCGTCGGTCTCCTCCTCGTCCTCGCCCTCATCGGCCTGGTCGACCTGCTCACCACAGCCACCGCCGGCTTCCACGAACGCCGCCGGGACCTCGGTCTGCTCAGGGCGATCGGCCTCACCCCGGGCCAGTCCGCCGTCGTACTCGCCGTCCGCGGGACAACCATCGCCCTGATCACCGTCGCCGTCGGCTCGGCCGTCGCCATCCCGCTCGTCCGCCGGCTCATCGACCGGCAGGGTGAGCTGAGCGGCATCGGTGCGGGCATCGCCCGTGCCCCGTCGACCTGGACGGTCCTCGCCATGGCCGCCGTGTGCGCCACCACGGCAGCCGCGCTCTGCGCACTCCCGGTACTGCGTGTCCCCCCGCCCGCCCGGCCCCCGGACGGCGCCGGCCGGTAGGCCGTCCGGCCCCTCGGCGAGAACCCCACCCCACCGGCTCGCCCGTGCTCACCGGCACCCGGTCCGGCCGTGGCGACGACGCCGGGAACCACGGCGCAGCAGACACGCCAACGCAACGTCGCGCGGCGACGACGCGGGCGCCGAACCGTCAGGCGGGGTGGACGGTGATCGTGCAGAGGCGCTTGGTGGCCCGGGTCAGGGCCACGTACAAGTCCCTCTCCCCACCGGGGCGGGCGGCGATGATCTCCTCGGGGTTCATGACGACGACGCCGTCGAACTCCAGACCGCGCGCTTCGGACGCCGGCACGATGCGTGCGTGGTGGGCGACACCCTGGGCCGTCAGCTCGCTCACCCTGGTGTCCGCACAGATCACTCCCAGAAGCTCACCCGGGTGCGCGGTGCTCTGGGCGCGGAGTTCCTGAACGACGGCGGTGACCGACCCGTCCGGAGGTGTGGTCACGGTGCGCGGGCTCTCACCGCTTCGCAGTGACCGTGTGGGCTTCTGGTCCGGAGCGATCCGCGCGAGCAGATCCCGGACGGCCTCCAGGATCTCCTGCGTGGTGCGGTAGCTGACGGTCAGATCGTGCAGTTTGAACCGCGGTCCGACATGGGGGCTCAGCGCCTCCTTCCAGTCGCGCGCCGTCGCGACCGGGCCCGCCTGGGCGAAGTCACCCACCAACGTCATCGCCCGGGACGGGCAGCGGCGGACGATCATCCGCCACTGCATGGCGGTCAGTTCCTGCGCCTCGTCGACGACGACGTGCCCGTACGTCCGCTCGGGGGGGCCGTCGACCAGGCTCGCCGCCTCGTCCAGCAACGGCACATCGGCATCGGTCCACGGGTCGTCCGGACCGCGCAGCAGAAGGGACCGCTCCTGCGCGGTCAGGCCGGGCAGGAGTTCGGCGAGAGCGCCTGCGTTCGTCAGGAGCGCCTGCACGAGGTCACCCGGTACCAGCCGCGGCCACAACACCTCGACCGCCCGGTCGACACCGGCGTCGTCGAGGAGATCGGCTCGGACGGCGTCCAGGTCCAGCTCGTGGACCGGACCCGAGTCGACCGCCCCTTCGGCACGGCGCTGGGCGACTCCCGTGAACCGGTCGAAGTTGATGCCCGTCATCCTTTCGGCATCGGCGTCGATCTGCTCCAGGAGGTCACCCATGTCTCGTCGCATCGCGTCGGTGACGGCGTCGACCAAGAGCTCCTTGAACACCCGGCGCGCGGGGTTGTGCCCCGGTACGGCCGCCACGGCGGCATCGCGTGCCGTGGCGACCTCCTCGCCGGACAGGCGAACCAGTTCCCGTCCGACCCGCACGGTGAAGTCACCGACGGGGGCCTGGTGGACGCGCAGCAGGCCCGCCAAGGCGTCGGCGAGATCGGAGCTGCCCTTGAGACGCGCCGCACCGAACGGGCCCACCGCGCCTGTGGACACCCCGGCCAGTTCCCTGCAAGTCGCCAGGACCACGTCGTTCTCGCCGAGCGAGGGAAGGACCTGGGAGATGTAGTCGAGGAACCGGGCGTTCGGGCCCACCACCAGGACACCCTCCTCGGCGGCGCGCGGGAACGCGTACAGGACATAGGCCGCCCGGTGCAGGGCGACCACCGTCTTGCCGGTGCCGGGCCCGCCCTGCACCACGGTCACCCCGCGGTGGGCGGAGCGGACGATCTCGTCCTGCTCGGCCTGCAGCGTCGCGACGGCCGCGTGCATCCTGCCCGTACGCCGTGCCGACAGAGCCTCGGTCAACGGGCCGTCCCCCACGACGTCCTCGTCGGTCGGGGCGCTCCCGTCCAGCAGTTCGTCGCTCACCGAGACGACCGTGCGCTCCTCGATGCGCAGGTGCCGGCGCCGCCGCAGGCCCATCGGGTGGACCGGTGTCGCCTCGTAGAAGGGCCGCGCCGCGTTCGCGCGCCAGTCCACGAGCAGGGGCAGGTCGTCCTCCTCCGTCTGCAGTCCGATCCGCCCGATGCGCAGGGCCGTACCGTCCGCCCAGTCGACGCGACCGAAGACCAGCCCCCTTTCGGCGCCCTCCAGCCGGCCGATTTCCTTGGCCAGGCGCTCCGCGGCGATTTCTCGTTCGTATGCCTCACCGGCGCTTTCCGCCGGGGCCTTGAGCACACTCGCCCGATGTGCGCGCGCCTCGGAAAGCCGTTCGGCGAGCAACTCGTACAGGGAGGACACATAATCCCGCTCCGAGTCAACCACGCGCACAGCGGAATCATTCGTCTTCGACAACAGGGGCTCCTTCGATTCGAGCCACACCATACGGTCAAAGCTCCGCCGAAGGTAAGTCTTGACTTACTTGGCGAAGCCATGCCCCTGCAACGGAATCCATGGCGGACGGGACCCCGTGGCATTTCACGTATTTCCACCGTTCCGCATATCGCCGATTGCGATCTCCCGGCACCCGCCTGCCGCACGGGCGAACCCGCCCTCGAATGCCGACGATGTTTTGCCACACCCGGGAAAAGGGGGGAATATCCGGCGGAACGACCGGCGCCATCGAGCACCGAACGGGTCAGTACTCCGGCTCCCAGCACCACGTGTCGTATTCGGCGTCCGGGCTCGACCCGGGCGAACCGGCCTGCGATGCGGTCCATCAGACCCTCGAACGCTTCCTGCCGGCGGGCAGCGTCTACGCTGCGACCTACGGCCACCGCGTGATCGTTCGTCTTCACGCACCGATGACCAACGGTGGCCGCACCTGCCGGTGCCGGCAGGGCGGAACGGCTCATCGAGGGAGACGCAGTGCTGGGATTGCTGGGCTTCTACGACGAACTCGACAACCGCTCCGGCCAACCCAACGGATCGATCCGCGATGCCGTCCGGCCCGTCGGAGAGCCGGATGAGATGGACCTGGTCGCCTACCTGGACGCAGGCCACGTCCTGATCGACGTCATGGAAGCCGGACACGACGTCATCACCGGCAGCACCCACCGGCACTCTCCGGGATGCTCGTCCCTGGTGACCGACGGGGAATGGCTCTGGCGCCAGGACTTCCCCCACTACGTGGAAACCCACCACGTATCGCTGCCCGACGCATTCCTCGAACACGTCCGCGGCCTGAACCACCGGATTCCCGTCGTCACCGTCGCGCAGTTCGCTCCGCACTACGACGAGACCATGCCTCTGGTCGGCTGGGCCTCGGCTGTCCCGTGGCGATCGACGGCGACCACGCTCGTACCCGAACCGCGAACTCTGACCAGCAAAGCCCAGTTCGACGCGGCGATGTCGGCCCAGGACCGGAACCGGCCGGACGGCAGCCGGGGCAAGCGGCGCAAGCCGCGGAAGGCATAGGCACCACCACCGGGAACCACCACCGGACACCACCACCGGGAACCACCGCCGGGAACCACCCACGCGGGGCCCGGCCGGACGGTCCGGCCGGGGCCCTCGCCGTGCGCTCGCGCCCCACGAGCTGTCGCCCCGTCAGGTAGGGTCGCTCGACGCCGAATCCGACACCAGTTCGATGGACCCGCGAGGAGTCGAGAACCATGGAGACGCAACAGACGGTGGACCGGCCCCGCCGGGTCCTGCTCACCGGTGCCGCCGGCCGCATCGGCACGAGCCTGCGCGAGCTGCTGCCCGCCTACGGGTACCGGCTGCGCTGCTTCGACCGCCTCCCCGTGCCCGGCGAACCCGACGCGGTCACCGCCGACCTGCAGGACCCCGAGGCACTGGCGGCGGCGATGGACGGCGTCGAGGCCGTCGTCCACCTGGCCGGGATCCCGGGGGAGGCACCGTTCGCCGACATCCTGGCCGCCAACATCGAGGGCAGCTACCGGCTCTACGACGCCGCCCGGGCCGCGGGCGTGCCCCGGATCGTCTACGCCAGCAGCAACCACGCGATGGGCTTCACCGAACGGCCCGCCGACGGCAGCGCCGTGCCGGTGGACAGCGCACAGCGGCCCGACACCTACTACGGGCTCTCCAAGTGCTTCGGCGAGAACCTCGCCTCCCTGTACGCCGACCGGCACGGGATCGAGACGGTCTCGCTGCGGATCGGCTCCTTCGCCGCCGAGCCGCGCAGCGTCCGGATGCTCGCGACCTGGCTCAGCCCGGGCGACTGCGCCCGGCTGGTGCACGCGGCACTCACCGGGCCGGTCGCCGGGCACACCGTGGCCTACGGCATCTCGGGCAACACCCGCGCCTGGTGGGACCTCGCCTCGGCCCGGGCGCTCGGCTACCGGCCGCTGGACGACGCCGAGCGCTTCGCCGCCGACCTGATCGCCGAACACGGCGAACTGTCCGCCGACGACCCGGAGTTCCGCTACCTCGGCGGCCGCTTCACCCAGGCCCGGCCCTGACCACGGGCGGGTCGGCGGGTCGCGGCGGAGCGGCGCACCGCCCGGTCACGGCCGTCGGCCGGAGCCGCCGGGCGGGGCCGCCGGGCGAGACCGGGCCCGGGGCTCCGGCCGACGGGGAATCCGGCCCGACGGGGAATCCGGCCCGGCCGACGGCTCCCGGGCGCAGCCGAGCGGATCAGTAGCGCTGGGCCTGGGCGACCCTGGAAACCAGCGCCTGGTCCCGGTCGATCGGGCTGAACGCGGTCGGGGTGGCCTTCGCCCCCGGGGCGAGGTCCTTGACCCCCAGGTAGGAGGTGTCCACCACCTTGCCGGTCTCGTCGAGGAACTCGACCTTGATCGCGTACGACGCCGTCGAACTCGTGCTGTTGACGACCGTCACCAGGGCGGCGTTGAAGCCCGCGGCCTGAGCCTTGGGCAGGCCGGTGAGGGTGACGTCCGACAGGGCGTTGCCCGCGCCCTGGGTCTTCGCCAGCACCGCCTGCGCCTCGGCCCGGCCCGCGGCCACCTGGGCCGAGACGGACGCCTCGAACGCCGACGCCGCCGCCGACAGCGAGGCCATGGCCTCGGAGGCGGCGGACGACGCCGCGGACGCGGCCGCCGAGGCCGAGCCCAGCAGCGAACTCTTGGCCGAGGCGACCGAGGAGGGCAGCTCACCCGAGAACGAACTCGCGTTCGGCGAGAACGAGCGCGACGGCGAACTGGACGACGACGTGCCCGACGAACTGCACCCGGCGGCCACCAGCACCGTGCAGCCCAGCGCCACCGCAGCCAGGCCGGCCCTCCGGCTCGAACGGCCCGGATCGCCCGAGCCCGAGGCGTTCGACGCGTGCTCCGGCTTGTCGAGGCAACGTGACATGCGTTTCTGCCTTCACCTCACGGCCGAACACCCAGCGGCCCGGTCCTGATCGGATCCAGCCTCCGCCCCGGCGTACCGGTCCCACCAGTCGGCCTACTGCGATCAGGTAGCCGACCGGTCCGCCCGGCCCGCGGCGCCACCGCCGCGGACCGGGCGCCCCTGGCCGGCACGAGCGGCCGGCACGAGGGGCCGGGCGCCACTGGCCGGGCACGAGGGGCCGGCACGAGGGGCCGGGCACGAGGGGCCGGGCGTCGCGGGTTCAGTCCCCCGGGGAGGCCGGCAGGTCGCGCAGCAGGTCGTCGAGCTGGGCGGCGCGCTCGGGGCCGAGGGTGTCGACGGCGCGGCGCCGGACGGCCAGCCCCGGCGGCGACCGCTCCGTCGATGGTGGACCGGCCCTCGGGGGTGAGGTCGATCCTCGACGCCGCCGGCTTCCCGGCCGCCGCCGGGCTCGTCGGCACCGGCCTCCTGCTCCACCTGGAACGCCGACTGCCCGCGCAGACCGTCCGCCCCGAAGCCCGACGGGCCGGCCTCACCACCGCGGCCTGACCGCAGCGACCTCACCACCACGGCCTGACCACCGCCGGCCGACGGCCACGGGCCCCGAGCGACGAGGCGGACTCCGGAGCGGCCGTCCGCCCACACCGCGGGCCACCGGCGGACGGCGACCCCGACCGTGTGCCGGCCGGGTGAACCCGTTCCGGGTGCGCCCCCGTCAGCACTGGTGAGGGGCCGACCCGTTCGCCCGGCCCCGGCTGGTCCCCACGTCTCTCCTCGGGAGCAATCATGAAGCACCTCAAGGCCGTTGCCGCCACCGTGGCCACGCTCGCCGCACTCTCCGTCGCCGCGACGCCCGCCAGTGCGGCGGACCTGGGCGGCGGCGGTTCCGGCAGCAACGGCTCGACCACGTGCAGCAGCCCGGTGTGGGGTGGCAAGTACCTCTGCGGCGGCCCGTACCGTGAGGGCACGGCGACCTACTACTTCCGCGACGGTCGCCAGGAGGTGTTCGTCATCGGCACCGACCACGCCGTGTGGACGCGCTGGACCGACAAGTCCGGCAACAAGAGCGGCTGGCTCTCCTTCGGTGGCACCTTCACGGGCCCGGTCAGCGTCCTCGCCACGGACATGGGGCAGGGCAACTTCGAGGTCGGCGCGGTCGGCACCGACGGCCGCATCTGGAGCCGCGTCCGTGACGTCAACGGCAACTGGACCGGGTGGGCCGCGATCTAGGCACCTGCCTGCGCAGATCGGCCGTGCCGCCCCGGAGCTTCGCAGCCAAGGGCTCGGTCCCGCGACTTCGGTCCCGCGGCTGACGTCGGGACGCTCCGGCCCGGCGGTCCGGCCGGCGGTCGGTCAGCAGACGGCCCGCCGGGCGAGCACCCGTTCGGTGCCCGCCCGGCGGTGGGTCGCCCCGGGCAGGCAGAGGGTCGCCGGCGGGCGGCGCGCTCCGGGACGGAGCGCCACTGCCGCAGGGCCGCACGCAGCTCCGTATCCGTCTCCCGTCAGCCGGCCGTGCCAGGCGACCGCTTCCGGGGCAGGCGTCACCCCGCCCGTGATCGCGGCCTCGTGCACGCCGAGCCGGTACGGGCCGATCGCCTCCCCCCGGCCCGCCCCCCCCGGCACAGGAACGCGCACACGAAGCGGACCGGCGCGCGGACGCCCAGCTCCTCGGCCGACTCCCGGGCCGCCGCCTGCGCGTGGGACTCGCCCACGTCCACGGCCCCGCCGGACATCACCTCGTGGTGGCCGGCGGCCCGGGAGACGTTCCCGGGCCGCCGGTGGACCGGGACCCGCCCCTGCCGGTGGCGGCAGACCGTACCGGTCACCAGGGCACGGGTGTTCCGTCCCAGGAGAAGAAACCACCGGTGGGGCCGTCGTCCGGCAGCAGGGCCAGGTGGACAGCACCCCGGGCGGCCTCGGCCGGGTCACCTCCGGCAGCGGCGGCCCTGGGGTTGAGATCGGTGGCGCGCAGGCCGGGGGCGAGCGCGTTGACCTTGAAGCCCTCCCCGGCCAGCGTCTGGGCGTAGAGGACGGTGAGGGCGTTGAGGGCGGCCTTGGAGGAGCGGTAGGCGGCGGCGCCCCCGCTTCCCGGGGTGAACTGGGGGTTGGGGTTGGTGCTCCAGGTGAGCGACGCGGTGCCGCTGGAGACGTTGACGATGCGCGGGTGCGAGGACCGGCGCAGGGCGGGCAGGAAGGCGTTGGTCACCGTCACCACCCCGTACACGTTGGTCTCGTAGGTGCGCCGGAACTCCTCGACACCGGTCTCGGCCGGTGGGGCGAGCGACGGTGAGACGCCGGCGTTGTTGACCAGCACGTCCAGGCGGTCCACCTGGGCGGCGGCCCGTGCGACGGCGTCGGGGTCCGTCACGTCGAGGACCAGCAGCCGCGCACCGGCACCGATCTCCTCGACGGCCCGCCGCCCGCGCCCGGGATCGCGGGCACCCACGTACACGGTGAAGCCTTCGGCCGCGAGCAGCCGGGCGATGTGCTTGCCGATCCCCTTGTTGGCACCGGTGACCAGAGCTGTGCGATCGTTCATGGACACCACGGTCCCCTGGCGGCGGGTCGCCTGCCAGGGACAGTCCGTACCAGCCGAGCGGCCGGAGGCGGCATGGCACGTCAGGAACTGGCCCGCTTCCTGCGGGACCGGCGGGCGGGCCTGCGCCCGCACGAGATCGGGCTGACGACGACGGACACCGCCCGCCGCACGCCGGGCCTGCGCCGCGAGGAGGTGGCCGAGCTCGCCCACATGTCGGTCGACTACTACACGCGCCTGGAACAGGCCCGGGGTCCGCGGCCGTCGGCCCGGATCCTGGACGCGCTGGCCCGGACGCTGCGGCTCACACCGGCCGAGCGCAGTCACCTGTTCCGGCTGGCGGGATCGAACGCGCCGCCCGCCGGCGACGCGGTGCGGAGGGTCCGCCCGCACGTGGCCCGGATGCTGGAGCGGCTGCCGGAGACCGCTGCCGTCGTCACCGACGCGGCCTACGGCGTCGTCGCCTGGAACCCCCTGGCCCGGGCGCTGCTCGGCGGCGACCTCGCGCTCGGGACGACGAACCTGGCCCGGCGCCGCTTCCTGGACCGGGGGCCGGCGGACGCGAGCTCCGGCACCGAGGAGTTCGGGCACATCGTCGTGGCGCGGCTGCGCCGGGCCGCCGACCGCTACCCGCACGACCCGCAGCTGATCGCCCTGCTGGCCGAACTGCACGCCGGCAGCGAGGAGTTCCGCCAGATCTGGCAGACCCGTCCGGTCCACGCACCGGGCCACCGCACCAAGACCGTCGACCACCCGCGGGTCGGCCTGCTGCGGTTGAACTGCGACGTCCTGCTCGTACCCGAGGACGACCAGGAAGTCGTCCTGATCACCGCCGACCCGGGGTCGCCCACGCAGCGGGCGCTGCACACGCTGGCCTTGCAGGCGACCTGACGCCATGGGCGCGGCCTCCCCGTCGACGAGGACGACGAGGACGCCGAGGACGCCGAGGAGGGCGAGGACGCCGCGGGCGCCGCGGGCGTTCAGCTCCAGCGGACGCGGAACTCGGTGGGCAGCAACCGCAGCGCGTCCAGGTCGGCCGCCAGCTCGGGCACGGACTCGTCGAGTCGCCGCCCCCGTACGAGCGGTGCGGAGCAGTAGATCTTGCGCAACGCGTAGCCCCACCCGGTGCCGTCCCCGTCGGCGTGCCCGACCGTGACCCGCAAGCGGTGCGGCTCGTAGCGGAGCATGCCGCTCTCCGCCCGGGTGGCCTCGCAGGAGTCGAACGCGGACCACAGCTCGGCATCGGTCATCCGGGCGAGCCGGGCCGGGGTGAGCGCGCCGCTGTCGAGCAGCCGGGCCGCCAGGCGCCGGACCACCGAGACCGGGCCCACGTTGTCCCAGGAGGTGTGCAGCTGCGCCTCCGCCCGGACGAGGGCGACCAGTACCGCGGCAGCCTCACGGTCGGCCGACACCACCGAGTCGTTCAGCGTGAGACGGGCCAGCAGGGCGGCCGGATCGTCGTCCAGCCGCCCGGCGGCGCGCCCGCTGCGCACATAGGAGTCGAGATGGTCGAGGTTCATCAGGCCGGGGCGGCCGAGGAGCGGCGAGAGCGGCTGCCCGCCGAGGACCTCCGCGACGGACCCGGCGTCGATCCCGTGCCCGGCCAGGACGGACCGGATCGGCTCGGCCCGGAGCAGCTGAGAGCCGATCGCGTGGTGGTCGAGGCCACCGACGCCTTCGACGGTGTGGCTCAGCGGCAGGTGGCCGATGTCGTGCAACAGCGCGGCGGCCCGCAGCAGTTCGTCCTCCGGACGGAAGTGCGCGACCAGCGCGAGGACGCCGAGGGAGTGCTCCAGCCGGGTGTACGACTGCAGGGTGCTGATCGTCGACGCCCCGCCGTGCGCGACGAAGTGCAGGCGCCGCAGCGGTGCGGTGCGCAGCAGCTCGACTTCCACCGGGTTCAGCCGGACGGGTATCCGCCACAGCGGGTCGGTGAACACCGGGGCCATGCCCACGGCGTTGGTCGGGACGGGGGGTGCGGTCTCGTCCCTCGGATCGTGCGGCGGGGTCTGGTCCGTGTGGGTAGCCATCGGGTCACCATAGGTCCGCCCGCCCGCCGCGGGCCTCCCCTTTTATCGGCAGCCCTCCGCGGCGGCTACTTGACGGCTTTGCCTCCCAGGAGCCCGAAGATGGCTCCCACACCCAGCTTGGCGATCGTGAGGAGGTTCTCGACCAGGGACTTGGCCTGGTCGTTCGGGTCGTGCACGGCGAGGACGAGCCACACCGTCGTGACGAGACTGGCAACGGTGAGACCCAGGACCGAGAAGAACACGAGCCTGAACACCGGGGTGATCGTGACGGTGTTGCTCCTCCTGGGCGCCACCGCCGTCGGCCTGCCGTCCCTCGTCGTGGGATGCGACGACGCTGCGGACTTCGCGAGTTCCTCACTCATGGGAATCACGCTCCGTGGCCTCGGGCTTCCGCGCGTCCCCGTGCGTCTCCTCGGGCGGCTCCTGGTCGAGGCGGCGCAGGAGAGAGGTGACCTCCTCCGGCGACACGGAGGCCGCCGAGAGCTCGACACCGTCCGGGCCACGGACGACCACAGTGGTCTCGTGAGGATTGCGGAACAGGGCTCGCACCACGCCGCGCAGCCAGGCCGAGCCGGCAGCCGTCACGGCTGCGAGCGCTCCGGCCGGCGCCAGAAATCGTAGAATCTCTGCAAGAATTGACCCCATGTCAGTCCTCAGGTGTCGCGGAGAATCGGCGCAATAGTGGCACACCCGAGCACCGCTCGTGACCGGTTCGGGCGATTTCCTCTCCACCGACCACGGTCTCCTCGACGGCACACCGCCCGCCCACGACAGGAATGCGGATCAGGGCCCGGCACCTGAGGTGCACGCCCGCTCCGCCCGCGCGCCCGAGGACCGTTGCTGCTCGGCCGGGCGGGGAGAGGGCCTCGGCAGGTGCGCCCGTCGGTGCGGCCCCGGCAGGCGCGCCCGTCGGCGCCCGCGTCAGGCGAGGGCGGGGTGCACGAGCCGGCCGTGGTGGACGAGGGAGGCGGCCTGCTTGAGGCGGCGCACCCGGACGCTGATCTCGTAGCCGTTGACGCCCTCGACGCGGGCGAGGCGTTCGGTGAGGTAGCGGTAGAAGTCCGGGGTGTCCTTGCAGATGAGGACGGCCATGAGGTTGTGCTTGCCGCTGACGGCGGCGGCGAAGGCGCATTCGTGGTGCCGGCTGAGTTCCTCGCCGATGCGGTGGAGCCGGGGCAGGTCGACCTGGAGCCAGAGGGTGGCGGTGAGTTCGTAGCCGATGCGTTCGGGCAGGGTGTCGACGTCGTAGACGAGGGAGCCGGCGGCTTCGAGGGCTTCCAGGCGGCGGGCGACGCGGGCCTTGGACCAACCCGTGGCCTCGGCGAGGCCGGTGTGGGAGGCGCGTCCGTCCTCCGCCAGGGCCGCGAGGAGGGGGAGGTCGTCGTCGGTCGGGGGCAGCGGGCGGCCGGTGGGGGTGGGGCGTTCCGCGGCCAGTTGCCGTACCTGCTCGTCGGTGAGGGAACCTTCGCCGCCGGTCCAGCCGGCCGTGCCCGGGGTCTCGTAGGCATGGATGAGCAGGTCGAGGCTGACGTCGAGGACCGAGGCGGCCTTGGGGAGCCGGCGCAGGAGGACGTCGTCGCGGGCGGTGCCGGCGGGCGAGCGGATGATGCAGAGGATCTCGGACCCGCCGGAGGCGATGCCGACGTAGGCGACCTCGGACCGGCGGGCGAGGGAGTCCGCGAGGGGCCCGACGGCGTCGGGGCGGCAGTGCAGCCGGGCGATCCATTCGGCCCGGCCGTCGGCGGCGGGGTTGCTCAGTCCGACGACCCGGAGCACTCCGTCGCGGCGCAGCGCGTTGTAGCGGCGGGCCACGGTCTGTTCGGAGGATCCGACGACCTCGCTCAGGCGGCGGAAGGACACCCGCGGGGCGAAGTGGAGTGCGTGGAGGATTTTCCGGTCCAGGTCATCAGGCATGGGGGAATCCTCACACAGTGGAAGTCCAAGACGGGGGTTTGATGACACTGGCCGGGATCACTTGGGGGTTCCTCGCCCCCGGGCGCGAAGCTGGTCGGCGGCTCCGCGGGCGCGCGCCGGACGGCGGTGCTCACACACAGCAGCCGGTGCCCGAGTGGCACCCTGCGCAGCCGAAGGAACGTCCTCGTGAACTCCGCAACGATGCAGGACCCCAGGGCCGGACGGGCCGTCACGCTCGTCATGGCGTGCCTGGGCGTCTTCGTCGCCTACCTTCCCGTGACCACCGTGTCGGTGAGCCTGCCGGCGATCCAGCGGGCGCTGGGCACCTCGACGTCCCAGCTGTCCTGGGTGTCGGACGCGTTCGTGCTGCCGATGGCCGCGCTGATCCTGACCACCGGCGTGTGGGGGGACGTGCACGGCCGCAAGCGGGTCTTCCAGGCGGGCATGCTCTTCTGCGCGCTGGGCGCGGCCGTGTCGTTGACGTCGGACTCGGTGCAGTGGCTGTGGGTCGGGCAGGCGGCCTCGGGCCTGGGCGCGGCCTCGCTGCTGCCGACGACGCTGGCCCTGATCAGCCACACGGTCCCCGACCACCGGGAGCGGGGGAGGTTCATCGGCCTGTGGGCGATGTCCTTGCTGGCCTCGCTCGCCGTGGGGCCGCTGATCGCCGGTGTGCTGCTGGAGCACGTCGCGTGGCGCTGGATCTTCCTGCTGCCCGTGCCGGTGTCGCTGACCGTGCTGGTCGTCGCCGCCTTCCTGCTGCCGGACTCGCGTGCGCCGCACGGCCGTCGGCTCGACTGGCCGGGTCAGATCAGCGCGGCCGTGGCGGTCACCTCGGTGGTCTACGGCGTCATCGAGGGCGGCGCGAACGGCTTCGGCGAGCCGGCCGTGGTGGCGGCCCTGGTGCTGGGCGCCGTCGGTGCGGCCGTGTTCGTCGCGGTGGAGCGCCGCAGCGCCGGCCCGATGATCGACCTGGCGCTGTTCCGCAGCCCCGCGTTCACCGCGACCGCCCTGGTCGCCATGATCAGCTTCCTGGGACTGATCGGCTTCTTCTTCGTGCTGAGCCTGTACTTCGGCATGGTGCAGCACCTGACCACGATCCAGGCGGCGTCGCGGATGGTCATGGTGACCGGGGCTTCCCTGCTCGCCGGCCTGCCCGTCGGACGGCTCATGCACCGGGTGTCGGCGCGGGTCCTGATCACCACGGGCCTGGTGGTGACGGCGGGTGCGCTGCTGTCGCTGACCAACCTCGACGTCCACACCTCCTTCGGCTCGATCGCTTGGCGGCTCGTCCTGCTCGGCCTCGGCCTGGGCGCCGTGCTCACCCCGATGACGGCCTCCGCCGTCTCCTCCGTCCCCCACCACCTGACCGGCATGGCCGCCGCCGGTAACAACGCCTTCCGCCAGGTCGGCGCCGCCCTGGGCCCCGCCGTCCTCGGCGCCCTGCTGACCACGCGCGCCCTCGACGCCCTGCCCGGCCGGCTCACCGACGCGGGCGTGCCGACGCAGACCGGCGACCTCGTCCTCACCACCGCCCGTGACCAGGGACTGGGCGCCGTGGCCGGACTCCACCTCGACGCCGCCACCGGACCGGTCCTGACCGCCCTGAGCGGCTCCTTCCTCGACGGCCTGCGGCTCTGCCTCGTCGTGTCCGCCTCGCTCGCCGCGCTGGCCGCGCTCTCCTGCGCCCTGCTGCTGCGCCCGACCGCGACTCCGGCGTCGGCGTCGGCGTCGGTCCCGGTTCTGCGCGTGGCGTCCGGTCCGGGTTCCGAGGGGAACGGGCCCGAGGGGAACGGGACTGCCGGGAACGGGTCCGCCGGGAACGGGTCCGGCCGGGCGCCGGTGACGACCGTGCGGTGACCGCTCCCGGACCGCCGCCGTGACGCGCGGATCGATCGACGCCGCCCCGGTGGGACCGACCTCCCACCGGGGCGGACCGCCGACCGGGGTGCAGCGGTTTCCGCGGCGCGTCGGTGGCGTCGGCGGTGCCGGCGGCGGGGTGCGCGCGGTGTGTCAGCCGAGCCAGACGATGTCGATGACGTGCAGGCGCCCGGCGAGGCGGTTGACCAGGTAGACGAGGCTGAGTTGGCCGACGGAGGCGCAGCGGACGTCCTCACCCTCGGGGTCGGTGGTGTCCCACTGCGGCCATCCCCAGGGGGTACGGGAGGCAATGTCGAGCAGGTCGGTGGCCATCTGCCGGGCGTGGGCGGGGAGTTCGGCGAAGGTCTTGGCCGCCTGCGGGGACAGCCGGACGGGCCAGGCGGGGTCACTCACCGGCTGTCCCCGGCGAGTTCGGACAGGTCGATGCCGTCGTCGTCGTTCATGCCCGCGGCGACGAAGGCGTCGACGGCCGGTGCGCTGTCCAGGCGGGCCCGCCAGGTGCGGACGACGTCGTGCAGCGGGGTGAGGTCGTAGGTCTGCCGGGAGTCCTCCACCGCCTTGTCCCAGTCCCGACGGAAGGCCGGCAGCCACCGCTCGGCCCGCTCGGGACGCTCGGCGCGGATCCGGCTGAGCAGGTGGACAGCGGCGCGGGGAGACGGGGCGGGCGGCGGGGCGGGAAGGTCGGGCTGGGCGCTCATCGGGTCCTCCACTTCGTCGTCGGTCACGGTACGGCAATCGGCGCGCGCGGTGGCGGGCTCGGGCCGAATCCCGTTTCTCGGCTGGCGGCGGTCGGTGAACGGTGGCCGGCAGACGGCGTGGACGCCTCTACGCCGGCCCGTCAACGGAGGACGGAGCGTGGCGCGTTCCTGGCACCACGGCGGCCCGGCGCCACGGCGAGCCGACGTCCCGGCGCCCCGGCGTCCCGGCGCCCCGGCGTCCCGGCGTCCCGGCGTCCCGGCGGGCTCACTCCACCAGGGCGGTGGCGATGCGGCGGACGATGTCGCGGCGCTGCGCCCGGTCGGTGTGGTCCAGGACCGCTTGCATCTCGGGGTTGGCCGCCGCCCACAGCATGGCGACGTGGGCGAGCAGGGGGAACAGGATCTGGGGCTCGAACCGGGTCGAGACCAGGCCCTTGGCCTGCGCCTCGGCGATGGCGGCGCTGCGGTTGCGCACTTCGGCGACCCCGAGGTCGTTGAGGGCGTCTCCGCGCTCCAGCCGCTGCCAGGTGATGATCCGGGGCATGTCGGGGTACTCGGCGTAGAGGTCGCTCAGGTTGGCCGCGAACCCCGGCAGGTCGTCCACGTCGAGTGACACGCCCGTGACGATCTGTTCGACCAGTTCGTTCCAGACCGCGTCGAACAGCCCGGCCTTGTTCCCGAAGTAGTGGTAGATCTGCGCCTTGTTGCTCCGCGCGGCGACGGCGATGCGGTCGACGCGGGCGCCGTTCAGCCCGTGCGCGGCGAACTCGGCCCGGCCGGCCGTGATGAGTCGCCGCTTGGTGGCTTCGGCGTCGCGCTCCATCGGCCCAGCTCCTAACTAACTGTTTACTTGACAGGGTCACCACGGCACAGTCTAATCAACTAACCGTCCAGTTGAATACGGCTTGCGGTCGCGTGCCTCGGGGGCAGGGGAGGGAACCGGGCGTGGAACCGGGCATGGTGATGGTCGGTCGGAACGGCGAACGGGCGCGGCTTTCCGCCTTCGTGAGCGCCCCCGACGGACAGGCCCTGGTACTCAGGGGAGAGGCGGGCGTCGGCAAGAGCGCCCTGCTCGACCTGGCGGCGGACCTCGCCGCCGAGGGCGGCCACCTGGTGATCCGCGCCACCGGGGTCGAGGCGGAGAGCGACCTGCCCTACGCCGGGCTGCACCAGCTTCTCTACCCGCTGCTCCCGGACGGCGGACAGCCCGGCGGCGCACAGCCCGGTGACAGCCTGCCCGGCGGCGCACAGCCGGGCAGCAGGCGGCCGAGCGCCGCCGCCCGGGTGGCGTTCGACGCCGTGTTCGGCGAGACGGACGGCCCGCCGCCGTCGGTCATGGCCCTCGGTATCGCCGTGCTCAACCTCCTGTCCACGACGGCTACGACGCGGCCGCTGCTGCTCGTCCTCGACGACGGCCAGTGGCTGGACGACGCCAGCGCCGACGTCTGCGGGTTCGTCGGCCGCCGGCTGGCCGGCAGCCCCGGGGTCAAGCTCCTGGTGGCCCTCCGCGGCGACATCGCCTCACGCTTCGACACCGCGGCACTGCCGGAGGCCCCGGTCGGCGCACTCGCGGACACCGACGCCACCTGTCTGCTGGACCGGCACCACCCCGGCCTGGGCACGCGGCTCCGCGGACTCGTCCTGGACCAGGCCCGCGGCAACCCGCTGGCCCTGCTGGAACTGCCCGCCCACCTCACCTCCTGCCCCGGCGGCCGGGCCCCCGAGGACCTGCTCGGCCCGCACGGCGTACCGCTGCCCCGGCGGATCCAGGAGATCTACGCCGCCCGCCTCGCCCGGCTCGGCGACGGCGTCCGGGCGGAGCTGCTCACGGGCGCCCTCGACGGAGCGACGGCCCGGCCCGGCGACGGCGCCGCCCCGACCGCGCGCTACCACATGCGCGGTGTCGACCAGGCCGTCGCGTGCGGCCTGCTGGTCGTCGAACCGGCCACCGGCGACCTCGCCTTCCGGCACCCGCTGGTCCGGTCCAGCGTCGTCCAGCTCGCCACCACCGACCAGCGCCGCGCCGCGCACCGGGTGCTGGCGAACGTCCACCGCGACGACCCGGAACGGCGCGCCATCCACCTGGCGGACGCCACCGTCGATCCCGACGAGACCGTGGCCACCGTCCTGGAGGCCGCGGCCCGGTCGGCGACCCGGCGCGGCGGAGCGCTCGTGGCCGTGTCCTGGCTGACCCGCGCCGCCGAACTGAGCGAGAACCGGGCCGACCGCTCCCGGCGGCTCGGTGACGCGGCGTTCGTCGCCGGGCAGGCGAACCGGCTCGGCCAGGCCCGCAGCCTGGCACTGGCCGCGTCCCCGCCCGGCTCGGACGACAACCCCGCCGCCGTCCTCGCCAACGGCTACCTGGCGCTCTACCAGAACGGCGACGTCCGGACCACGCACCGCCAGGTCGCCGCGGCGGTGGAACGGCTGCGCGACGACGCCGCGAACCGGGTCGCCCGGGACAGGAACGCCCAGGACGGGAACGGCCGCAACGGGAACGCCCGGAACGGGAACGGCCAGGACCCGGGCGGCGAGGTGCTCGACCGGCTCGTCAGCCTCCTGCTCGCCGTCAGCCAGTACGCCGGGAGCCGCACCGCGTGGGAGCGCACCCACGCGGTCCTCTCCTCCCTCGGCGGCCTCGCCACCGAACGGGCCTGGATGTACGGCAGCACCTGGAGCGACGTGGTCCGGCACGGCGCCGGCTGGTCCGGGGCGGTGGAACGGGCCGCGGCCGGCCTGGAGCAGCAGGACCCGTGGGACGTCACGCGGCTCGCCGTGTCGGCCTACCACCTCGACGTCCTCAGTCCGCTGCGCCCGTACCTGGAACGCGTCGTCGACCGCGAGCTGGACACCGGCGCCGTGTCCAGCGGCATCGTCATGCTGCACCTGATCATGCTCGACCAGATGGCGCTCGGGCAGTGGGAGGCCGCCGAACGCACCGGGCACCGCACCCTCGCCTTGGCGGCCGAGCCCGGCCACGCGCTGTTCGCGCACCAGACGCGGGCCTACCTGGCCCAGCTCGCGGCCGTGCGCGGGCGGGCGGACGAGGCCCGCGACCTGCAGGCCGCCGTCGACGCGTGGGCCCGCCCGCGCGGCGTCGGGTTCCTGACCCAGCTCGCGGACGCCGCCGGTGCGACCACCGCGCTGAGCAGCGGCGACTACGAGAGCGCGTTCCTCCACGCGATCGGCATCACGACACCGGGCACGTTCCGGCCCTACGCCTACCAGGCGTCGCGGACCCTGCTCGACCTCGTCGAGGCCGCCCTGCACACCGGGCGCGCCGACCAGGCCCGGGCCCACGCGCTGGCCGCCCGGGACGCTGGCCTGGCCGACCTCTCCCCACGCCTGGCCCTGCTCACGTACGGGGCCCTGGCGATGACGGCCCAGGACGACGGAGAAGCGGCCGACATGTACGCGCGCGCCCAGTCCCACCCGGGCGCCGAGCGCTTCCCGTTCGAACTGGCCCGGATCCGGCTGGCGCACGGGATCCGGGTGCGCCGCGCCCAGGGCGCCGCGGCCGCCCGTGCGTTCCTCGCCCCGGCGGCCGAGACGCTCGACCGGCTCGGCGCCACCGCCTGGGCCGAGCGGGCCCACGCCGAGCTGAGGGCGGCCGGGGTGGCACCCCCCGCCCCGACGCCCACCGCGGTGCCGCTGACCTGGCAGGAGCGCCGGGTCGCCGAGCTGGCCGCCGGCGGCCTGACGAACAAGGAGATCGGCGAGCAGATCCGCCTGTCCCCCCGCACGGTCAGCGCCCACCTCTACCGTGTCTTCCCCAAGCTGGGCGTCACCACGCGGGCCGCCCTCCGCGACGCCCTGACCAGGATGGACCGCCACCTGACCGCGTCCTGAGCGCACTCAGGGCGAGGTCACCGTGGCGGAGCCGGACGGGCCGGGAGAGCCGGACGAGCCGGCGGTTGCGGGGGAGGACGAGGACGCGGGGGACGCGGGGGAAGACGGGGAGGCGGGAGAGGCCGGCGACGTGGGGCTCGTGGGGCTGCCCGGGGCGGACGGCGAAGCGGTGGCGGGCTTCGGTGTGACCTGGAGGCCGGTGACGTGCCCGTCCGCGGTGAGGAAGTACTGGAGTCCCGCGTAGCCGGGCGTCACCAGGATCCCCTGGGTCATCTTGGGCAGTTGGCTGGAGCGGGCGAGTTCGGTGCCGTCCTGGGCCCGGCGCCACACCACCTGCTCGGTGGTGTACTTCTTGAGGCCCTGGAAGAACTTCACCGGAATGTCGGTCCCGATCAGGACGCGCTGGTCCGCGGGGCCGATCAGGGTCGTGAAGCTGAGCGTCGTCTGGTCCTGCGTCCACGCCACCGACAGCGCGCCGTTCGCGAGGTCGATCCCGGCCAGCTTGCCCGCCCCCGCGTCCATCGCGTAGACGCGGTCGTTCTCGGGGTCGACGGAGACCATCGACGGGATGAAGCTGTTCTTGCTGCCGCTGTCGGCGAACGGCTGGATGTTCGCCACCTTGGTCGAGTCGCTCTGGGAGACGGCGACGACGCTCATGGGCGTCGGGGTCGGCTTCCCGCCGTTGGTCATCGTGACGACGTAGTCGCCGATGACGGCCATGGCGGACGCGGCGGTCTGCCCGTCCTTGAGGTACGGCACCGGCCCCCACGAGGGGTCGGGGACGAAGGCGTCGTTCCGGTAGGCGTAGCGGAAGAGCTTGGTCGCCCCCGGCAGGTAGATCTCCGGCGTGCCGTTGAGCGTCGACGTGGTGATGCGGCCGCCCATCATCTCCGGCAGCGCGACCTGGGAGAGCACCTGGAGGCTCTTCGGGTCGATCGCCACCATGATCGACGGCGGTACGGCCGACGGGTCGGGGCAGTTGAGGAAGGCGCTGAACCCCTGTTCCGTGCAGCCGGGTTGACGGTTGACGGTCTTGGCGACGATGGTCCCGTCGGGGAGCGCGTCGTAGCCGTTGTACGCGGTGTCGCGCGGGGCGGACCCACCGGTCGGAAGGGTGGTCCGGGCGAGCACCTTGCCCGTCTGCGGGTCGATCCGGGCGATGTGGTAGCCGTAGATGACCACCAGGCTGCCGTCCGCGAGCACGTTCAGGACACCGGGGTAGTCCCACTCATCCGTCGCGTTGGTGTTGATGAGCACCTGCCGCCAGACTTCGTTGAAGGTCCCGGGTTCCACCCGCGAGACGAACGAACCGGACGCGGCCGGGTCGTCGCCGTAGCCGCCGCCGTAGACGTACAGCTCGTCGGGGCCGCGGTCCACGATGTTGTACGGCGTGGCGTAGACCTGCTGCGAACTGTAGGCGTAGACCTGGTTGTTCGACGGGGCACCCTCGAAGTGCGCGCACCCGTAACGGTGCGTCCGGTTGGAGTCGTGGACCTCGAAGGCCGCGATGGTCGGGTACCACGGGGCGTTGCCCTCCGCGGCCGCGCAGGACTGCTCGCCGGGGACGAGCGCCGGGTCGCCGACCAGCGGACCGCCCGCCGCCACCTCGTCCGCGGGCGGCGAGCTGCTGTGCGGACCGGCCGGGCGCGCACCGGAGCTGGAGCAGGCCGAGACCCCGAGGAGCAGGGCCACGACGACGGCCGTCAGCCGGGGAAGGGGCAACCGCTGCGGCAAGGGGTCTCCTCGGATCGGATCGGCGTACCGGTGCGCGGCTCGTCCGGCACGGGGCGCGGAACAGGCTGGCAGAGCCCCCACGGCCGCACCCGCTGACACGCCGGGCCCGCCGGGCCCGCCACCGGGCCGATCACCCAGGCGGACCCGCCGCCGGGCCGAGGCCGGGGTCGCGCGGCGGCGGGCCGGGGCCGGGGTGGCGAGGCGGGCCCGGGCCGGGGTGGCGCGGCGGCGGGTGGGCGCGGAGCTCATCCACGATGCCGTCCGGTCGGGGTGCGAGTACGGCCGGCCGGGGCGGCGCCCGGGTGGACCCGCGCCCGCCCGGTGGGTGTCGTCGGGCGCGGGTCGGTGGGTGGGGCGGGTCGCTCAGGAACGGCGGCGGCGCAGGCGGCCGCCGAGGAGGAGCGCGCCGGTGGCGAGGACGGCCAGGACGGCGGCGGTGACGGCGGGGATGGCGTTGGAGTCGGAGTCGGTGGTGGCAGAGACAGAGACAGCGTCAGAGGCGGGGGCGGCGGCGGGGGCTCCGGGCGTGGGCACGACGGGGGTGGCGGGTGCCGGCTTGACGTCGGCGACCGGCTTGACGTCGGTGGCGACCTCCACGCCGGTGACGGCGGTGTGGGTGACCGGCGTGGTGCTCGCGGTCGTGGCCGTGGTCTTGGTGGTGCTGGTGGCGGTGGTGCTGGTGGGGGTGGAGATGTTGATGGTGGCGCCCTGGCCGCAGTTGGTGGTGCCGAGGAAGGGGGTGGCGCCTTCGTTGACGAAGAGGCAGGGGTTGATGGTGGTGGCGCCGAGGGGGGTGGTGGTGTCGTAGGAGACGCGGACGTGGGTGGTGGTGGTCCCTCCGGCGGCGATGGTGGAGTCGCGGCCCTGGAGGTAGACGCCGGGCCGGTCGGCGGGGTCGGTGCCGGTGACCTTGGGGAGGGTGGTCCAGGTGCCGTCCGCCGTGCGGATCCAGACCGTGGCGTGGGGGTCGGTGAAGAGCACGTTGCCGAGGTTGACGTAGGCGGAGGGGGTGGGGTTGGCGAGGACGGCGTCGAACTCGATGGGGTCGCCGCCGGCCACGGCGGTGGCGGGGACGTGGGTGAGGGTGGTGGTGATGGGGTCGACGGCGATGGTGCGGAACTGCTCGGCGAGGTTGTCCCAGGTGTCGGGGGTGGTGAGGCGGGAGCCGAGGGTGATGGACGGGAAGCCGCCGTTGCTGGCTCCGTCGTGGGGCAGGCCCATCGGGGCGCCGATCCGCAGGTCCACCGTCACCGTCTGGCCGGGTGCGACGGTGATGCCGTTGAGCATGCCGTTGTAGGTGGCCTCGTCGGCCCCGGAGTAGAAGTCCAGCGGCACGGGCGTCCAGGTCCCGTTCGAGGGGTCCTTGTAGTCGATGGTGATGGCGTGCGGCGGGGTGCCGGGTCCGGTCTCGGTCTGCAGGACGAGGGTGTAGGCGGTGGCCCGGGTGCCGGTGTTGGTGACGGTCTCGGTGAACGCGACCGGCTGCCCGGCGAAGCCCACCGCCGCGGGTGCCTGCACGTTCAGCGTTCCGGTGGTGGAGCCGTCGGCGGACGCGGCCTGGGCCGGCAGGGCGAGGGTTCCGAGGGCGAGGACGCCGAGCGTGGCGGCGACGACAACGGAACGGCGGGAAGAGCGGGTGCGGATGGTGCTGGACATGGTGGTTTCCCCCCGGAAACAACGTGTTGTGGACATGCCGAACCAGTGGTTCGGCCACGCCGGTGACAAGTGAATGTGCGAATGAACGTGCGAACGAATGTACGGATGCACGGATGTGCGGATGTGCGGATGTGCGGATGTGCGGATGTGCGCGTGTGTGAGTGGTCGAAACGCCCCGCGGACGGACGTGTGTCGGGTCGCGGTGGTCGGCGCTCGGACGGAAGATCCCCCCGCCTCCGGAAGGTGGCCCCCTTCCGTGCCTCTCACTGATACAGACGTGCGGCACCCGCCGGGGTTGCAGGCGACTTCCAAAAAGTTTTCCGCGCCCCTCCCGCACCGCCCGCCGGCCGCCACCACACCACTGACAGCACGCCCACCGCACCGCAGTCGATGCCCGACGACGCCGATCCACCCAGGCGGGGGAACGCCCGGCCCGGCAGCCTCGATCAGGGACGCCGGCGCGGCGTTCACGACCAGCCGCGCACCGACACCGCTCCGTGCAGGACCCGGCCGGCCACCCGCTCCTCCTCCAGCCAGCGGGTGAACACGGCGATGCGCGTGTCGAGGTCCTGCTCGGCCGTTCCGACCGGCCAGATCCGCGGCGGCACGACGACCACCACGGCCTCACCGCGCGCCTCGGCCGCCTCAAGCCAGCGGGGGGACACCTCGACCCGTGAACCCGGCTCCCACCCCTGCCGGCCGCCGACCAGCACCAGCCGTTCCACCCGGCCGCCGGCGACCTCGATGGCACCGGTGGTCGCCGGGGGCTCGCCGGCGGCGACCACGAAGCCGCTGTCGACGGCGGCCTCCACCAGCTCGGCGTGCAGGTCCGCACCGACCCCCACCACCAGTTCCGCGACCGGCGGACCCTGCGCCGCCTCACGCACGGCCAGCGCCCACACCACCGGCCCCTTGGCCCCGCCGTCGTTCGTCTCGCTCGCCATGACCGTTCAACGATCCGCCAGCCGGACCGCATCCCCCGATCGCCCGCGCTTCACACGTCCGGCCCACATCCGGCCCGCCTCCGGCCCACATCCGGCCCGCGGCGGGCGGACGGTGGCCGGCGGGCGGGCGAGTGGGGTCCACTCGGCAACCGGCCCCCGAATGCCATGCCCATGACGTAGCCTCGCCCCATCCCCACAACTCCATCACAGGAGGGGCAAGCGCAGTGAACTTACGTCTACCCAAGGCCCGTTGGGCTTCCGCCCTGCTCTCCGCCGCCATCGTCCTGGGCACCGGCGGCGTCGCCGGTGCGGTGACGAACACGGCGAACACGGCGAACACGGCGACCGTCGTCAGTGCGGCGAACACGGTTCCGGCCGGCAGCGCCAAGCCGCCCGTCGGCGGCGTCGAACGGCTGATCCCCTTCCCCGACGCCACCTGGACGCAGCGGGCGCTGATCAGCCCCGACGGGCGGCGCGCGTACGTCGGGGAGGAGACCCGCTCGGGCAGCCGCCTGGACGTCGTCGACACCCGCACCGGCGCGTTCCTCGCCCAGGTACCGACCGGCACCGACTTCTGGAGCGGCCCGAAGGCGCTCGCCCCGGACGGCAAACTCCTCTACCTGATCACCCAGGGCACCCTGAACGTCTTCGACACCGGCACCAACACGCTCCGGGCGAGCGTGCCGGTGCCGGACCAGCCACGCCCGGCCGGCTGGACTGCGGGTTCCCCGTACGGCCTGGCCGTCAGCCCGGACGGGGCGACGGTGTACCTCGGCCAGAGCGGGCCGTACCTCGACAGCGTTCCGAACCCGTCCTTCCTGCCCGGACGCCTGCTCACCTTCTCCGCCCCGGGCACCGCGTTCACCGGCGACGTGCCCCTGCCGACGACGTCCCCGCGCGAGATCGTCGTCCGGCCCGACGGCACCACCGCCTACCTCAGCAGCCCCGACGGCCTCATCCGCGTCGACCTCACCGGCCCCCGCCCGGCCGTCGTGCGCACCATCACCGCCCCCGGCTTCATCGACGAACTGGCACTCGCCCCGAACGGCACCCGCCTGTACGCGCTGACCAGGCCCGACGGCCGGGTCCAGGTCATCGACCTCACCACCGACAGCCTCGCCGCCACGATCGACCTCGGCACCGGGATGCGCCAGATCCCCGGCTTCGCGCTGAGCCCGCGCGGCGACCGGCTGTACGTGCTGGAGGACACCGACCTGCCGAGCCCGACCGTCGCCGCGTACGACACCGCGACCAACCGGCCCGTCCCGCGCGAGAACTTCGCCGAGTTCGACCTCGAACACGGCTCGAACCTGACGGTCGGCCCGGACGGCCACACCTTCTACGTCACCGGCAACAACTACACCGACAACCCCGGCACCTTCCTGCAGATCGTCAGCTTCTAGCGGATCCACCCCCAGCAGGCCCCGCCCGGAGGCGGTCCCGGAAGGGACCCGCCTCCGGGCACACGGCCGGTGGGACGGCAGTTCCGTTGCCTCAGCCGGCATTCACGGCGAAGGCCGACGCCGGCGAGGACCGCCGACGATCCGGCGGACCGCCCTCGACGTGCCTGCTGCCGTTTGTTCAGCCGTTCGGGCCGCAGACGGCGCCGCCGGGTTGCCGGCGGGAGTACCGGACCACGGCGGTCTCCGAGGTCGTCGGTCTGCCGCCGCCGGCGGGGGCGAGGCTGTAGAAGACCGTGATGGAACCTTCGGGAACGGCGTCCAGGACGCCGCCCCACGGGATGGTGTAGTCGACCGTGGTGGTGTCCGCGGTGATACTCACGACACCCTGGACCGTCGCAGCCGGGATCTGCCCGAGGACGTCGCCGCAGATCGTGACGTCGAAGGTGAGCTCGTCTCCGGCCTTGAAGGGGATCCGGTCCACCCGGACGAGGACGCCGTCCCAGGGCTTCTGCCGGCAGCCGATCTGGCCGGGCGGCTCCTCGTCGGGGAATTCCGGGATGTCGAACTCGACTGGCATGCCGACTCCTGGGTCGTCGAAGGGCCGAGGCGACAGCTCGAACTCCCGCCTGCGTGATCATGAAGCACATGTCGGCTCGGCGGCAGCCGATTTCTTGCGCCCGGGTCTCCTGGCTCCGGGCAGCACCGACCGTGGTCGAGACGGCCGCGCTGCGGTGCCTGATCACGGACCTCGTCCTGGAGCTGTGCCGGACCCGCTCCTGACTCTGCCCCCTACCCCGCCGCGGACAGCTCCGACGCAGACGAAGGTGGTCAGCGCCGTCGCGCCCACCTCGATGTCAGCTCTTCACCGGTAGATCGCAGTTCTTGCGGTCGGCCGCGTACTGCTCGTCGCTCGGGGTGCCATATGCCCCTTCCAGATAGCCCTGAGCGAGAGCGACGCAGGCCGCCTCGGTACCGGTCCTGATCGTGCCGGGGTCCTGCGCGCCGGTGCTCCGGCCGAACGCCAGGGAGGCGCAGCCGACTCCGGCGATGCTCGCATTGCCGGCGTGGGCGTGGATCCGGTCCAGATAGGAGATCGCGTCGGCGCAGTCCAGTGGCATGTCGGCCGGGCCGAGGGTCATCGAGGCGATCATCCGGTCCACGTCCTGGTCCTGCGCCGCGGAAAGGTCCCCGTAGGTGGTGATCCGGATGTGCGAGGCCGGCAACCACCACACCCGGTGGGTATGGGTGCGGGTGCCGTTGTAGTCGGGCAGCAGGTCGGTGCGGACTGTCCAGCTCTGGGCCTTGCGGTTGCCGACGGACACCAGCGGACCGGCGTGAGCGGACGTGATCGTCTCCGAATCACCACCGTCCTGTCCGGCCCACAGGATGCTGGAAGCTCTGAGGTCGGTGGGGAACATCCGGTCGGCCGTCTCGCTGGGGTCGAAGGCGATCAGCATGCCCGCGAAGCCGCCTCCGGCGGGCTGGTAGCGGCCGAGGGACACGCCTGCGCCGTTGGCCGGCGCCGCCGGGCCGTCGTTCCGCGGATCCTTGGTGACGAGCCACTCACCCGGGACGGTGATGCCCATGCCACCGAAGAGGCTCTGGATCATCGCGGTCGGGGTGGGGAGCGGAGCCGGCAGGGCGGTCCGGGTGAGGGTCGGGGCGGGGGACGAGCTCAGGGGCTCGCTGGGCGTGGCGCTCGGGCTGCCCGGGGCGGTACCGGTACCGGCAGGGCTCGGGGCGGTCACGGCGGCAGTGGGGGTGCCAGCCCGGTCGCCGCCGCTGTTGGTCACGGCCAGGACCAGGCCGGTGGTGAAGGCGGCGAGCGCCACGCCACCGGCGAGGGCGCGGACCCCGGTGCTGCTGCCGAGGACCGCGTCCAAGGGGCGGCGCGGGGGCGGCGCATCGACCGGCGGAACCGTCGGCCGTACCTCGGTCCGTGCGTCCGCAACGGCACGCGCGAGGACCTCGGTGAGATCGGTGTCGGCTGCGGGCACGTCCCAGTGCGAGGGCGGCAGCGCCGCGGCAGGCGGCAGTTCCCGGGCGGGAGTGTCCACGACCCGGGTGAACGCCACGGTGGGAAACATCTGGGTGCCGCCCGGGCCGTAGACGGCCGCAACGGCCTCGGCCAGGGCGTCGGCGGCGGGCCGATTCACCGGGTCCCGGTCGAGGGCAGCCATGACCTGCTCGGCGAGGCGTTCGGGGACGCCTCCGAGGTCGGGGGCGGTGTTGGCGATCCGGAAGTCGATGCCGGTGGGGCTCCCGAAGGGATGGCGACCGGTCGCAGCGAAGCACACGAGCACGCCCCACACGAACACGTCGGTGGCCGTGGTGGTTTCACCCCGGGTGAGTTGCTCGGGGGCCATCCAGCCGGGAGTTCCGGTGGTCATGCGCGTCGCGGTGACGACGGTGGCATCGAGGTGATGGGCGATGCCGAAATCCAGGACGCGCGGGCCGTCTGCGGCGAGGATGACGTTGGTGGGCTTCAGGTCCCGGTGTGCGACACCGGCCCAGTGGATGCAGGCGAGAGCATGGGCGGTCGCGGCGGCGAACGTCGTCAGCCTCTCATCCGTCAGCGGCCCGTGACACCGGACGTGCTGGTGGAGGGTGTTGCCTGGCACGTAGGGCGTGGCTAGCCACGGCTGCGCAGCATCCGGGTCGGCGTCGACCAGTGGCACCAGGTACGGGCCTTCGACCTTCCGCAGGACAGCGACCTCCCGGGCGAATCGCCGACGATGCACCACGTCCTGTGCGTGGTCGGCATGAAGAACCTTCACCGCGAGCGGCCGCCGGGTCTCGGGATGAAGGCAGTAGAAGACGGTTCCCATGCCGCCGGCACCGATGCGTTCCAGCGGGCGGTAGGGGCCTATGAGATCAGGAAGTGCCACAGCCCGAATTCTTCCTCAGGCCAAGGGAGTTCTGCTCGGTGAATCGGGGACAAAGGTGGCCGGTGGCAGGACAGTGACCTTCGCTGCGCCACTGCCCGGCAGCACGGGCGCACCGTCTCCGTCCGCTCGGACGAAAGGGCCTTCTTCCCTCCTGGAGTGGAGGGCTGGTGAAGCGGGCCCTGTTCGCACACCCGTTCACCGGTGAGCCGGGCCTGAAAGGAAGCAGCGCTGCTCGAACCGTCACTGCGGCCGTCGAATACCGTGAACTTCCCTGCGGCACTGACAACTTGCACCTGGCGGATCCGAGCGTCCACCAGGATGATGACATCGTGACTCAGATCGACATCCTCCAGCTGGGCCGCCGGTATCGGGTGGAGTACAGGCCGGGCCCTGAAGATCACCGGCAGTGACTGCCGGGCGGCGCCTCCCGCCGGGGCTCGGATCACCCACGACGGGCCGCTCGACGCGCCTCGCCGTCCTCCGGATGCCCCCGGGAGAGGGCCCAGCCGATGCGTCACTCCTTCAGCCCGACCACCCCCCTGCTCGACCCTGGTCGGCCGACTCCGAAGGAACAACCCCATGACTGCGTACGGCCGAAGCGACGACGATTGGGACCTGCTGACCGAAACCGGCCTCGGGTTCCTCATCGAACGCGCTCGACTGCAGAAGGTGACGTCGTACACCGAGCTCGACACCACCCTGGCCCGCAGGACGGGCATCGCCGGCTTCGACTTCGAACAAGCCAGCGAGAGAGCGGCGTTGGGGCACCTACTGGGGCTGATGGTCGACCGGAACTACCCGAAGTCGGGCCTCATGATCTCGGCCCTGGTGCTCTACCTGGACGCCAACGACGCCGGCCCCGGCTTCTATGTCCTGGCCAGGCAACTCGGTTTGCTCCCGCCCGGCGTTTCGAAGCACGCTCGGTGGGAGTTCTGGTTGGGTCAAGTCACGTCGCTCCACCGGCAGTACGCCGTCGCGCCCCACTGAGGACGGGGCCGGCCGGGTCAGCGCCCGGCCGGGGCGGCGGCGACGCAGAACTCGTTGCCCTCCGGGTCCGCCATCACCACGTGGTGCCCGTCGAACTCCTCCAGGACCGTCCCGCCCGCTTCGACCAGCCGCGCGGACTCCGCCCTGATCCGGGCCCACCGCTCCGCCGGGCTGCCGTGTCCCGGCACCCGGACGTCGATGTGGAGCCGGTTCTTCGCGGTCTTCGGCTCGGGCACCTTGAGGATGCACAAGCGGGGCCCGGCTCCCTCGGGATCGCAGAGCCAGGCGCCGTCGTCCTCGGAGTCGTCCTCCGGCAGGTCGAACTGCGCCAGCCACTCCTCGCGCGTCCGGAACGGCGCGGGCGGCGGCTCGTCCACGTACCCCAGGGCCGTCTTCCAGAACGCGGCGAGGAGCCCCGCGTCCGCACAGTCGAAGGTCAGATCGATTCTGGCTGCCATGACAGGACCGTACTGCGCACCTGCGACAGCCGCGGCCCCGCCACTCAGACCGTCACGGCGAGGACCTCGGTGTCCGGGTCCCCGAGGTCGAAGAGGACCTCCGCGGACCTGCCGTCCAGCGGGAGCGAGCAGACAGCCCGGCCCCCGCGCGTCCCCTCCCCCGACGGGCCTACGACGAGCAGCAGCCGGTCCCCCGCCACCGCCATGCCGGTGACGGCGACCTCGACGTCGACACCGGTGTCGGAACGGGCATCGGCTGCGGCACCGGCACCGGACCGCAAGTCCGGGACGGCGCAGCACGGGCCACAGGTTCGTGGTGCTCCACCGGCGCCGGCCCCGCCCGTAGCGCAGCAGCCTGCCCCCGGACGAGACGGCGATGACGCCGTCCGCCGTGACCCACGGGCTCGGCACCACCTCGTCGTGGGACCGGCGGACGCACGACCACGACCGGTCGGCCGGGTCCGCCACGTAGAGCACGAAGCGCTCCCACCACACGCCGAACTCCGTCACCGCGCACCAGAGGCCCCCGCCCCCGGAGCTCCAGACAGTCGATCAACACGCCTGCCGAAGGCTCCGGCACCCCAGAACCTCAGTTCCGATGTTCCTCATGCCCCGTGAGCCCCGTGGGTTCAGGGAAACTGAAGGCTCTTCAGCGGGAACCCGCGGGTCGGATGTTGTGCTCTGCAGGGATCGACCCTCGCATTCCGTGCCGACTCACGGCGAGGCGTCCTGGCTCGTGGGTGGCGTCGCCTCGTGGAGATGCTCCTCAACCGGCCCCAGGTGCTGGTCATGGGCCAGGACGATCTCGTCCGCGAGGTTGAGGATGCGGATGGTGCCACCGGGGAACTGGACGGTGATGCCGATGGCGAAGTCGTAGTTGTCGTGTTGGTAGCGGATCTCCCGGATGGAGACGATCCGCTGGCCGACGAGCCGGGTCATGGGGAAGTCGGGCAGGTCGTCCTCGACCGTGGTGTGGCCGTACTCCCCCATGTCGTAGGGGCCGTGAGGCCGGTCGATCTCCAGGGACAGCCCGTCGCCCGGCGTGTGGAACCGAACGGGGCCGAGGCCGTCCATGTGCAACCACAGGTGCAGGAGGGAGGGCTCGGTCTCCTGGTAGTGGTGCCAGGACGTCGTCACCTTCAGTAGGTGCCTGCCGACCAGGTCCTCAGCGTTGATCATCCGCCGACGCTGTCACGACGGTCCACGATTCGGCACTGGTTTCCAGGAGGCGCCGGGCCGAGTCCGCGTCACGCATGGCGGTCTTCTCGTCGAGCCCGAAGACCTGGGCGAGGTGGAGCGGGTCGGGGCCATGGACCATGGCCTGTTCGAGCTGTCGGTCGACGCGGAGCCGCTCCAGCGTTGCTGCCTGGCCGCGCATCGCGGCGCTGATCCGGTGGTTGCCGGCCCGGGTGGTCCGGTTCGCGGTCTGGTTGTTGATCACTCGGGCCCGGCCTGCTCGGTTCCCTCGCCGAACGCGGACGCATGACCGGAAGCCCGCCGCGCCCCCGCGCGACGGGCTTCCGGAAACTCGGGGCCGACTCCGCCAGGCCGTACGGTCGTCAAGCCGTACCGTCGTCAGGCCTTCAGGACGTCAGAGCATCAGGCTTTCAGAGTCTCAGGCCGTCCGGTCGGCCGCCGGGCGGGCCAGGCGGCTGCGCACCGCCCACGCCGCCGCGCCGAGGGCGAACCCGTAGACGGAGACCAGTCCGTGGCCGTTGTCCTGGGCGAGCCACATCGCGAGGCCGAGGGCCGGGACGCCGGCCGCCAGGGCGATCTCCTTGGGCAGGCGGGTGCGGGTGAGGAAGGCGAGGGCGAGGGTGGCGCCGAGGAAGTAGGTGGCGCCGGAGCTGCCGGCGAAGTTGCGGGGGTCGGTGCTGGGGCCGTCGCCGAGGCCGAGCAGGGTGTCGACGCGGCCGGGCAGCACGATGCCCGCGAGGAAGAAGAGCAGGGTGAGCGAGCCGCCCCAGTACCAGTGGGCGAGCGCGGCGACGGCGGCGAGGGTGACGAGGTTCCACAGGCCGCCGAAGAGGCCGCCGTTCTGCATGAACACCGAGGTGAACTCGCGCCACCAGCCGGACCTGGCGGGGTCGGCGTCCAGCGCGTCCATGGCGCCGGTCCAGACCAGCTGGAGCAGGACGCCGCCGACGGCGAGCGCGCTCAGGACGATCGCCGCCCACGGCAGCGGACGACCGCGCAGCGTGTCACGGCCGACCACGCCGAGCCCGCAGTTGACCATCATGACCATCAGCGCGGCCGTGGTCACGTTGAAGACGATCGCCTCCATGTGTCCGCCCCTCCCCCGGGTGACGGTGCTTCCCAACACCGTTCGAAAATCTGATGGCGCAAACGTAGCACAGTTTTCGAACGGTGTTGGAAAACGTTGTACGGTGGACGGCATGAAGCTCACCAAGGAGCGCATCGTCGACGCGGGGATGGCAGTCTTCGCCGAGGTCGGCTACCAGAACCTGTCGATGCGCCAGGTCGCCGACCGCCTGGACGCCCACGCGGGCAGCCTCTACTACCACGTCCGCGGCAAGGACGAACTGCTCGCCCTGATGGCCGACCGGGTCTGCCTGCAGGCCCACGACGCCGGCACCGAGGCCCTCGCAGCCCTCCCGCCCGCCGCCACCTGGCAGGACCGCATCGAGGCACAGGCCACCACCCTGCGCCGGAGCATCAAGCAGCACCCCGGCGGAGCCCTGCTCCTCGCCGAGAGCCCCGGCGTGCTCAGCACCGGCGCCCTCTCCCTGATGGAACGCCTGCTGCGCACCCTCCTCGACGCCGGCCTGCCCGCCGACCACTGCGGCATCGCGGCCGACACCCTGCTCAGCCACGTCACCGGCTTCGTCCTGCAGGAACAGAACCGGCCCACGGCACCACCACCGGTCACCGCGGAGCTCTACGCCGACCTGTGCGCGCGCTTCCCCCTGCTCATGGGCCCGTCGATCCCCCGCCCGAGCCAGGACGAGAAGTTCCTGCGGAGCGTCCACCTGCTCTGCGCCGGCTTCGCGGCACTCACCGGGGCGGAGCCGCAGGACATCCCGCGCACCTCCTGAGGACGCCCCGGCGCAGGTGCCCCGCCGCCGGGCCCGACCACCCGCCCCGGGCCGCCGGACCTCAGCCGTCGGCGAGGCGCTGGATGGTCGCGCCCAGCCAGGCCTGGAGGTCGGCGGGGTCGCCGAGGTCGGAGCGCAGGACCCGGCGGCGGGTCGAGACGCCGAGGACGAAAGCGTCGATCGCCTCGGCCCGGCGGCGGGCCTCCGCGTCGTCGAGGCCGCTGTCGCGCAGGTAGTGGTGCAGCGGCTCCAGCGAGTTGGCGTCGAGGAAGGCCGCCAGCGCCTCCGCCGCCTGCGGGCGCTCGCCGGACGCGCGGTGCAGCACGAGCAGCGGGTCCTCACCGGCCGTGCCGAACCAGCGCCGGACGATGCTCGCCGCGAGGCGCGGACCCAGCTCGGAACGGTCGCCGTCGAAGGAGCCGGAGACCGGGATCTCCACCTGGGTCGCCGCCAGGAACAGGCCTTCCTTGCCGCCGAAGTAGCGCGTGACGAGGTTGGGCGACACGCCCGCCGCGTCCGCCACGCCCTTGACCGTGACGGCGGCGTACCCGTGTCGGGCGAACTGGGGTCGCGCGTGGTCCAGGATCCGCTGCCGGGTCGCGGCCGCATTGCGCAAAGTCATGTGTATGAGCATACACATCGTGTGTACGCTCATACACATGACCGACGACATCAGGGAACGGCTCCACCGCACGCGGCGCGTCACGACCCCGTGGAGCGAGGACGAGCGGCGCGGCATCAGCGGGACCCACCTCGACGAACTGCTCGACCACTGGGAGCACGCCTACGACTGGACCGTGCACCGGCGCCGCATCGATGCGCTCCCCTGGGTGACGGTGCCGGCCGGCGGCACCGACCTGCGGATGATCCACCAGCGGTCCGCGGACCCCGACGCCCCGGTGGTCGTCCTGCTGCACGGCTGGCCGGACTCGGTGCTGCGGTTCGAACGCGTCCTGCCGCTGCTCACGGACGTGCACGTGATCGTGCCCGCCCTGCCGGGCTTCCCGTTCGCGCCCCCGCTCACCACGCCCGGCATGTCGGCCGACCGGATCGCCGGAATCCTCGCCGACGCCCTGGACCGGCTCGGACACCCCCGCTACACGGTGTCCGGCGGCGACGTGGGCGGCACCGTCGCGGAACTCCTCGCCGCCCGGCACCCCGACCGGGTGGCCGCCCTGCACCTCACCAACACCGCCCCGCAGCGTGCCCTCACCGCGAACCCGGCGAAGCTCACCCCCGAGGCGGCGGACCACCTCCGCCGCTGCGCGCAGTGGTTCCGGAGCGAGGGCGGGTACATCGCCGAACAGTCGACCCGACCCAACACGCTCGCGGTCGCCCTCGGCGACTCCCCCGCCGGGCTCGCGGCGTGGATCGTCGAGAAGCTGGAATCCTGGTCCGACGGGCCGGCCTTCACCCCGGACGAACTCCTCACCTGGGTCACCGCCTACTGGGCCACCGGCACGATCGGCACCTCCTTCAGCACCTACACCGAACCGGTCGACCTTCCCGACCGGATCGACACCCCGACCGTGCTCTCCGTCTTCGCACACGACACCAAACCGGAGCCGCGCAGCTACGCCGAGGCGTTCCTGGACGTCCGCGCGTACGTGGAACACCGGGCGGGCGGCCACTTCGCGGCCTGGGAACAGCCGGAGGCCTACGTCCGCGACCTCCGGCGCGCGGTCGAGCTGGGCCGTCGCGGCTGAGCGGGACGACGGTGCGCACGCGCCGTGGGCCGTAGCCGTGCCGGGCGCTACCCCCGGCACCACCCACCGTGGCGCGGCTCGGCGACAGCAAGTCCCCCAGCGGTCGCGTTTAAACATCTGACGCAGCCCA
>NZ_JBHWBZ010000001.1:0-4815 GCF_042735475.1 Kitasatospora sp. NPDC059577 | reverse complement strand
GTGGGTGTGTGTGTTTTTACCCCGCCCCCGCGGGGGGGGGGGGGGGGGGGGGGGCCGGGGGGCCCCCGGGGGGGGGGCGCGGCGCGCGGGCGCGCCCCCCCCCCCCCCCCGACCCACGGTGGCTCGGCTCGGCTACAGCATGACCAGCAGCTTGGTGCCCGGCACCAACTTCCGGTTGACGGAGGTCGACTGGACGAACACGGTGTACGACGGGTTGTCGCCCGGCTTCACCGCGACCTCCGACGCCGGCAGGCCGAGCAGTCGGCGGGCCGCCGGACCGGAGAACACCTTGCCCGTCATCCGGCCGGTGGCCGGGTCCTTCTCCGCCACGGCGAGCTGCTTGCTGCCCTGGATCTTCTCCCGCTTGGACAACTCGTAGTAGGCGCAACCGGTCTTGTACGCGTGCCCGGTGCGGGTGACGAACTCGCGGATCGGCGCCTGCTCGTCGACCGGGACCAGGACGTACTTGCCGGCGTCCAGCGCGTCGAGGCTGGCCGCCACGTCGGCGGTGTTCAGGTCCTGGCCCATGGTGAAGAGGTTCCTGGTGCCGCGCACGCCCTTCTCCCGGCCCCGCAGGAAGCTCGTGGCCGCCGTCTTGACGGTGCCGATGGCCTCCTCGACGCCCTTGGTGGAGTCCGCGTCCCAGATCGCGATGTTCCCCGCCGGGAAGCCGTACTCCTGGGCGGTGCGCTTGGCCAGGGAGTTGGGGACGAGGATCGCCGAGGTCCAGTGGTCGGGCAGGTCGTCCATGGCGCCCTGGATGCGGCCCATCCACTCGTGCAGGACGGCCTTGCCCGGGCCTGCCCCCATGCGGGTGTGCATCTTGCCGATCCGCGAGTAGCCGGAGGCGTTCTCCTCGCCGTCCGTCACGACGACCTGGAGGAAGGAGTGCTCCCCGTAACCCTCCCAGATGTTCTTCAGGTCGTCGACGGACTTCACGGCCGCCTCGATGAGCGCCGTCGCGCCGCTGTCGACCTTGTAGAGGCCGCGCAGGGACGGCAGGTGCTTGACGTCCATGTCCCAGACCAGGTTGTGCACCTCGTGGTCGAAGGCGTAGAGGCTGATGCGGGTCTCGTGGCCGAGCCGGTCGGACTCCTCCTGGAGGCCCTTCACGAATTCGTCCACCACGCGGACGAGCTGCGCCTCGTGCTGGCGCATCGAACCGGACTTGTCGACGACGAGCGAGACGTGGTTGACCTTGTGCTTGATCCTGTTCGCGGCCATTCCGCTACCCCTTTTCCAACGCCCTTGTGGCGCCATTTCCGGCGCCTTTCCAGCGCGCCCCTCCGACGTTGGTTCCACACTACGGTGAGGCACTGACAATCCGCCCTGACCTGGGAGTTCACCCCGGCTGTCCGGAAATTGACGGTCGAACGGGATGCACGGGCGAGGCGTTTCCCAGGCCCGACGCCGGGGCGTCCCGCGCGAATTCCCCCGGCGGCAGCGGGACGAGGGAGCACGGCGGGTTCCGCACCGCACTTCCGAGCCGCGGTTGGGCACCGCGCCGCCGAACCGTGGTTCCGAGCAACGGCAACGGCCGAATTCGGCCGACTGTGCTCCGCGGAGCGGATTTTGGGGAAGAATCCCCCGCAAGCCGAGGGGGGAAGGGGTCAGGGATGGGGATCTTCAGCCGCAAGCGCCGGGACGACCGGGCGCCCGCACCGCAGGACGCACCGCAGGACGCACCGCAGGACGCACCGCAGGCCACGGTGCAGGACGCTGCGCACGAGCCGCCGCAGGACGCACCGCACACGCCGCCGCACGAGGTACCGCAGGACGCCCTGCGGGGCCTGCCGGCGGGCGGCACCACGCGTCCGGCCGGGCCGCAGGACCCGGTGCTGCCGCCCGCCGGGCCGGGTGGCTCCTGGATCTACGAGGTGGCCGGGGAGTACTCCTCGGACAGCTGGGCGCCGCCCGAGTCGATCAGGCGCTGGTGGGAGGTGGACCGCGACGGCAACGTCGTCGGCGAGCCCGTCGAGAACGAGCACTTCGGACCGCCCCGGGACGACCTCACCCGCGCGACCGACCCGGACGGGCCGCTGGGCTGGCTGACCGACACCGAGACGGTGGTGCGAGGCTGGCTGGCCGTCGCACTCGAACGGATCGTCGAGGACGTCGAGATCCACTGGCTCAAGGTCATCGACACCCCGGTCGTGCTGGCCGGCGACGACGTATCGGACTTCGCCCCGCCGGACTTCACCCAGGACCCGCCCTCCCGGATCGGCGTCGCCGTCCCGGTCGGTTTCGGGGGCCAGGTGGAGGGCCACGACCCGGCGGTGGCCTGGGGCCTGCTGTTGTGGGTGATGGTGCCCGGCGACCGGGAGGGGGAGACCCTGCAGAACGTCTGGCTCCGCTACGAGATCGGGGCGGACCGCGCAGCCGAGAGCCTGCGCATCGTCCTCCAGGCCCCGGACATCCAGTTCTGAGACCCGCCCGGTGAGGCACCGGAGTCGGCACCGGGCTCCGGCACCAGCACCAGCACCAGCACCAACACCGGTTCCGACACCCGATCCGGCACCGGTTCCGGAACCGACCACCCACACCGGCCGTGGCCATGGCGCCGATCGGACACGACCGACCCGGACCGGAACAGGCCCGACCTTGCCCGGGCCCGGCGAAGCGGACGGGACCGGCGGAACGCTTTCGGTCCCGGACCGCAATCCTGTCGGTCCCGCTCGTCATGCCCTCCGGCACACTCCGTTCCTATCGTGAGGCCACCGGAGTTCGCCGGACGCACCCGGTGCCCGAGGCACCGCCCGACCCGTGCCCGACCTGCCGTGCCGCGCAGGTCGGGGCGCGGGCGCCGGCCCGCCCGCCACCTCCGGCTTCCCATCGCCGTCGAAACCCGAGGTGCCGCATGACCGTCCTGACCACGCTCTCCGCCGGGAGCGCCGTGCGCCGGCTGACCATCGTGGGCCCGCACGGCCTCGTCGAACTGGCCCTGCCCGTCGCGGTGCCGATCACCAGGCTGCTCCCGATGGTGCTGCGGTACGTCGCCGGGCCCGAGGCCGGCGAACGCACGTGGGTGCTGCGGCACCCCGGCGGTCCGGAGCTCGACCCCGAGGGCACGCCCCTGTCCCTCGGCCTGGCCGACGGCGACGTGCTGCACCTGCTGCCCGCCTCCGTGGACTGAGCGGCGGGCTCCACCGGCCGCGGCCCGGCGCCGTCAGCCCGTCAACCCCTCGGCGGTCCACCGGGACCGGGGGTCGTCACAGCCGCCGACGCCGAGCCGTTCGCCGTAGCCCTGCTCGACGAGGCAGCCGCCCCGGTGGGCGTGGAGCCGCAGCCGGGTGGTGGCCCGCCCGTCCGACGGGTCGCCCCCCGGGGGCCCCAGGGGGGTGAAGGCGTCCACGACGCTCCACCGCTGGCCCCCGTCCTGCTGCGCCTCGTCGGGCAGCTCGTACGCGAGGTAGACCGAACCGTCCTGGTCGGCGGTGAGCACCAGGGCCGCGGGCGCGTCCTCGTCCGTGCCCACCAGCAGGGACCGGACGACCACCTCGTCCTCCGACACCGGCCGGACGGACCATTCCTGGCTCTCCTCCGCGCTCTCCGGCATGGCGATCACGGCGGCGCCCTCGGCCGCGCGGGAACCACCGACTCCGGCCGCCGTCATCCTCAGCGCCGCCGGCCGGGACGTCAGGGTGCCGACCCCGCCCGGCTGCCCGACAGCGCCGGACTGCCCGGCCCCGCCCGGCTGCCCGGCCTTGCCCGGCTGCCCGGGGTCGGACCCGGGCCGCCAGGGTGCGACCCCCGGCAGAGCCACCTGCCTGCCGGTCCGGCCGACCGGCTCACGCAGGAGAGATCCGTCGCGGTCACCCGGCCGCTCCGGGCCGATGACGGCGGTGGATGGCGGCGCTTCCGTGCTCGGCGCCACCGGGCTCCCCTGACGCGCCACCAGGAAGCAGGTGAGCAGGGCAAGCGCTGTGGTGGTCTGCGCGGCGGCGCGCGCGGGACTGTGGGACAACTGGACTTTCCTCCCCGGCGGTTCGAGCGGTGCGGTACGGCTCCCGGGCCGCCGGCCGGTCCGGCCGACCGAGGTCCGCTCCGCCCGTAACCGACGCAGACCGGAGTCGGTTACGGGCGGCGACGATTACGGTGTCGACGGTTACGGTCCCGGCGGTACGACCGGTGTCGGCGGTACGACCGGTGACGCCCGGAGTCGGCCGACGGCCGGGCCGGGCGCGGGCGGCGGCCCGGAAGCCAGGTCCGATCAGACGGCGGTCGGTGCGGCGGTCGACGCGTCGGTCGGTGCGGCGGCCAGCGTGGCCCGGATCGACGTCATCACGGTGGCATCGGTCAAGGTGGTGGTGTCGCCGACTTCGCGGCCTTCGGCGATGTCGCGCAGGAGGCGGCGCATGATCTTGCCGGAGCGGGTCTTGGGGAGTTCGCCGACGACCTTGATCTGCTTGGGCTTGGCGATGGGGCCCAGGGTGCGTCCGACGTGGGCGCGCAGTTCCTCGACGAGTTCGGGGCTCTCGGTGGCGCCGCCGCGCAGGATGACGAAGGCGACGATGGCCTGGCCGGTGGTGGCGTCGGTGGCGCCGACGACGGCGGACTCGGCGACGGAGGGGTGGCCGACGAGGGCGGACTCGACCTCGGTGGTGGAGATGTTGTGGCCCGAGACGAGCATGACGTCGTCGACGCGGCCGAGCAGCCAGATGTCGCCGTCCTCGTCCTTCTTCGCGCCGTCGCCCGCGAAGTAGCGGCCTTCGAAGCGGGACCAGTAGGTGTCGATGTAGCGCTGGTCGTCGCCCCAGATGGTGCGGAGCATGGAGGGCCAGGGTTCGGTGAGGACGAGGTAGCCGCCGGAGCCGT